>PMEV01000171.1 GCA_003154855.1 Bryobacterales bacterium
CCCCTGGCCCCCGCCGCTCCAGCATCAGCTTGCCTTCGAGATCGCGGATGCGCCGGGCGATCAGGCGCGCTTCCAGCTCCGCGGCTTCCTCGAGGCTGTGAGCCAGTGCGGCGATCGCTTCCACCGAAGGCTCCTCTTTTCGGCCGAACGGCCGCGCCGCTTCGAGCTCCGGCAGTTCCACTCCCTCCGCGCCCCGCAAGATGGTCTCGGCCGCATACAGGATGCCCTTGCGGCTGCGGTGGTTCTGCCGCAGTTCGTCCACGGCCCAACCCTGAGCCCGGATGGCGTCGCGGTATCGCTTGAACACTTCCGGATCGGCGTGGCGGAAGCCGTAGATGGACTGGTTGAGGTCGCCGACGGCGAAGAACCTTTCCGGAGCGCGGATCAGGTCGATGAGCATGGCCTGGAGCGCATTGGTGTCCTGGAGCTCGTCCATGAGGACTTCGTCGAAGCTCGATCGGACGTGCGTGCGCAACGGTTCGTTGTCGCGCAGCAAGCGGATGGCGAACTCCTCGAGGTCGGCGAAGTCCAGCGCATTCAGCGCCTGTTTGCGGCCCCGGTAGGCCCGGTCCAGCCGCTCCAGGGCATCGAAGAGCAGCGCCCGTTGTGGCGCGTAGTATTCCCCGATGAGCGCTTGCCGGGCGGCCGGCACCAGGCTGCGCTTCAGCTCTTTGGCCGCTTCGTAGATCGGATTGTCGCGGCGTAGCGTCTTCAGGTTGCAGTCGAATTCCCCCAGCACGCCGAAGTGCCGCGGAGACACCGGCGCGTCCTCGAGCGCCAGCAGACGCACGCCCCACTCCTGGATCTGGGCCAGCGCCTGCTTCTGGGCCTGGCTCCAGTTACGCGGCCTTTCCGATACGATCCAGCGGACGGTATGAAGCAGCTTCGGAAAGGCCGCGGCGCTGGCCGCCGTTCTCTGGAAAGCGCCCTGCCGCACATCCAGCGCGGTGACCCGCATGGCCTGGTAGACGTCCATCAAACCGCGCACCGGGTCGTCCAGGTCCAGCGCCCCGAGCAGCGCGCGCAGGCCTTCGGGCTGTTCCGCGAACAGGTTATCCAGCGTCTCTTCCGCCGCTCCGGAGAGTTCCTCGCGGGCGCCGACCGCATCCAGCACCTCGAAGCGCGGATCGATCCCGGCCTGAATGGAATGCTCCCGCAGCAGGTGGGCGCAGAAGGCGTCGATGGTGTACACGGGGGCGCGCTCGATCTGTTCGCGCAACTCCGGGCGCCCGGCAAAGTCGCGTGCCAGCCGCTGCTTGAGCTCGCCGGCCGCCTTCTCGGTGAAGGTGACGGCCAGGATGCGCAGTGGGGAGACGCCCTGCTCGACCCGCCACCGGAAGCGCTCCACCAGCACGCGCGTCTTGCCCGAGCCCGGGCCGGCCACCACGCAGACGTCCTGTCCGCAGCGCTGGACGCCGGCTCGCTGCTCTTCGGTGAGCGTCACTGGGCAGCTCCCCCGGTGGCGGCCGGGGCGGTCTTGCCAAACGCGCGGCACACGTCCATGAACGCGCAGTATTGGCAGCGATCGGAGTCCTCCGGCGCGGCCTCCACTTTTCCCCGCAGGATCTCTTCCGCGGCCCGCAAGGCGGTCGAGCGCGCGGCCTCGAGTTGTTCCCACATCGCCTGCGGCGTGCAGGCCGTGCCCACGCGCTCGAGACCGGGCAGGCCGATGTGCCAGCCGTCCAGGTTCACGTCGCCGCGCAGGCCGCAGTAGAACATGCCCGCCGGTGTGTATCCGTACACCCGATTGAGGCCCAGCAGGTACAGCGCGCCCTGTACGTACCGTCCCTGCTCGTATCCCTTGATCCGGTTGCGGATGCCTTGCGCCCCGCTGTACTTGAAGTCGAACACCACGGCCTGGTCGTCCCCGCTGACCTCGAACCGGTCGATGCGGCCGCTGACCTCGATGCCGTCGCCCAACGGAAAGCGGATCTGCTCCTCCGTGCTGGTTTTCCAGCCCGCGAAGGACACGGCCCGATCCAGGTATCGGTGCAGGTCGCGCAGCATCTTCAGCCGGGCCAACTCGGTACGGCATCCGTCCAGCACCCTCTCGCGCTGGCACGCCTCTTCGAAGACGCGCTGGAAAACCGCGTTCAGCGGCTTCCCGGTGCGTTCCAGATCCGAAAGCGTCTGGTGGACGATCTGCCCCTGAAGCGGCGCCGAGAGGCGTGCGCCCGGCCGTGGAGGCGGCTCCTCGAGTTCCAGAGTGTGGGCCACGAAGAACTGGAATGGGCATTGCAGAAAGCTCTCGATGGCGCTGGGCCGCATGACCTGGTGCTGCGTCCGGAGGTTGTTCAGGACATCCCGATCCTCGAGATATCGTTGGGGCGGGTTCTGTTTGCGCCGGGCGCAGGCCGGAATGCCGCCACGAGCCTTCACGGGCTGCAGGGCCAGCTCTTCCAGAAAGAAGGAGGGCAGGTTCGGCTCGCCCTTGGCGTTGTACTCGGGATAGCTGAGCACCAGCTCGGAAGTGGCGCGGGTGAGGGCCATCTCGAACAGGAAGCGCTCCTCGCGCTGGCGGCGGGCGGCGGTGGTCAGGCTCAGCCCCGCATTGTTCAGGGCGCGCCGGGCGGCCTCCGGAAAAACCGGCTCCGGGCTGGGATAGACCGGGAACTGCTTCTCGAGAAGTCCGCACACGAAGACCACGGGCAGCTCCCACTGCCGCGCTTCGTAGACGTCCATCACGTGGACCACGTTGCGGCGCCCGTCGGCGACGCGGAGCGGAGTGCCACCGGCCACCAGAGTCAGGGCCCGCCAGAAGTCGGAGAAAGGGACCGGTTGGTCGCTAACCAGGGCGCCAGCGGCCTCCTCGATGGCCTCGCCGAAGGCCGCCAGCGCCGCGGCCTGGCTCCGCCATATTGCCGCCCGATCGTGCGAGACGCCGTCGTCGATGGCCGGCGCCCGCACCAGGCCGCGCAGCGTGTGGCACGCCGCCGCCCACTGGGCCGGCGTCTGGCGCATCCCCGCCCAGGGCGCCAGCGCGGACAACCGGTCCAGCAGGGAGTGCAGCTTGGGATCGTCCGAGAGTTCCCGCAGTTGTTTCAGCCCATTACCCGGCAGATGGCTCAGCACGGTGAACTCGAAACGGTCGCAGGCGGGCGTCGTTCCAAACCCCGAGGGCGCCATCTTCAGCAACTCGAGCGTAGCCTCGTGATCCCAGCCGCCCAGCATCGCCTCGACGGCGCCGGTCAGGTAGCGCACCGTCGCATGATTGGCCAGCGGCTCGGAGAAATAGAAGCGCGCCGGGATTCCGAACCGCTCCAGCACTGTGCGCAGCACCGGAACGTAGGGCGTCCGGCTGCGCAGTAGGATCCCGATCTCGCGGAACTGCCGTCCCTTCCCGACTTGCTCCAGAATGCGCCGCGCGATCTCTTCCACCTCCTGGTCGATGTTGGTGGCGGTCACCAGCGTCCGGTGCGGTGCGCGGCGGGCCGGGCCCTTCAGGATGCGCTCCGCGAACCCCAGCGCCCGCAGCGCCTCCCGCGCTTCCGCCGAGCCTTCCCAGGACGGCAAAGCAACCGTGACGGCAGCCTGGGAGCACAGCGCATCGATCAGATGCAGTTCCGGGGCGCCGAGAGTGAAGAACCCGTCCAGGTAGATCCGGCGAATCGGCCCCAATCCGAAGGCCCGGATCTCCTCCGCCGCGCCCCTCAGGCGAACCGCGCGGGGCGCCCATCCGCGGCGGATCATCTCTTGTTCGACGTCCTGGTAGACCGCCAGAAACGCCCCGGCCAGCGGCGCCTCCGGCAATCCCGCCTCAATCAGTTGCGCCAGCCGCCAGCAATCGCAGCCCGCCGACGAGAACTCCTCGATCAGCTCCGACAGGCTACGCCGGAATCCAGGTAAACGAGCGACGCGCTCGAATTGATCCGGCGCCTTGGCAGAGAGCACGCGATCCACCAGCAGTTCCAGCGAAGCGGGCGGGATTTCCGGATACTCGCGGACCCATGGCGCTACGAACCTGGCGAGCGTGGCGATCGCTCCGGGGCGCAGCAGGAGATCCTCGCGAGCCAGTTGATTCTTCAGGTGCTCCGCCATGGTGGCCGTAGGGACCAGCAGGCGGAAATCGGTATCCCCGCGGCGCAATTCCGCTCGGACCGACTCCACAATCTGATGGCTCTTTCCGGAACCTGGCGAACCGGTAAGCAGGAGCATCAAGGGATTAAGTATAACCGCAATCGAAGATTAACGACGAATTATTAAAAATCGTGGAGCCGTTTGCCCAATCTGAGACGTGTGGCTCCCCTGTTCCAGCCTCAATCCAGGATCTGCGCCCGGAACACGAACAGGCGCGTGGAGGCTTCACCGTACACCTTCTCGCTCACGCCCGTCTTGCGCGCCAGAGCATCCAGGAACTGCCGCGCGGTCCAATTCCGCTCGGTCGCCACCTGGGGCAGCAGCAGACCGCGACTTAGCCCGGCCTCCAGCAGAGCCCCGTGTTCATTGACGCGAAAGCCGCTGGTATCGGCCATCCACTTGAGCGGGGAAAGCACCGAGATCTCGACCTCCAACCCGGCCTCGCCCGGCTTCACGGGCCGGAATCGCGAGTCCTCCAGAGCCGCCGCCAGGGTGAGGGCGGGCGCCAACCGCCACAGCGGGTCCTCCGCCGCGCGCCGCCCGACGCAGCCGCGCAAGTCTCCCCGGCTGGTGAGTGTGACGAAGGCCCCCGCCTTGCGCTCCAGCCCGGGAGCGATCCGCTTGGGCGGGATCGGTTTCCGCTCCCCGGTTTCCAGGTAATGCCGGAGCGTCTGGCGGGCGCTTCCCAAGAGCAGCGCCTGCTCCTGGGGCGCCAGGTGAAACGAGCGCGCCGGAAAGTAGCCCAGCGCCCCGTAGCTGACCGAGTGCCGGTAATCCCCGGTGAGTTCGCCCGAGGTCTGGTAATCGAGCGTCTCCTGGAAGATCTCGTCACCCTCCAGCGAGCGCATTGTCTCGAGCAGCAGAGCGATGGGATTGTACCCGCAGACGGTCGAACGGGTTCTCTCGAGCGCCGCGAAGAAGAGATCCGGGGAGAGGCTGCCGGCGGCCTCGATCACGGATTCGTCCAGGTCATGCAGCCGTTGGGATGCCCGATTGTCGGCCGCAAAAGGCTGGTAGCCGAAAGCGCGGCCGAAGTGGGTCAGATCGGAACTTGCAGCCAGCACGGTGCCCGGCCCCAGGACCTTCGCGAGCTGGCGCGCCGCCGCGGAGCGGGCTGCTGTGTCCAGGTGGCCGGCATAGACCGGCAGGACGCTGGCCCCGGGAATCGCCCGCTGCATCAGCGGCAATTGGATCTCGACGGAATGGTCGCACAGCTCGGCCTCGGGTAGCGCATGGAACGCGCCCCCATCCAGCAACTCGCGCGCCGCCTCGCGATCCACCGCGACTTCGCCTAGCGGGGTGCGGTAGGCGTCCACATCCGGAATCCAGGGGCCCGGCGCCGAGCCGCGGTGCGAAAACCCGAGCATCACCACGCGCTCGGTCCGGGCGGCGCGCATGTGCCGGTAAGCGGCTGCCGCGACAGTGCCGGAGTAGATCAGGCCGGCGTGTGGAACCACGAAACCGGCCGGGTTCGGCGCCAGATAGGGTCCCGTCCGCTGTTCCGACTTTTCGAACAGGGTGTCAACCAGTTGGCTGAGATCGGAGGGATCTTCCGGATACCAGCTACCGGAGTAGGGCGAGACGTGACAGACACCCGCTTGCATGGCGCACTCTCCTTAGGCCACCGCGCGGATGTCCTCCAGCATGTTGCGCACGCTCAATACCGCCGGGTCGAAGCCGCTCCGCCGCAGCGCCTCCCGGACTTCGTCCAGCCTGCCCGCCCAGGCCGGGAATTCAACCGCCGTCGAGGCGGGATCGTGATAGATCTGCGGGTTGATGGGAAACTCCAGCCCGGCCAGCGCTTCCAGCGCCTGCTCGAGCAACCGCGGCTCGATCGTAATTCGCAAAGACACCAGCTCGCCTTCGATTCCGCGCAGCGCGGGACTGGGCGTGCCGCATTCGGGCCAAACGCTCATAGTTCCTCCCGTGAGGCTAGGAAGCGCAATCGGCCCAAAAACAAAAGACCCTGGGCCAAAGGGCACAGGGTCGCAATCTCCGTCAGACCGATCCGCCTTTAGCACTTTTTTTTGCGTGGTTGCAATTAGCCAAGCCCCGAGGGGCCTTAAATCAATCCACGTTCGTCCCTAGGATATCACCAACCCGGTGGGATTACAATGCCGATTGCCGGGTCGGCTAATGGAGCTGGCGGGCTTGGCGCTGGCCGATCAACTTCTGGAACTTGCGCCGCTGCTCTTCGTTCAGCAGGCGCATGATGCGCTGCCGGCCCAGGGCGCGCACGTCGTCCAACTGCGCCTGCAGGGTGTGGTAGTAGGTGAAGAAATCGTCCAGGATGGTCTCCAATTGCTCGGTCTGCGCGGGCGTGAGATCCAGCTCCGTTTTGAGGTGCTCGAGGGCCAGATCTTTGCCGCCTTCCTTCAAGGTGGGCTGTGGCGGGGGCTGGTGAATCAGATGGCGGCCGCCCAGCGCTCCTACGATCAGGCCGCTCAGGAACACCGTAAGAAGCGGAAGCAGAACGCGCCTGTTCCGCCAAGAGGGAGTTTGTGCCGAGGTCATCGCCGCCTATTCGCGATAGGTCGCCAGCGTGACCAGCATGGTGTCGCGGTCCCGCTGCCGGTCCTGTCCCAATCCCGGTGAACGATCCTGCATCTCGATAATCGCTTCGGAGCTGGTGGGAGCCGCGATGCTGGCCTCGCTGAAGGCCAGGAAGCCCCCCAGCACGGCCGCCAGCGCCAGCGACGCGGCGATCACGCGACGGTCGAAGATCGGATCCAGGAAGGCGCTCCACATCGAGGCGCTCCCTTGCGCATCCATGCGCTCCAGCACGCGCGCATAGAAGCCCGGCGCGGCCTCCGGAGCTTCCTCGGCGCGCAGCGATCGCAAGACCCGGTTCTGTTCCCGCATCCCGCGCACTTCGTCCCGGCAGGCTTCGCAACCGCTCAGATGCCGCGCGACCTCTTCGGAAGCCGGCCTGCCCGCAGCGTCTTGGAGGGCTTCCTCCAGGTGTTTCCCGATCAGCCCATGCATACCGTTTCCCTCAATTCGAATCCATCCACTCTCCCCTGGGGGAGAGCCGCGGATCTTCCGTCCGCTTTCTCGCGCACCGGCGCCGGCCTGCTCTAGCCAGTCGCCACTTTTCTAGATCGGCTCAGCCGTCGCGCGACCTTCGCCAGCTTGCGCCGGGCGCGGAACAACTTCACCTTAATCGTATTCTCGTTGATCCCGGTCATTTCCGCCAGTTCTTCGACGGAGTGGCCCTCGACTTCCTTCAACAGCAGGAGCGTCCGCTCCTGCTCGGGCAGCCGGGCCAGCAGCTTCAGAGCGAGATCCCTATCGGCCACCGCGGTCTCCACCGAGGGCCTCTGGTCCCGGGCCTGTTCCATGCCTTCCGCGCGCAGGGCGTCTTCCTGGCTGAAGTCGCTCTCGTAGACCAGGCGCCGGACCTTCCTCTTGCGCAGATAGTCGTAGCACTCGTTGACGGTGATCTTGTAGACCCAGGTGAGCAGCGAACTCCGGAAATCGAAGCTTCCGATCGAGAAGTAGACCTTCGTAAACACCTGTTGCGCAATGTCTTCCGCGTCGTTATGGTTCCGCAGGATGCCGTAGACAATGGAAAACACTTTGGACTGGTAGCGCTCCACGATCTCGCGGAAAGCCATTTGATCCGCGACCTGAACGCGGCGCACCAGGGCGGCTTCTTCGCTGTTCTTGTAGTCCACTCTCGGCTTCGCCAGGATCTTCTCGCCGGTGGCGGGAAGCCGGAGAGTTCCGCTCAAGCTGCCCATATGCCCTTCCGACGTGGATGAGGCTCCAATGGTTTCAGCAATTTGTGCCGGCCCGGCCCGCGCCGGCCATCACGTTCAAAATACCAGATTGCCGGGCGGTCTGGCCAGCCTTGCGGGAGACGGGCCGGTGGCGGGAGGAGGCAATCGCGGGCGGTTCCTGGTAAACTGAAGGCAGGTCCTATGATACAAATCACACCTCGCGCGATCGAAAAGGTTAAGGAGATTCTCGGTGGGCAGGAACCCAAGCCGGAGGGCTTGCGCATCGCCGTTGTGGGCGGCGGTTGCTCGGGATTCAACTACTCGATGGCCTTCGAGACCAGCCCCAACGTTCTGGACAAGACTTACAGCTTCGACGGATTGAAGGTGTTCGTCGATCAGGCCAGCCTGCTCTATCTGGAAGGCGCCAGCGTGGATTACGTGGAAACGCTCGAGGGCGCCGGCTTCAAGTTCGACAACCCCAACGTGCGCTCGACCTGCGGCTGCGGAAGTTCCTTCAGCGCCTGACCGCCTCCGAAAACACAAAGGGCACCGGAACTCTCTCCCGGTGCCCTGGCGTGAAACCGTAAGGCTTAGCCTATCTCAGCTTGCGCCGCAGCAAGCCCAGCCCAACCAGCCCGGAGCCCAGCAGGAGGAAGCTGAACGGCTCGGGGATGATATCTCCTTCGAAAGTGCCGCCCGAGGCTGCCGTGAACCCGGTGAACATGTGGTTGGTGGGGTTGGTATTCAGGTTAGGGGAGATGTTAAACATACTCAGCCAGAACGCCTCCGAACCATTCGGGGTGAGGGGCAGGAAGTTCGCATCCGAAGTGAACAGCACTTCACTGTTTGGCGGTCTGGAATCGGAGAACGACATACTGCCGATGGTGCCGGCAAAATCCGAATTGGTTGGCCCGAACGTAGCCGCCAGCAGGACGAACGTGCCCGGTGCATAGGCGCCATAGGCGCTGTTGAGCGTGATCGTGAAACTGCCCGAATACTGTTCCTGATCTCTGAACTGCGCACCCGACAGGACGGGATCGGTGGAGCTTGCCGTAAAATTCAGCGTCGCAGCCAAGTTCCCCTGCAGGCCCGCTGGAACGGAGCCGAGGTTTTCAAAGAAGAAAGTGATCGCGCCCGCACCGGTGATGGTGTTCGTCGGAAAGCCACCGGGCGTGCTGTAGGTCACGGTGATGTCTGTGGGGGCTGATTCTGTGTAACCTGCAAAAGTGATGGGCGTGGCCAAACACGGCACCGCCGCCAAAACCAAGACAACTCCCAAAAGCAAGAGCTTGTAGATCCTCATGTCGCTTTTCTGTCTCCTCCTCCGCGTGGCTCTTCTGCCAAATGTAGCGCGCCAATGCGGTGAACCGATCCTCATCAGAATACGGTTTAACAACCTTAAAGTCAATGGGGCTGCAAGCTTTTTAGTACTAAGTAGGGAGATACAGTACTAGGACTACCACGGGATCTGCGCGCCGGAGCCGCTTCCGGCGCGCCGATTCTCACACTCCGGGCGCCAAAGCCGCTATAGGATGGTGGATGATGGGAGCTAGCGATCAGAACGAACAACTGAGATGCTGGAGAAACTGCTAACGGAACAACCGAACCCGGCCTCGGAGGGGATCGAGGCCCTCTCTCCGGAGGCTATCCTCCGTATTATCAATGCCGAAGACCGCAAGGTGGCGGAAGCGGTGGGCCTGGAGATACCGCACATCGCTCAGGCGGTAGAGGCTGTTGCGGAACGCCTCGAGCGGGGAGGGCGGCTATTCTATATTGGCGCCGGCGCCAGCGGCCGCCTGGGGGTATTGGATGCCGCCGAGTGCCCCCCCACCTTCAACGTGCCGCCGGAACTGGTGCAAGGCCTGATCGCGGGCGGGGAGGCCGCGCTCTCCCGCGCCACCGAGGCCAGCGAGGACGACCCGGCGCTGGGCGCACGCGACCTCCTCGAACACGGCTTTGCCGCCTCCGACGCGCTGGTGGGAATCGCGGCCAGCGGACGAACGCCCTATGTGCTGGGTGCCGTTGCGAAAGCTCGCGAACTGGGCGCTCTCACCATCGGGATCAGTTGCACTCCCGGCTCCGAACTCTCGCGAGCCGTCCACATCCCGATTGAGCCGCTGCCCGGGCCGGAAATCCTGACCGGTTCCACCCGCATGAAGGCGGGCACTGCCACCAAACTGGTGCTCAACATGCTCTCGACCGCGGTGATGATCCGCCTGGGGCACGTCTACGGCAACCGGATGGTGAATGTTCAGCCCAGGAACTCGAAACTGCTGGACCGGGCGCGGCGCATCGTCGCGGAGGCCGCGGGCATCGACGAAGGGCGCGCCGCGGAGTTTCTCTCGAGGTCGGGTGATACAGTGAAGGTGGCCATTCTCATGGCCCGCATGGGGCTAGGCCGCCTGGAGGCGGAGAGGCGGTTGGCCGGCGCCGGCGGGCGGGTTTCCGAGGCACTCAAGAATGGATAGATTCGTCATCCGGGGCGGCGTTCCGCTGCGCGGGGAGGTCTCGACCAGTGGCGCGAAGAACTCGGCGCTGCCGGCCCTGGCCGCCTGCCTGCTGACCGAGGAACCGGTGACCCTGCACCGAATCCCCGCGGTGCGCGACATCGTCACCATGGGGAAGCTGCTGCGCAGCATCGGGGCCCATCTGGAGCTGAAGGCCGGGGTGCTGACGGTCGAGGCGCGGTCCATCCTGTCGCCCGAGGCTCCCTACGAGCTGGTGAAGACCATGCGCGCCTCCAGCCTGGTGCTGGGGCCGCTGCTGGCCCGCGCCGGCCGTGCCCGGGTTTCCTTGCCCGGCGGCTGCGCCATCGGCACGCGCCCCAT
>PMEV01000333.1 GCA_003154855.1 Bryobacterales bacterium
CGGCCCTCAAACAATTCCTGCGCTCGCGGGTGTACTTTTCCGAGGCTCTGGCGGAGGAGCGCCGGCGCGCAGGCAGCGCGGTTGCGGAGCTGTTCCAATTCTTCCTGGACCAGCCCGGGCGCCTGCCGGAGGCCTATCGGGAGGAGTCGGAAGGCCAACCGCCGCACCGGGTGGTCTGCGATTACATCGCGGGGATGACGGACGGGTTCTTCCGCCGCACGTACGAGCAGACGGTGGGGCGGCCGACCGGAGCATAGGGCTCCCATCCTGTCCCGGTAGTTGCCTCCGAACCGCGGGGGCAGCGTTGTCCGCCGCCGAATTGGAACGGAGAAGCAGAAGCGCGGCCTCCCCACCCTGGACGGCTTTCGAACTCTCATCTACGGCGTGAGAATCAACACCGCCTGATCGGGGTCCAGAAGGAACTCGGACACCCGGATGGCCTGGCGCCTAATCAGGCTTTCGGCCACATGGGTGGCGTAGTCGCACCGGCGCAACCAGATGACCTTGGGTGGCGGGCCGAACGCGGTCGCCATCTCATAGAAGTCCGCATCCGCCGTGACGAGTGCAAAACCCTTCTCTTTCGCGTACTCCCAGATGTGGGCGTCCGGGGCCTGGAGCAGTCCCGCGAACGCGACGTGAGTCGAACCGGGGAACAAGTCCGCCAATCGATCTACGAGCCGGCGAGAGAGGTTCTCGTCCAGGAGCAGCTTCACAGGGCGACCCGGCGGCCGACCCGCGCCGCATAGTCGAAGACCGCCCGGAAGTCGTCCTTCTCCAGTTCGGGATAATCGGCTATGATCTGTTCTTCGCTCATGCCGGTCCCGAGCCAGGTGAGCACGTCCCAGACCGTGATCCTGAGACCGCGTATGCAGGGCTGGCCAGACCGCTTTCCGGGTTCAATGGTGATGCGATTATGGTCCATGGTCCCTCACGTCGATCTTACCGCGGGAAGAGGGGGCGTGGCCTCGGCGGAGCACCAGGACCCGCAACATTCAATCGGCGGGCGGGTCCGGGTGGGTGACGAAGCTGGAAAGCTCGGCCGAGCGGACGCCATAAATCCTGAGGATGGCCCGGCAGATTTCCTCGGCGAGCCGCTCGGGAGATTCGTCGGGCTGGTGGTCGATATGAACCTTGAGGAACAGGTCGGTACGGAGCATATGCGATGATTACCCATTATGGCCTGTAAGATCTGCCAGACGCGGCGCGCCCGCCGGCTGTGCCCCGGCATCGGAGGCGAGATCTGCCCGGTGTGCTGCGGCAGGGAGCGGGAGAATACGGTGGATTGCCCGCTGGAGTGCGAGTACTTGCAGGCGGCTCGGGGGCGGGAGAAGATGCCGGAGCTGGATCCCGAGAGCCTCCCCAATCGCGACATCGAGGTCAGCGAAGATTTCATCCGGGAACAGGGAGCGCTCTTGCAGGCGACGATTCGTGGGCTGGCCACCACGGCGTGGGGACTGCCCGGCGCGGTGGACCTGGATGTGCGAGAGGCGCTGGATTCGCTGGCGCGGACGTATCGCACGCGTGAAAGCGGGCTGTATTACGAGAGCAAACCCGCCAACCTGGTGGCGGCGAGAATCTTCGAGCTCATGCAGAAGGGGCTGGAGGAGTTTCGCAAGACCGCCGTGGAGCGTTTGGGTATCGCCCCGGTGCGGGATGCGGGCATCCTGGGCGTGCTGGTGTTCCTGCAGAGGACGGGGATGCAGTTCGACAATGGGCGGCGGCGGCGGCGCGCCTTCATGCAGCTTCTGCGCGAGCACGCCGGGATGGAGCAGGAGGCCGGCGGCAAAGAGAGCGGGCCGCCGCTGGTGCTGCCGTAGGCACTGGGGATGCGGAGCAGGGACATGGAAAAGGGAGAACAGGCGGAGGTATCCGGGGTGCGGAGGGCAGCTCGCTGGGCTCGCTCGCCTTACACGGGGATTCTGGCCGTCTTCGCCCTGTCGCGGCTGGCGTATTTCCTGGCGGGCGTGCGGTTCGACTCGAATCCGATTCTGAAGTTCTTTCAATTCATCGACCCGCAACTGATGAAGACCCAGCTTCTCCGGAGCCTGTTCTTCCTGCACATGCAGCCCCCGGGATTAAACCTGGCGGCGGGCGCCATCCTGAAAGCGTTTCCGGTCGGCTACCCGGCAGTGTTCCAGGCGATCTACCTGATCATGGGCGCGTTGATTGCATTGGCGGTTTACCGTCTGTGCGTGCTGTTGCGCGTCTCGGCGTGGCTGTCCCTTGGGCTGACCGTGGTGTTCGTGGTCAGTCCCGGCGTAGTGCTGTTCGAGAACTGGCTGGTGTACGAGTACCCGATCCTGCTGTTGCTTCTCGGCGCGGCGATTTGCCTGTACCATTTCGCGCGCACGGGCGCCCTCCGGTGGAGCTTTGCGTTCTTTGGCTGCCTCCTGGCCCTGTTGATGTTGCGGAACACGTTCCATCCGGCCTACCTGGTGCTGGTTACGGGCATCCTGTTCTGGCTGATGAAGGGGCACCGCCGGGCGGTTGTGTACGGCAGCTGCGGTCCGCTGGCCCTGACCTTCGCCCTCTCGCTGAAGAACTGGCTTCTGGTGGGAGTCTTCTCGAGTAGCACCTGGCTGGGGATGAATCTCGGGGTGGTGACGACTTTCCAACTCACGCCCACCGAGGCCGACTCGCTGATCCGTGCCGGTGTGGTCTCCCCGGTGGCGCGCATCACGCCGTTTTCGTCCCTGGACGAGTACCGTCCCTACCTTCGGAAACCAGTTCCCCACACGGGCATCCCGGTACTGGATCAGGAGCGGACATCCACGGGACATGCGAACTACAACAATCCCGCCTACATCGAGGTCGGCGAGATCTATGCCAAAGATGCCAAGGCACTGCTCCTGCGGTACCCGAGAGTATACTGGCGGTCGGTGAGCAAGGCATGGTTCACCTACTTCCTTCCGGCTTCGGATTCCCCGTTCTTCGAGCGGAACCGGGTGAAGATCCGGGGCATCGAGCGGGTCTATAACGCGGTCCTGTTCGGTGAGTGGAGGCAAGGGGCCTCGCGGAAAGAGTTGAGGAGGATGGAGGGCTCGGGAGCGACGGCGGGACTGGTCCTGTACACCGGTGTATTCCTGCTGATCGGACTTCCGCTGGTGTGGATCTGGAGCACGGTCTGGCTGATCTCGGGTGTTCGGAGCGGGCGCCTGGATCGCCCGCTGGGCATTCTGGTGGGGTTCCTGATCTTCAACATCGCCTATGTGACTTTGGTGTCGAATACGCTTAGCACCTTCGAAGGCAACCGCTACCGGTTCCCGCTGGACGGCTATTATGTGGCGCTGTGCGGGCTGATGCTGGAGAGGATGTTCGCGGCGCTACGCAGTCGCAAGGCGCGGGCTGAAACGCAGTTGGCGCGCTGATCATGGAGGACGGGTAAGATGGGCAAGACCGAGAAGGTGGTGGTCGTGATGCCGGCCTATAACGCGGCCAGGACGCTGCGGATGACCTACGCGGAATTGCCGCACGAAGTGGTGGACCTGGTGATCCTGGTGGACGACGGCAGCTCGGACGAAACGGTGAAGATTGCACGCGAATTGGGGCTGGAGATCTTCGTCCACAACCGTAACTACGGGTATGGGGCGAACCAGAAGACCTGCTATCGCGAGGCGCTGAAGGCGGGCGCCAGCATTATCGTGATGGTCCACCCCGACTACCAGTACGACCCCACGCTGTTGCCCAGCATCATCGAGCCCATCCAGAAGGGGAAGGCGGATGTGGTGCTGGGTTCGCGGCTGCTCGGTTCGAGCCCGATGAAGCAGGGAATGCCCTGGTGGAAATACGTCTCGAACCGGTTTCTGACGTGGCTGGAGAACATGGCCTTTGGGCTGCGGCTGTCGGAGTACCACACCGGATACAGGGCCTTCAGCCGGGAGGCGCTGGAGTCGGTGAACCTGGAGACCAACTCGGACAAATTCATCTTCGACCAGGAGATCATGGCCCAGTTGATCAACACCGGGATGCGGGTTACCGAAGTAGCCGTACCCACGCGGTACTTTGCACTGGCCTCTTCGGCCTCCTTCATCCAGAGCTCGATTTACGGGTGCTCGATTCTGGCGCTGCTGGGGCGGTACCTGCTGCACCGGACGGGCGTGCTGCGCCAGCGGCAGTTCGAGAGCCTGAAACGCCGCTACAAAACCGTGCCGGACGACGGCGCAGCGTAGCAGGGCGGCCCCAGCCCGGGCGCGGACCGCTTATGCCGCCGCTGGTCATAGCCGAATCTTCTCATATTGCATAATGGCAGTATGGGTCTTGCGGAACGGAATCTGGCGGCGCTCGGTGTGCTGGCAGTGTGCGGGCTGGGCGCGCAGGTCATCTCGTTCGAGCAGAATGGTCTGAAATACAAGACGCTGAGCCAGGAGGGCGCCACGGTGATGTACGCCCCGCTGCCCGCCCGCCTGCACGACTACTCCATTTTGCAGGTCGGCGTGATGAACGGATCGGAGAACGCCTTCACGGTCCGTCCGGAGGACCTGAGCTTCCGGCGCGAGGACGGCTCGGTGGTTTACGGCGTGCCGGCCCGCGAGGTGGTGGATCACCTGCTGGAGCACGCCGGCCACGACGATGTCATCAAACTGATCGCGACCTATGAGATGAGCTTGAGCGGAGTGACGCGGTTCCGCTCGACGAACGGGTACGAGGCGCGCCGGGAGAATGCGCTGGCCGAGATCGGCTCCGCCAAGTTGAAGGCCGCCGCCACCGCCTCCGCCATTGCGTTTATCACGATCAAGCTCGCGCCGGGAGAATCCACGGATGGCGCGGTGTTCTTTGTGACGGGCGGCAAACCGCTGGGTCCCGGCGCCCTGCGGGCGCATGTGGCCGGACACTTCTTCGACTTCGAATCGGAAGGCTCCTCCAGCGGCAAGGAGTTGCAGCAACGCCCGGCGCCGCCGCCCGCGAACCCCGATCCGCGGCCGTGAGGGAATGGCCTGCACGGCATAGAAGCCCAGAC
>PMEV01000250.1 GCA_003154855.1 Bryobacterales bacterium
ATACAACCCGGACCTCGACAGCACGAGTGGGGTCACCACCAACGATCTGATATGGAATTTCTTCGCCGCGCATCCTAAACAGTGAACGCGCGAACGGTTGAGCCCCGCTCGCGAGGCGAGCTTCCGCTTACGTGATCGCGAGCTGCTGCATAGGCGCCTGCGGGGGCGGCAGGAGCGGGTTGAATCGGACCGAGACCAATCGGGAGACGCCAGGCTCCTGCATGGTGACGCCGTAGAGGGCCTGGGCGGCTTCCATGGTGCGCTTGGCGTGCGTGATGACGATGAACTGGGTCTCGAGGGACATCTCCGCGATCAAACGGGTGAGCCGCTGGATGTTGGGCTCGTCGAGCGGGGCGTCCACTTCGTCGAGGATGCAGAAGGGGCTGGGCTGGTACTTGAAGACGGCCATCAGTAGCGCCAGCGCGGTGAGAGCCTTCTCTCCACCCGAGAGCAGCAGGACGTTCTGGAGGCGCTTGCCGGGAGGCGAAGCGACGATGTCGATGCCGGAGTCGGCCGCATTGGCCTCGTCGGTGAGGCGCATCTCGCCGGCGCCGCCGTTGAAGAGGGTCGCGAACAGCTCGCGGAAATGGGCGTTGATGGCGGTAAACGCTTCGCTGAAACGCTTCTTGGATTCGACGTCGATCTCCTGGATGGCCTTCTCGGTGTCGCGGATGGAATCCAGCAGGTCCTGGCGCTGGGTGTTGAGGAACTCGTAGCGCTCGTGCGCCAGGCGGTACTCGGCGAGGGCCTCGGGATTGACCGGGCCGAGGGCTTCGATGCGCGCGCGGATCTCCTCGTAGCGGGCTTCGATTTCGGCCAGACCCGCGGAGTCGAGCTCCGGCTCCTGGCCGGCGGCCAACTCTTCGGGCGGAATACCCAGCTCCTTGCGGCTGGATTCGGCGATGTGCTCGAGGGCGGCCTGGCGTTTCACCAACTCGACTTCGACGTGCGCGCGGCCTTCCTGCGCCTGCTGNNAGGCTCACCTCATCGGCGGCCAGGCGGCCGACCTGGCCCTCGGCGGCGGAACATTCTTCGGAAAGCAGGGTGACGCGCTGGTCGAGTTCGAGGTTGCTGCCGAGGAGGCGGGCGCGCTCGACGCCCAGGCGCTCGAGGTCGCGGGCAATCTCCTCGCTACGCGCAGTCAGCTCGCCGATCTGGGCTTCCAGGCGGGCCACGGCGGCGCGCTCGGCGCGGCGTCGCTCGTCGAGACCGGCCATCTCGGCGCGCAGGGCGGAATGCTCTTCGCCGACGTGGGAGACCTGGGCCTTCAGCCCGTCCAACTCGGCGCGGGCGGCTTCGATCTCCCGCTCGTGCCCGGAGAGGGCGCGTTCGCGCTCTTCGACCGCGGCCTGATCGTGAAGCCGCCGGGCCTGGGAACGCTCGCGCTCCTTGGCGATGCGATCCAGCTCGAGGCGAGCCACGGAAAGACGGGAGGCGGCGCGGGAAAGCTCGCCGGCCAGCTTGCGCATCTCGTGATCGAGGGCCAGCGCTTCCTTCTCCTGGTTCTGCTGGAGGCCGCGGAGACGCTCGGCTTCCTGTTCGAGCCAGGCGATGTCGCGATCGAGGGTTTCGATGCGCGCGGCGGCCTCCTCGAGTTGCTTCTGGCGCGTCTGCACCTGCGCCTTCACCTCGCGCAATTCGCGCTTGAGGGCCAGCGGACCGCTGGAGCTTTTCCTGCCGCCGCTCACGGCGTGGCCGTGATAACAGACGCCATCCGGCAGGAGGAAGTAGTAATCCGGGAACTCGAGGGCGAGGCTGCGTGCGGCGGCGCGGTCGGTGGCCAGATAGCATTGCGCCAGACGCCGCAGGCACTGCACCGAGGAACCACTGAAGCCGTTGGTGAGGCGGAGGACACTGCTGAGCGGCGCCACCACTCCCGCCGCCGCATCCACGGGCGATTCGCCGCCGCAGGGGCTGCCGTCCGGCTCGGGATGCACGAGGAAGGTGGCGCGTCCCTCCTGGCTGGAGCGCATGATCTCGACGCCGCTCTCGGCTTGGCGCCAATCCTTGACCACGATGTACTCGAGCTCGTCGTGGAGGAACTCCTCGGCGGCCTTTTCGTAAGCGGGCTCGACCTCGACGAAATCGGCGAGCACGCCGAGTGGGTGCAGCTCCGGGGCCTGGCCGCGCTCGATGGCGGTGAAGAGGCGCTTGACGGAGTCGGTGGTATAGGCGCGGTGGGAGAGAATCTCATCGAGCGAATCGCGGCGGGCCTGGAGCTGTGAGAATTCCGAGCGCGCTCGGTCGAGCCCGCGGCGGGCCTCCGCCAGTTCGGCCTTGCACTCGGCCATTTCACGCTCGGCGCGGGCGCGCTGGTCGGAAACCGACTCGAGTTCCAACTGGCTGGCGGCCAGCTTGCTGGAGAGCTCGGCTTGGGAGGCGCTCAGCCATTCCTGGTCGGAAACGGCGGATTGCTCCTCCTTCTGGGCCTTGGCGGCGTCGCGGTCGAGGGCGGCCAGATAGGTGTCGATCTGACCGAGCTGGTTCTTGAGGGAAGCGGCCTCGCCGAGCAGCCGCAACACGCCCTGGCGCGAGGACTCGATTCCGCGCTCGCGCTCCGCAAGGCGAGCCTGCAGCGCGTCGCGTTCAAGCCCTTTGGCCTCGAGCCGCTGACGGGCGGTCTCGGTATTGGCGTCTTGTTCGGCGACGCTTTTGCGGCCAGCCGTCAGCTCCTGGCCCAGGGTCGCGAGGCGGTTGTCGAGATCCTCGAATTCCCCCTCGCCCTGGGCCATTCTCTGCTCGATGGAGCCGACCTGCTTGGCCTGATAGTCGAGCCGCCCGCGCGTACGCTCCAATTCCAGATTCAGCTCTGCCAGCCTCTTGCGAGCTTCCGTGAGTTGTTCTTCGGTCTGGTAGCCTTGGGCCTGCGAGCGGCTATATTCCTGTTCCTTGGCGGCGGCCTCGCTGGAGAGGGATTCGAAAAGGGCCGTGGCCAGATTGAGTTCGAGGGCGATGCGCGTCGTTTCGGCTTCGAGCACGCTGTAACGCGCCGCCAGTACGCGCCGCAACTGGGCGTTCATCTCGGTCTTCAATTCTTCGAAGCGGCGGGCCTTGGCGGCCTGGCGTTTGAGCGAATTGGCCTGGCGGCCGACCTCTTCGAGGATGTCGAAGACGCGCTCGAGGTTGTGCTTGGCGCCCTCGAGCCGGGCCTCCGCGAGCCGGCGGCGCGACTTGAACTTGGAGATCCCGGCGGCTTCCTCGATCACCAGGCGGCGGTCCTGCGGGCGGGAACTGAGGAGCTGGCCGATGCGACCCTGCTCGATGATGGCGTAGGACTCGGGGCCGAGACCGGTGCCCATGAAGATGTCCTGGATGTCGCGGAGGCGAGCGGTGCGGCCATCGATCAGGTACTCGCTCTCGCCGGACCGGAACAGGCGGCGGGTGAGCGTGATTTCCCGCGGGCCATGCTCGAGGCCATGGCCGCTCGCGCCATTGGTCCCGTTGGCTGCGCCGTTGGTTCCGTTGGTTCCGTTCGCGGCGTGGGTGGTGTCGGCGCCGTTGGTCCCGTTGGTCCCATTCGTGCCGTTGGTGCCGTTGGCGTGGCCGTTGGGCGCGCCGTTGGTCTTGGCCAGCCCGACGAAGTGGAAGCCGGGATCGACCATGGTGATGGTGACCGAGGCCAAGCTAAGGGGTTTACGGTCGCGGGTACCGGCGAAGATCACGTCCTCCATGCGGGCGCCACGGAGGGTCTTGGCGGACTGCTCGCCCAGCACCCAGTTGATGGCATCCGCGAGGTTGGATTTCCCGCAACCGTTGGGACCGACAATGGCGGCCACACCGGAACCCGAAAAACGGAGCTCGGTGCGCTCGGGGAAGGACTTGAACCCCTGAAGTTCGACGCGTTTGAGTTTAAGCAAGGTTCGCTAGCTCCTCAGTCAGACGAACATTTCTCCGGGGCCCGACGGGGCCCCGGCTCTCGGGGGATGAGACCATGGTAAACGGGACGGGGCAAAAAGTAAAGCACATTCAGTACTCCCTGTAGGGGCATCGGGCTAGAGAATCCATTCTATAGGGGCCGACACGCGGATCATTGGTTAAATCGCCAGGCATCGGGGCTCTGTCCTGGCGTCGATTGTAGCCGGAACGCGGGCCAGCGCCAAAAAAAGTCCGGTACTGTCCACGGACGGTATCGATTGTGGTATAGCAGACAGTATAGACATGGAAGCGCATCCCGTCCCCTACGTTCCGTTCCGCACATTCCTGGCCGCGCTGGAGACGCTGGAGCGGGGCTGCCCGAACCAGCTCGACCGCTCGGTCTGGCCATCGTCTTCGGGCGCCATCCAGGGGCAGTTGCTGGGGGCGTTCCGATTCCTGGGCCTGATGGACGAGGCCCAATGCCCGAGCGCGGAATTGCGGGAGCTGATCGGCAAGAAGGAGAGCCGGCGGCCGCTGCTGCGCCGCATTCTGGAAAAGAACTACGCGACGCTAGTGGCGATGGACCTCAGCCGCACCTCGCCCCACCAGCTCGAGGAGGCGATGCGGCAGTATGGGCTCACCGGCGCGACGCACAAGAAGGCCCTGTCGTTCTTCCTGCAAGCGGCGCAATACGCGGGACTGCCGCTCTCGGTGCTGCTGCGGGCGAAGATACGGGGCAGCGGCGGCGGACCACGGCAGCGGCGCGCGCCGGCAGTGGAGGCGGTGGCCGCGATCGCGGCGGGCAAGACGGTCCACCTGAAAAGCGGCGGAAGCGTGACGCTCACTACGGCTGTGGATCTGTTCTCGCTGAACGCGGAGGACCGGAAGTTCGTATTCGAGCTGATCGACCGGATGCGGGAGTACGGGGGGTAGGGGACTCTCTATTTAAGCGGCTTGAGGATTTGAATGGTGGAGGGCAGGGTGAAGAGGCTCTGGGCGAGACCCTGGTTGATCTGGACCGTGTCCGCGTAGATCTCGTAGATTTTCTCGTCGTTGCGAAAGCGCTGGATGTCGAAAGGCCATTGGACGCCGCCGCCGACGTCGCGGTACTTGGCGAAAATGGTGACCTCCTCGAAGCGGTCGCGGGTTTTCGGATCGCGGCGGACGTAGAGCTGGCGGACGGGGAGCTTGGTGAGGCGGTCCAGGTAGACCCTCACGGAACGGTTATCCGCGTCGCTGATATCGACGACGTCCACAATCCGGTTGTCGATCCTGTCCGCATCCTGATAATCGAAGGCCAGCTCCGGTTCTCCGAGCCGCTGCCGGAGAATGTAGAAAACGTTGTGGAGCGTGGAGTCCTGGTAGCGGTCGAGGGTCTCGGGAGGCACAGGGCGCGCGCCGCGGAAAGTGATCTGATACCCTTTTCCATCGGCGAAGAGCACGGCGCCGCTGCGTTCGTTGGGGCCGAAGGACTGGCGCTCTCGCACCCAGAGCGTGCCGGGCACGGGCGGGTCGGGGCGCTGGACGTAGCGGGTGTAAATGGCAGCGCGCCCGAGGCCCGACAACTTCTCGTGATAGAAGGAGTAGGCGCGGCCCGACTCGGTGCGGTCCTGCACGGCCAGGAAGCGGTCCCCGCCCAGCGCCGCGAGCGTTTGGTCGATGAGGCGCTTGCCACGCTCCTGCGGGGTTTGGGCGAGCGCGGCGGCCAGGGATAGAAGGAATACCAGAAGGACTCTCACGCCTGTAGGATATCGCGAGTTGGCAGCCGGCTCGGGAATCGCCAGATGGGAGGGGATGCCTGCGCCGGTGTCGGAGGGCGCCAAGGGCTTGGCATCCTCACCGCGACCGGATAAACTGTAGATGCTGGTTATGCAGCCCGGATGGTGGTTGCGTGCAGCCGGGGACTCGCACGAGGTCCTACGGGAACGGCGCCGCCATGCTCTGGAGCCGGGCTTCAAGTGCAAGGAGCCCCTATGAAGTGCATCTGTGTTGCGTCTGCGTTCGTGCTCCTGTCAGGAAGTGCGCTCGCGCCCCTTCCGGCCCAGACCCTGGGCGGCTGCGGCATGTTTCCCGCCAACAACATCTGGAACACACCTATTGACACCCTTCCGGTTTCTTCTTATTCCGCGGCCTACATCAGTTCCATCGGAGGGTCGACCGGCCTTCACCCCGATTTCGGGTCGGGTACCTGGGACGGCGAGCCGATCGGCATCCCCTACGGTTTGGTTGCCGGCAGCCAGCCGAAAGTGGCCGTGACCTTCGACTACGCCGACGAGAGCGATCCGGGACCGTATCCTATTCCCGCCAATCCACCGATCGAAGGCGGCTCCGGCTCCACGGGCGACCGCCATGTCCTGCTCGTCGACACAAGCAATTGCATTCTCTATGAGCTATACGCGGCCTATCCCCAACCGGACGGCACCTGGCAGGCAGGCTCCGGCGCCATCTTCGATCTCAAGGGAAACCAGCTCCGGCCGCAGGGTTGGACATCGGCGGATGCGGCCGGCCTGCCCATCCTGCCCGGCCTGGTCCGTTACGACGAGGTTTTGGCGGGGGAAATCAACCACGCCATCCGTTTCACGGTGCAGGCGACGCAGAAGGCCTATCTCTGGCCCGCGCGCCACTACGCTTCGAGTAACACCTCTACCAGCGTGCCGCCCATGGGAGCGCGCTTCCGATTGAAGAGCGCGTTCAATGTGTCGGGGTTCCCGCCGGAGGTGCAGGTCGTTTTGAACGCCATGAAGAAGTACGGGATCATCGTGGCCGACAACGGCTCCAACTGGTTCGTCTCGGGCGTGCCGGACGAGCGCTGGAACAACGACAACCTGGCCACGCTGCACAACATTCCGGGCTCGAATTTCGAGGCGGTGGACGAGTCGGGGCTCATGGTTGACGCGAACTCGGCGCAGGCCAAGGCTCCCACCGGGTACGCGGTGCTGAGCGTCAGCCTGACGCACTCGGGGGACTTCGCGCAGGGCCAGGCGGGAGCAAGCTACTCGGTGGTGGTGAGCAACGCCTCCGGGGCGGGACCAACCAGCGGCACGGTGACGGTGACCGAGACCGCGCCCGCGGGGCTGACGCCGATCTCGATGGCTGGCTCGGGCTGGAACTGCTCAGGCGCGAGTTGTACCCGCAGCGACGCGCTCACTGCCGGTTCGAGTTATTCGCCCATCGCGGTGACGGTGAACGTCGCGCCGGACGCGCCCACACCGGTGCTGAATCAGGTCACTGTGACGGGCGGCGTCTGGGCGACCGGCGCCGGCGACTTGACCACGATTACCAGCGCGTCGGGCTCCTGTACGTACGCCGTCGCCCCGACTCAATTCATGGCCAAACCTGACGGCGACAACCTGACGGCAACCGTTCAAACCGGCTCCGGCTGCGCCTGGGCGGTTCTGGATTTGCCAAGCTGGATCACGGTATCCGGGGGCGCCCAAGGCTCCGGCCCCTCGACCGTCACCTTGGTGGTTGCCGCCAACAGCCGTGCGCTCCGTATCGCCTATGTCTCAATCGCGGGCGTGGCGGTTGAGGTGGATCAGTTTGGTCCTCCGATCATCGTCGACTCGATCGCCGTCGTAGGCGCGGCCAGCTATACCGCGCGGGTAGCCCCGGGCAGCCTGGCTGCGGCGTTCGGCAACTTCCATTTGCCAGCGCCGACCCCGCCGGTTAGTTTTCCGATTCCGACCAATCTCGGCGGGCTCTCCCTGCAGTTCGGCGGCGCGGGCTTGGCCCCGCTGTTCTATGCCGATTCACGCCAGGCGAACGCGCAGGTGCCCTGGGAACTGGCCGGGCAATCGCAGACCACCGTCACGTCGAGCTTCAACGGACAGGCCAGCACGCCGCAGACGGTCCTTTTGACAACTTATGCTCCCGGCATTTTCACGGTCAACGGCGCAGGCTCCGGACAGGGCGCGATTCTGGACATCAACTACCAACTGATTTCGGCGACCAATCCGACGACCGCCGGAGCCTACGTCCAGATCTACTGCACGGGGCTGGGGCCGGTGAGCAACCAGCCCGCCACGGGGGCGGCCTCGCCGGTCAACCCGCTGGCCTCGACTCCCAACTGGCCGAGGGTGACGATCGGCGGCATTTCTGCGACAGTGCAGTTCTCCGGGTTGACGCCGGGCGACGTCGGTTTGTACCAGGTGAACGCGCAGGTTCCGGCAGGGGCGCCCCAAGGCAACGCAGTGCCGTTAGCGATATCCATCGGGGGCGCAACGTCGAACACGGTGACCATCGCGGTGCAATGAGCGCGGCTGGCCGACGGACGCGGACGGTCCGGCGGAGGGCCAGGAGGGTTGCTCCAGGAGGTCAAAAAACTGGTACAATCCAATTACGTTTGAGTGTCCCGCGAAACTTGGCCGAGGAATCCGTTCTGCCCCGTGGAGCTCGCATGAAAGCGTAAGGAGAGAACTTGAAAAACATCTTTGTAGGCAACCTGGATTTCAGCGCGACCGAAGAGTCGATCCGCGCGCTGTTCGAACAGCATGGAACGGTGGACAAAGTCGACGTCATCACCGATCGCGACACGGGCCGCTCACGCGGTTTCGCGTTTGTGGAAATGCCGGATACCGATGCGGCCGAGCGGGCGATCGCCGGTCTGAACGGAACCAACTTCGGCGGGAGAACCCTCAATGTGAATGAGGCGCGGCCCAAAGCGGACCGCGGCGGCGGCGGCGGGCACGGGGGCGGCGGCGGCGGCTTTTCGCGCGGCGGACCCCGGCAGAGACGGGAACCCCGCTGGTAAGTAACACTTGATCGAGAAGGGGCAAGCCGCCCGGCTTGCCCCGGCACTTTCCTAATCCCACCCGCCGCTGGCTGAAACCCATCCGAAACGCGATGAGGCGAGGTGCGGCTGGGCGTCTGGCGCTCTTATACCGGCGGTAGAGTCGAGGTTG
>PMEV01000021.1 GCA_003154855.1 Bryobacterales bacterium
ACCTGGGCGCCCCGTCCTCGCCGATCTCCTACTACCAGCAGGTCGGCCGCGCCGGTCGCGCGATCGACGAAGCCTACGGCGTGCTCATCTCCGGCGCCGAGGACGACGAGATCGCGGACTACTTCATCCGGACGGCTTTCCCTTCGCTGGAAGAAGTGACCGGAGTACTGGGGGCACTCGAGGCTGCCCACGTACCGCTGAACATGAACCGGCTGAAGAGCGCCGTGAACATCCGGCACGGTAAGCTAAAAGCGGTCTTGAAGTTCCTGGAACTCGAATCGCCGTCCCCGGTGGCTCGCGAGGGCACGGCCTATGTCCGGACAACGGTGCGCTGGACCATGCCGGTGGAGCGCATAGAACGCATCACCCAACTGCGGCGCCGGGAACAGTCGCGGATGAAAGCCTACATGGAGGCGCGGGGCTGCCTGATGCAGTTCCTGGCCGAGGAGCTGAGTGATCCGGAGGCGGCGCCTTGCGGGAAGTGCGCGAACTGTACCGGCGACCGCGTCGGGGCTGCGTATGCCGCCGATCTGGCGGAGGAGGCGGCCCGATTCCTGGAACGTCTGTCATTGTCATTCGACCTGAAGAAACAATGGCCGCAGGGCTCCATGTTTGAGGGCAAGCGCGGCAGAATCGCTATGGAATTGCGGGGCAGGGAGGGGCGAGCCCTCTGCAAATGGGGCGACGCCGGTTTCGGCGTCTTGGTGCGCGACGGCAAACGCGACGGGCGTTTCCCCGACCGTCTGGTGGACGGCGCGGCCGACTTGATCCAGCGCCGCTGGAACCCGCAACCCCGGCCGGAATGGATGGCCTGCGTTCCGTCGAACCGGCACGCGAATCTGGTCCCCGACTTCGCCAGGCGATTGGCTACCCGCCTCGGGCTGCCGTTTGTGGAGTGCCTTCGAATGACCCGCGCCACGGACCTCCAGAAAACCCGCCAAAACACTTTTCAGCAGGCCCGCAATCTGGAGAACGCATTCGCCGTCGACGAGAGATATGTCCGCCCTGAGCCTGTGTTGCTGGTAGACGATATGGTGGACTTCCGATGGACCCTCACGGTTTTGGCATGGAAACTCCTAAAGGCTGGCGCCGGCCCGGTTTTCCCGTTTGCCTTGGCCGACTCTTCGGCCGATGATGGGAAGTAGCGAACGGAAATGAGCGAAGCGTTAAATCCCGACACGNNCACGCAAGCGGTACTCCTGCTGTGCAGCCAACTCGGCCAGAGGGACAACAACGGCGTCAAGCCCCTCACGCCGAAGAAGTATAGCGTGCTGACCCGGTGGCTGCGTGAGCGGTCCATGCGTCCGGCAGATCTTCTGGACCACGCCGGCCGCGCCCGCCTCGCGGAACTCCAATCCGCGGAACTTGCCCCCGAAACCCTGGGGCATCTACTGGACCGTGGCGCGGCGCTGGGCATCATGGCTGAACGGTGGACGAGCCGCGGTCTCTGGGTGCTTAGCCGCGGCGACGAGGCCTACCCTGCCCGCCTGAAAAACTATTTGGGCCAGGCGGCGCCTCCACTGCTCTACGGAGCCGGCGACCCCTGCCTGCTCCAGGCTGGCGGCCTGGCCATTGTGGGGTCACGCGATGCTTCGGACGAGGAGATCGAGTTCGCCCGGAGCGTAGCGGCCGCTTGCGCCTCGCAGAATATACCCGTGATCTCGGGCGGCGCGCGTGGTGTGGACCTGGAATCCATGGTGGCTGGATTCGAAGCAGGCGGCATAGCGATCGGAGTCCTCCCCGACAGCCTGGCGCGGAACGCCGTTTCCGCACGGTATCGGGAGGGCCTCATGTCCGGCCGGCTTGCTCTGGCATCGCCATATGACCCAGAAGCGCGCTGGTTCGCGTTCACCGCTATGGAGCGCAACAAGCTGATCTATGCCCTGAGCGACGCCGCGTTGGTGGTCAGTGCCGCGGCGGANNGGCTTGCTTTGGCATCGCCGTACGAGCCAGAAGCGCGCTGGTTTGCGTTCACTGCTATGGAGCGTAACAGGCTGATCTATGCCTTGAGTGACGCCGCTTTGGCGGTCAGTTCCGCGGCGGACAATGGCGGAACGTGGGCTGGAGCCATCGAGGCGTTGGACGCCGCGCGGGTCGCGGTCTACGTGAAAGCGAACGGTACATTGAAGGAAGGCAACCGTAAGCTGTTAGCACGCGGAGGACGCGCCTTTCCCGAAGGACCATGGACCGATTTGCGGTCTCTGTTTGCGTCTCTCGTGCTTGAGCCGACGCTGTTCGATGCGGGGGGGGCCTTCCAGGAAGCCCAATCCGGTGCGTCTGCGCCAGCCCCGGCAACCGACCCATTCGAGCGTGCGTTGCCGGAGCTGATACTCGCTCTTTCGGGGCCAAGCGCCGAAAAAGAACTTGCGCAAATGCTCGGCATCGCCCCGGCGCAGGCAAAGGCGTGGCTGAAGCGCGCCTGCGATGAGGGGCATGTCCAAAAGCTGTGCCGGCCAGTCCGGTATGTCGCATCACAACGAACTCTTCCGCTATTCGGCGGTCCGACAGAGTCCGACGTTGGATCTCAACCCGGACCGCGTACTTGAACGCGCGAGGACGGAGTGCGCTCCCGATGTGCGGCCGGCGATGCCTGCTCGATCACAAAACTAATCGCGGCATGGCCGGCAACGGTGAGTCCAGCCGCCCATCGTCAGATCTTCTCCAATGTAGCCTCCCGTCGGCCGGAATCACTCGCGATTCGTTCTCCGGCACTGCCGCCAAGGCTGCCGCTGTTTCCCGGCGCTGCTTTTTCCCCATGCCTCCCTTCAAGACGAAGACGTGCTTGGCAATACCTGCAAGCTTGGCTGCGAAA
>PMEV01000432.1:0-2497 GCA_003154855.1 Bryobacterales bacterium
ATCTGGCGGACCGGTTCCATGAGTCGCCTCCCACGAGGGCGGGTGCTCGTGCGGGTGTGCTCGCTGCCCGACACGTTCGCGGCAAACTCGACAGCGGCAAGGGGTTCTGGATCAAGTCGGCGCCGTCTATGAATGACGAGACAAGGAAGCGAGAGAACCTGAATGCGGACCGCCCGCTTCCCCCCTGAATGTCCACGCAGTACCTGCGTGGATCAAGTCCTCGCTTGACGCCGGCAATTCGGCATGAGATCATATCGTTGAACGTTACTGCGGCGCCTAACGGCATCCGCGCGGACCGACTTGAAGACAGCGGAAAAGCGCCAGAGCTTAGGCTTTGAGATCCGACGACCCCATTTGGGTCCTTCGATTCCGGCGCAAGCTCGNNCGAGTCGTTGTGGTCGGTTACCTTTTTTGGGGTAACCAGATCGACCGGCTGGGACGTAAGTTAAAGCAACCGCAGTTGTTCAAGGATATCCGCCGCAGCGGCTACAACGTAGCGCTGCGGCATTTCTTTCTGCCCAGCAACAGTCCTCAGGCACCCGGTCTCACGTAGTCGTTGGGGTAAATGTTCACGTGAGAGGCACTCACTAGAATTGAGCCATTGCGGGTGCATTGGAACTTCATCTCACGGAAATGACGCCCCCGCTCAAGCTGTGCATCGTGATGGAAACCGTCCGGCAGGGGTGTCCCGAACCGATATGCGCTCCGAAGAAAATACTGCAATGCCGACACGGCGTCCGGAGTGTCGATCTGCGGTAGCGGGCCGTGCAGGGCGCTGGGACGGGCGCATGGGAAGACTACATCTCGCGCATCACGGTACATCATTTGCCGTTCCTGATGGCGGAGGAAGTCTGGCAGCCTTTGGTGATCAAATGCTTCGGCAGCGACGTTGTTGGGCACAGCGTTCTCCCACGTCCGAGTACCCCGAGTCAGTTCACAGGATGGTCGCTGGGCAAGGACGACCGGGCCAGCGCGGAGAAGGAAGCCATGAACCTGTGCTCGCAGCGGGGCAAGGCGTGTGTTTTGCGGACCGCCTTCAATAAAGAGTGCGGGGCGCTGGCGGCGGATGGGAGCGTATCGGGTTGGGGAAGCTCCGCGGACCAGAGAGAGGCGCAGCAAAAAGCGATCGAGGAGTGCAAGAAGGCCGGCGGCGCAAGGTGCGTGCTGCACATCTCGTTCTGCTCGCGCTGAGGGTGGAAGGCGGCTGGCGCGTTGCTCCAGATGGCTGAAACGCCGGCGGTGTGTTGCGAAGCAGGATACGCAGACGTCTAGTGAAGAGACCGGCGGCAAGACCGCCGGCGCTACACGTCAAGACCGCCGGCGGTACGCTGCGACATCGCCGGCGCTACGCTGTGAGACCGGCGGCGGTAGCGTCTCAGGAGGAAGGAGTGCGGAAGAGGCGGGCTGGTTAACTGTCGGTTTCCGCGGCGTACGCCCCCACATTTTCCCTAAAGGCGGAGGCCGGTTCGGTCGATACCGTCACTAAGGTTTTCAATGACCACGCAGGACGTTATGCCGGAGCAACCCCCAAAACCCTGGGCGGTGGCGAAGCTGCAGCCCTTTCCGCCGATTGCGGCGCGGCTGATGGGCATGGTGGCGACCGACGACGTGGTGTTTCAAAAGGTCGCCGAGATGATCCGGGCGGATACGGTGTTCTCCGCCGAGGTGCTGCGCCTCGCGAACTCTCCGCTGCTGGGGTGCCGGCGAACGGTGCTGAGCATACTGCACGCCATAGCGATTCTGGGG
The DNA here is from genome assembly GCA_003154855.1 of Bryobacterales bacterium. Classification (GTDB taxonomy): domain Bacteria; phylum Acidobacteriota; class Terriglobia; order Bryobacterales; family Bryobacteraceae; genus Fen-330. The sequence goes on from PMEV01000432.1 coordinate 1,747, forward strand.
GTGGAGCGGCTGAAGTCCCTGGTAATGATGGTGGCATTGCGGAACCACATGGGCGGCGTGTTGCAGGAGCCGAGCCTGCTGCGCTGCTGGCGGCACAGCCTGGCGTGCGCGTTTCTGTGCCAGGAGATTGGCTCGGCGGGGTGGCTGGATCGGGACCAATGCTACACGGCGGGGCTGCTGCACGATGTGGGCCGGCTGGCGCTTTTGGCGGCGTTTCCCGGCGAGTACAGGGGACTGCTGGAAGCGGCCGACGAAACCGGGGGCGACCTGTTGGAGGCGGAGCGGGAGCTGTTCGAGATCGATCACTGCGCGGTGGGGTGCTGGCTGATTACCGAGTGGGGCCTCCCGGAGGATTTTCTGGCGGTGGTGGGCACACACCATGCCGAGACTCGAAGCGGCAAGTTCGATGTGGCGGCGACGGTTCGCGCCGCTTGCCACATGGCGAACATTCTGGGATTTCAGGTAGCGGGCCCGGCGGATTCGAAGCCCCTGGAAGAGATTATGCCCGAGCTGCCGGAGCCGCTGCGGCGGCGGTGGGAACAGCCGGACGCGGCGATGATCGAGCTGGCGCACAACATCAACGCGGTGGAGTGCAGCTTTCTTTAGGCCCAATGTTCTGGCCAGCCCTCCAGGCCGGACCTGGAGGTCCGCCCTACAGGGCTGCGCTAAGTGAGCAGGATTGGGGCTAGTGCTGTGACCGCGATATTCGGTGCTACCGCAAAACCGCTTGCTCACGCGCGCGGCTCGGAAC
>PMEV01000432.1:2564-14369 GCA_003154855.1 Bryobacterales bacterium
GAGAGTTCATCGCAGGCGAACAAGGTCTTTTCGAGCGGCGAGACGCGCGGCACGCCGCTGTGGCTGGCGTGAGAGAGAACGGCGCGGCGGATCTCCTCGCCGACGCCCCGCTGGGCCAGGATCGGNNTCGCCTTTTATGGGATGGTCGGGCAGGTCGGGGTGGATCTCCCAATCGAAGTCGTGGAGCAGGGCGGTGGCGGACCAGAGGGTTTCGTCCTGGCCAAGTTGGCGGGCATAGGCGACCAGGCAGGCCTCCACCGCCAGCGCGTGTTTGCGCAGGTTTTCGGACTGGGTGAACTCGCACAGGATGGCCCAGGCTTTATCTCGGTCCATCTTCCCAGGATACTGCATGGGAACGGGTTAGAGGCGGTCCAGATTGATGGCGCCGTCGCCGGTTCGAACCGTGAGGGTGCGGCCACCACCGCTCAGCTTGCCGCGCAGGCTGGACTCGCTAGGCGACCCGGAGATGGCGACGGATAGCGCGGAGGAGATATGGCCGTCGCCAGTGCTGACATCCAGGTCGGCGGCCAAGTCGGGCGGGACGCGCAAGCGCACGCTACCGTCGCCGGACTGAATGCGCCAGCCCGTGGCGANNTCCGTCGCCGGTCCAGATGTTGAGCAGATCGAAGCGGCCGCGGACCTCGATGCGGCCATCGCCGGACTTGGCGTCGAGGGAGCCATCCAGGGTTTCGACGGTGATGTTTCCGTCGCCGGTGACCAGGCGGGCATCGCCCTTCAAGCCGTCGAGCGCGATGCTGCCGTCGGCGGTGTGGATGGCCGCGGACATCTCGCGGGGGGCGCGCACTTCCACGCGCACCGAGCGGCTGCCGATGCCCCAGTTGCCCTTGGGGACCCGCACGTCGAGGTCGACGCGATTGCCGACCTGGTGGTCGGTGACGCGAACCTCGTCCGAACCGATCTTCCAGCCCTCGGCGACGACCCGGACCTCGATGGCGGTGGAGGCGCCGGCCCAGACGTGGACCGAGGCGTCGTTGGAGTCCACACGCAGTTCGGGCTTGGCGGTGACGGTGAATCTCTTGGTCCAATCGGCGGCGCTGGAAAGGCTGGCGGCCGCAAGCAGCAGGAGCAACGGTAGAGTTCGCATGGTTCCTCTTGAGGGGATACGAGGCGGCGGGGAGGAAGGTTCCGAGCGGATCTGCTAGACTTCTGAGGATGAAGACGGCGATCTGGCGGGCGTTGATCGAGGTTGGCTTTATCGTCTTCCTGTTCTATTCCAATCTTCTGATGGGAGAGTTCTCGCGCTCCGGAGGAGGACGGGGCATGGGCCTGGCCTGGGCTATCGCGGACATCTTGACGCCTGCCAACTTTGCGATTGCCATCATAGCCGCGCTCATCGGGTACGTCGTTTTTGAGTTCCTTCGGAAGAAGTTCTAACCGACTGGGCCGGGGGTTGGCTTGGCGGGCCGCTGGGAAAACGGCGCACGGAGCTTGGGAAGCCGTTGCAGTTTGCGCCAGTGCTCGGGCGAAATGGCGGGCGAGCGCTTCTCCTCGGCCTTCGGGGACGCGCGCGGGGTGAGAAAAAGCGCTTCCTGAACGGACTCCCGCTATATGCGCACCGGAGCGCCGCGGCGCGGCAGTGTGCCAACCGAGATGACGGAGGCGTGCGCGTCGCTGATCCGCGACCCGCTGCTCCGGCTGAAGTTTCTGCGCCGCGCCCGAATCGTGCCTCCGGAGCCGGGGCGGCGCACCGGTTGGCCGGGGACGGCGCTGGCCGGGTTGGCGTTCCTGATCGCCGCCGGCATTTCCGCTCCCATCCTGATTCCGCGGGCGGCGCGCGAGAGCCGGCCCGCGCCTGCGCCCGCGGCCCGGCCACCGAGTCCGACGGGGCCATCCGCAACGGTCGCAAAGGTCTGGCTGGTGGAGCAGACGCCCGACTCGGAGACCTACAGCAATGGGCTGCGCATCGAGCGGCAATTCGAGGTGGCGGGGCAGCCGAGGCGGTATCGCGCGTTCGCGCGCGCGGTGGCCGACGGCAGCCGCTGGTTCTGGCGGTCGGAGCCGGCCGGGATCGTTTTTCACAGCTCGGAGAGCGACATTCTGCCGTTCGAACCCGGCCAGAACAGGAAGCTCGTGGAGCACGGACGCGGACTGCTGGCATATGCGCGCGAGCGTGCCGCATACCACTTCATCATCGACCGGTTTGGGCGGGTACACAGCGTGGTCCAGGAAACGGCCAAGGCCGACCACGCCGGCCACTCGATCTGGGCGGATGCGGAGTGGATTTACGTCAATCTCAACGCCAGCTTTTTGGCCATCTGTTTCGAGGCGCAGACGAGGCCCGGAGGCGGCTTCAGCCCGGCGCAGATTCACGCGGGCAAGGTGCTGGTGGAGATGCTGCGCTCGCGGTATGGGATCGCGGAAGGCAATTGCGTAACGCACGCGCAGGTTTCCGTCAACCCGCGCAACTTCTACGTGGGGTACCACACCGACTGGGCCACGGGTTTTCCTTTCGCCGAAGTAGGGCTGCCGGACAACTACGAACTGCTCCCCCCCAGCCTATTGTTATTCGGCTTTGAAGCCGATTCTACCTATGTGAATTTGAGCGGCGCGGGTCTTCGCAAGGCGGTCTCTCTGGCCGAGCAGCAGGTCCAGCAGGCGGCTGAGGCTCGCCACTTGCCAGTGTCCCGCTACCAGGAGGGACTTCGGAAGAGGTATGCCGCGATGGTCGCGGCTGTGGGTGGAGCTGCCGCGATGTAAGGAGAGGTCCGAGGAGAAACACATGCCCGATTCCGAGAAGAAATCCGATTCCCGATTCGGCCTGGACGTCGGCACCAGCCGCATCGTTCTGGCCCGGCAGACCGAGAAGGGAATCGATTGCCGCGCCCACCTGAACGCCTTCGTCCGTATCCCGTTTTCGCGGATGACCGAGAGCGTCTTCAAGAAGGAGAACATCCCCTGCTCGGTGGATGGAGACGAGATCGTGATCTACGGGAACGACGCGGAGAAATTCGCCAATATCTTCCATGTGGAGACCCGGCGTCCGATGTCCAGGGGCCTTTTGAATCCGGACGAGCCGGCGGGGCCCGCGGTGATCCGCGAGATCGTGGGGATTCTGGCCGGACGCGCCGCCAAGCCCGGGCAAAGGCTCTGCGCGAGCCTGCCGGGCCGGCCGCTGGACGCGATCGAAGACCTGAAGTATCACCAGACGGTGGTGGAGCAGACGGCCAGCGATTTCGGCTTCACCGTCACCACGATCAACGAGGGCCTGGCCGTGATCTACAGCGAGCTGGCCGACTCCAACTACACAGGAATCGGAGTGAGTTGCGGGGGCGGCATGTGCAATGTGTGTTTGGGCTACCTCTCGGTCCCGGTTATATCCTTTAGCATCGCGCAGGCTGGGGATTTCGTGGATACGCAAGCGGCCGCGGCGGCGGGCGAGGTGGCCACGCGGGTGCGGCTCTTCAAGGAGCAGGATTTTCGATTCAACGGGACGCCCGGCAACAAGATCGAGTACGCTCTGACGGTGTACTACGACGAGATGATTCGGGGCTTGGTGGAAGCCATGACGCGCGCCTTTTCGGAGAGCACGGCGCTACCCAAGCTGGACCGGCCGGTGCCCCTGGTACTGAGCGGCGGAACCACGCTGGCCAAGGGCTTCCTGGGCCGCTTCGAAAAGGCGCTCAAGCAAAGCCCGTTCCCGGTGCCGCTTTCGGAGGTCAAGCTAGCAGCCGAGCCACTTAACGCGACAGCCAGGGGCGCGCTGGTCTCGGCGCTGTCGGAATAGAAGGCTCAGGCCTCCGGCGATTCGAGCGGCATTGGCTTGGTGTTGCGCCAGAGCCGTTCCAGGTCGTAGAACTGGCGCGCGGGCTGGGAAAAGATGTGGACGATGAAGTCGCCGTAGTCGGCCAGTATCCACTCGGCCCGGTCGTAGCCCTCGATGCCCAGCGCAGTCTCGCCGCGCTTCTTGAGCTGGAGCTCGACCTCGTCGCTAATGGCCTGAATCTGCCGGAGGTTGGCCCCGGAACAGATCACGAAGTAATCGGTGAAGGAACTGATCCCGCGAAGGTCGAGAACGCGGATGTCGAGCGCCTTCTTCGACTCGGCCGCGTGGGCCGCGGCGAGCGGCGCGATGGGTGGCGCTTTCTCGGGCAACGGACTCCTCTCGGGGAGACGGCCCGCGACCGCATCCCGCGACTTTGCGGCGGGGAGTCCGCCGCTCACGCCCATCGTACTACAATCGGGGGGATGACCCAAGCGCCCCTGCGCGTGCTCCTGTCCGCCGAGCAGATCCAGGCGCGGATCCGCGAACTGGGCGCGCAGATCGACCGGGATTATCCGGAGGGTCCGGTGTACCTGGTGGCCATCCTGAAAGGCGCTTGCTTTTTCCTGGCGGATCTGGCGCGCGCGATGAAGTGCCAGGCGCGCCTGGATTTCATCGGCATCTCGAGCTACGGCAAGGGCAAGACCAGTTCGGGCGAGGTCAAGCTGACCAAGGACCTGGACACTTCGATCGAGGGGGCCGACGTGCTGGTGGTGGAGGACATCGTCGACAGCGGCGTCACGCTGAACTACCTCATGCATGTATTGGGGCAGCGGCGGCCACGCTCCCTGCGCATCGTCGCGCTGCTCGACAAGCCGGACCGCCGATTGCGCCCGGTCGAGGTGGCCTATGTGGGCTTCCAGATCCCGGACGAGTTTGTGGTGGGGTACGGCCTGGACTACGCCGAGGACTACCGCAACCTGAGCGATATCTGCGTCCTGGAAGGGCCGAAAGCAGGCTGATCCCGGCCGAGAGTGCATTCGCAAAGACCGGGTGTATCATATTCACTGGTAGCTCGGCGTGGACGAGGCGGAAGCCGCCGCTCGCGCCGTGCACGGCATTTCAGCTCCGGAAGGAGGCTGGCATGGCATTCTTCAAGCTGTTCTCGACCGCTTTCCCGGAAGGCGGCACGATCCCGAAACTTCATACCTGCGAGGGCGCCGATCTCTCACCCGAAATCGAGTGGAGCGGCGAGCCCCCGAATACGAAAAGCTTTGCCTTGATCTTCGACGACACGGACGCGCCCTCGGGCACCTGGAATCACTGGCTTCTGTGGAATATCCCGGCGTCGGTGCATGAACTGGCGCAGGGGGTCAAGCCGGAACGCGTGGGCGAGAGTGGGACCAACGATTTCGGCAAGTCCAGCTACAGCGGCCCAGCGCCGCCCAAGGGCCATGGACCCCACCGCTACTACTTCAGATTGTTCGCGCTGGACATCGAAAAGCTGGACCTGCACGCCGGCGCCAAGCGGGCCGACCTCGATCAGGCGCTCGGGAGCCATGTGCTGGAGAAGGCCGTGTATATGGGCCGCTACGAGCGAAAGTGGGGGCGGTGAAGGCCGGTTAGCGGGCGGATTTGCGCCGCGCGCCGGCCTGGATGTAGGGCGCGAACGAATCCGGCTGGCCGGGCTTTGAAATCTCGAACTGGATGGCGAGCGTGTCCTCGCCAGTGCGCCGGTAGGTCAGCCGGAAGCGCGGACCGGAGACCGAGGGGTCGCTCACGAACTGCACCGTGCTCCGATCGCCGGAGACTTCCACGGTGTAGTTGATGACGTGTCCCTCGTTGTCGAAGTAGATGGCGCGGAGCCGGCCGGTTCCGGGCTGGGGGTAGACGATCGTCAGGTCGTCGTGGGCGAACGCCGGGCGGTCTTTGGTGGCCGGATACTCCGCGCGGCTCTTTCTTACCAGAATCTGGCGCTGCAAGTCGGGCTGGAATGAGAAGCCGCCCGCACTTTGCCCGGGAGCCCCGTTGCCTTCGCCAACCCAATCGCCAAGGAGGAACTGGAGCGGCGCCCAGAGGTCGGCAGCCGGTTTGGCGGGCGCGGGCTGGGCGAGGGCGATCGCGGTGGCGAAGAGCACGGTCAGGAGTTGTAAGAGGCGGCGCATGACGTGGACCCCATTATCGCGCGCCGCCGGGGGGTGGGTAATCGGTACAATGACTGTCACGATGCGACTTCTGGTTGGGATGTTGGCGGTTTGCGGTGTGCTTCTGGGACAGGAATTCCCGGAGGGGAGTGTCGCGAAAATTGCCTCCGGGTTCAAGTTCACGGAAGGGCCGGTGTGGTCGCGGGAGGGCTTCCTGCTGTTCAGCGACATTCCGAATAACAGGATCATGAAGCTCACGCCCGGAGGAGGGACCGCGGTGTTTCGGGAGTCCAGCAACGGCGCCAACGGGCTGGCGTTCGACGCGCAGGNNAAGGTATACTTCACCGACCCGGCGTTCGGCAAGGAAATGGACACCCGCGAGCTGGACTTTTTCGGCGTGTACCACATCTCGCCGAAGGGGCAGTTGGAGTTGGTCGCGAAGCCCCAGGGCCGGTCGAACGGACTGGCGCTTTCGCCGGACGGCAAGATTCTCTACGTGGACAACACCGACGAACGCAACGTGCGCGCCTACGACCTGGACAAGAACGGGAAGGCGTCCAACGAGCGGGTGCTGATCGAGGGGATCGAGGGAGCGCCGGATGGGATGAAGGTGGACGAGAAAGGGAACCTCTACATCGCCGCGCAGGCGGTGGCCGTATATAGCGCGGAAGGGAAGCCGCTCGAGAAGTTCAACATTCCGGAGACGCCGTCGAACTGCGCCTTCGGAGACGCGGACTTCAAGACGCTGTACGTGACGGCACGGAGCTCCATCTATAAGGTAAGGTTGCATGTCAAAGGGGCGGCCGAAGAATGAACACGAGCGGCGATTACCTGGAGTTTGCAAGTCTCAAGGAGCTGCTGAGGCGGTACATCGCGAGCCCGCTGGGACAGGCGGAGCTGGATAAGGTCGAGCCCAGCGACGATCGGGCGCAGGTGGAGCAGATGCTGCGCGAGACGGCGGAGGCCAAGGAGTACCTCGATACGGCGGCGCGGCCGCAGCCCGCCTCGCGAGGCGCGGCGGTGCGGATACGCTTCAGCGGAATCGAGGACACCACCGAGTCGCTGGCGAAGCTGCGGATCGAGGGGGCGTCGCTGGAGGCGAAGGAGATTCTGGACCTCATGGGCCTGCTGGACCGGGCCACCGATATCCGGTCGGTGCTGCTGGCGGTGGCGGCGCGGTTCCCGAAGCTGGGAGCGCGGGCGGCGGCGATGGGGGAGTTCCGGTCGCTGCTGCGGGACCTGGCGGGGAAGATTCTGCCGGACGGCTCGGTGGCCGATCATGCCAGCGTGCTGCTAGGGCGGTTGCGGCGGGACATGGAGCGGCAGAAGCAGGAGATACAGAGTTCGCTGGAGCGCTTCCTCCGCGCGCACCGGGAAGAAGGCGTGCTGCAAGAGGAGTTTGTGACGCTGCGCAACGAGCGCTTCGTGGTGCCGGTGATTGCGGGGCAGCGGCGGAAGATCGACGGGGTGATCCACGGGGCGAGCGGGACGGGGCACACGCTGTTCGTCGAGCCGCTGGAGACCATCGAGCTGAACAACGAGCTGGTGCGGCTGACCGAGGAAGAGATGCGGGAGGTGCACCGCATCCTGCTCGAGTTCACACAACGGCTGCGGGAGTACGGGGAGGCGATCGGGCGCACGATACGGATTCTGGGCGAACTCGAGATACTCTTCGCCAAGGCCGAGTTCGCCGTGGAGTTCAATTGCACGATTCCGCGATTCAGCGATGGCGAGACGCGGCGGCTGGCGCTGCGGGAGGCCCGGCATCCGCTGCTCGAGGATGTGCTGCGGCGGCAGCGAAAGCAGGTGCTGCCGGTTTCCCTGGTGCTGGAAGGCGGCACGCGCACGCTGCTCATTAGCGGGCCGAACAGCGGCGGAAAGACGGTGACCCTCAAGACGGTGGGGCTGCTGGCGCTGATGGCGCAGGCGGGGCTGCCGGTGCCCTGCGCGGATTCGGAGTTCCCGTTCTTCGACCAGGTGCTGGCGGATCTGGGCGATCAGCAGTCCATCCAGGAGAGCTTGAGCACGTTTTCGGCGCACATGTCGCGGGTGCGGGATATCGTCAGCCAGGTGACGCCGGATTCTTTGGTGCTGCTGGACGAGCTGGGCCGGGCGACGGACCCGGAGGAGGGCGGCGCGCTGGGCGTGGCCATCCTGGACCGCTGCCGGACGTCGGGCGCGTTCTCGCTCGCCTCGACGCACCTGCTGGCGCTGAAGATTTACGGCGCGAATACGGAGGGCGTGCTGAACGGCTCGATGGGGTTCAACGAGGAAACGCTGGAGCCGACCTACGTGCTGCGGCTGGGTGCGCCGGGCAAGTCGGCGGGCATCGACATCGCGCGGCGGCTGGGAATGCCGCAGGCGCTGCTGGAGAGGGCGCGGGCCGCGCTCAGCACGCGCGAGCGAGATCTGGGGAGATTCCTGAGCGAGCTGGACCGCCGGCTGAAAGAGGTGGCCGAACTTCAGGCGGGGCTCGAGACGGAGCGCCAGCGGCTGGCGGCGCGCGAGAAGGCGGTGGCCGAGGAATGGGCGAAGAAGGAAGCCGCCAAGATCCGGGAACTGGAGCGGCAGTGCGAGCTGGTGCTGGAGCGGTTCGAGGCGCAGGCCCAGGAGACGCTGGGGAAGATCGGCTCCGCCGGCGGCGAGAAGAAGGCGGTTGCGCAGGCGCAGCGCAGCGTGGCGAAGGTGAAGCGGGAACTGCGGGAGGAGATGGAGTCGGCGGTGCTCTCGACCAGGGGAGACCCGCTGGAGCCGCTGAAGATCGTCGAAGGGGCGCGGGTGCGGTTGAAAGGCGTGCGGGAGCCGGCGCGGGTGCGGCGGCTGATCGGCGCGGACCGGATTGAGGTGGAAGCCGGATTCCTGAAGATGCAGGTGTGGCTGGACGAGGTGCTGGAGGTGCTGCCCAGCGCGGGCGAGGGGGCGAAGCTGCCGAAGAACGTTTCGTTCAAGCCGGCGGGGCCGGAGGGCTACGTGAGCATGCAGGAGATCAACCTGATCGGCGAGCGCGCGGAGGCGGCCCGGGATCGGGTGGACAAGTTTCTGGACAGCGCGGTGCTGGCGTCGGTGAACCGCTTGCGGATCGTGCATGGACACGGCATGGGCGTGCTGAAGAAAGTGGTCGCGGAACTGCTGGCCGAGCACCCCAGCGTTGCGAAGTTCTACGCCGCACCGCAGAGCGAAGGCGGCGCGGGCGCGACCATCGTCGAACTGAAGGAGTAGGGCCCCACAGCACCACCCGCTGATGGGAGGATGTGAAAAGCGCGGGAGCGGGCTTTCCAACGGGCCAAAAATGGTGTAAAACCATTCTAGGAGGGTTTTGTTTTTGCCTGCCTGTGGAAAAGCCGCGGCCGTGTCCGGCGGAGGGCTTTGTCCTGACGCACTTCCGCCGATCGGCGGCGGAAAAGTTGTCCACAGCTTCCATCACAGGCTAAACCGCACAAAGCACAGCCCGAAAATATTTGTTGTCACGCGGGCGCAAAGCCGGGTTAAATGGGGAGTCGCCTAATGCCAAGCACAGACCTCGCACTGGATAAAGGGCTTCCCGTCAATCTGGATGCCGAGCGCTTCGTCCTCGGCTCGATCATGCTCGATGACAGCTTGTTCGTGCAGGTGGCGGGCACGCTGCAGGCCGACGACTTCGCGCTCGAGAAGCACAAACGCATCTTCATCCGCATGATGGACCTGCACGAGCGCGGGGAGCGGGTGGACCGCGTCAGCGTCGCTAACGAACTGCTGAAGCACGGTCAACTGGAATCCTGCGACGGGCTGACCTACCTCATTTCGCTCGACGACGGCCTCCCGCGCACCTCGAATGTGGATGGGTACGTGGGCATCGTGCGGGACAAGGCGCTGCTGCGGCGCATTATCTTCACGTCGCAGAAGCTGATCGACCGGTGCCTGATCGGGGAAGAGGAGCCGGAAGAGATCCTGGCGTGTGCGGAAGACTCGCTGCTTAAGCTGAACGACCTGCGCGGGAAGGCGGGCCTGGCGTCTCCCGAGGACATCATTAAGGAGTACGAGGGCGGGATCAACGCCTTCCTGGACCCCAGCAAGCGGATCAAGGGGATCAGCACCGGGTTCGTGAAGCTGGACGAGATGACCGGGGGGTTCCATCCGGGAGAGCTGATTATCCTGGCGGCGCGTCCGGCGATGGGGAAGACGGCGCTGGCGCTGAACATCGCGCAGCACGTGGCGACGGCCAAGAACCCGCAGACGGTGGCGGTGTTCTCGATGGAGATGTCCAAGGAATCGCTGCTCACGCGCATGGTGTGCGCGGCGGCGCGAGTGGACAGCCAGAAGTTCCGGGCGGGCTTCCTGAACCAGACCGAGCGCCACCACTTGCAGACGGCGCTGGTGCAACTGGCGGGAGCGCCGCTGTATATCGACGACACCGCGGGCGCGAACCTCATGGATATCCACGCCAAGCTGCGGCGGCTCAAAGTCGAGCAGGGGCTGGGCCTGGTGGTGATCGATTACCTGCAATTGATGAGCGGGCGCGGCCGCTTCGAGAACCGCAACCAGGAAATCAGCACGCTCTCGCGCGGCATGAAGATGCTGGCCAAGGAGATGGAGGTGCCGGTGCTGGTGCTCTCGCAGTTGAGCCGGGCTCCCGAAATCCGGCAGGGGGATCACCGCCCGCAACTCAGCGATCTGCGCGAATCGGGTTCCATCGAGCAGGATGCCGACGTGGTGGCGTTCATCTTCCGCGAGGAAGTTTACAAGCCGGACCGGGAGGATTTGCGCGGCACGGCCGAGCTGCTGCTCACCAAGCAGCGGAACGGCCCCACCGGCAAGATCAACCTGGTCTTCCTGCGGCAGTGGACGAAGTTCGAGAACCGCGCGGCGGATCTCGGAGAGACCAACGAGGCGCCGCCGCCGGACGAAGACTAGCGGGCGCTCGCTTCACCAAGGAGGATTCGTGGGCTTGAACTCGGCGCTTGTGAAGAGCACGGTGGTGGCGGCGCTGGGCGGTCTGCTGTTTGGATTCGACACTGCGGTCATCGCGGGCGTCACGGGCGCGCTGAGCATCGAGTATCATCTTTCGCCGGCGTCGCTGGGACTTACAGTGTCCATCGCGCTGTGGGGCACCATCGTGGGGGCCATGCTGGCCGGAATTCCGGGCGACCGCTGGGGCCGGCGCGACAGCCTGCGAATCATGGCCGTTCTGTATTTCGTTTCGGCGCTGGGCTGCGCGTTTGCGTGGAACTGGCACTGGCTGGTGCTGGCACGTTTTGTGGGAGGGCTGGGCATCGGCGGCTCCTCGGTGCTGGGGCCGATGTACATCGCGGAGGTGGCGCCGGCAAAATGGCGGGGGCGGCTGGTGGGCTTCTTCCAGTTTAACGTGGTCTCCGGGATTCTGGCGGCCTACTTATCGAACTACGTCATCGGGCAGTTGGGATTCGGGCCGCTGGAGTGGCGCTGGAAGCTGGGCGTTGCGGCGGTGCCGTCGGCCTTCTTTTTCCTGATGCTGTTTTTCATCCCGCGCAGCCCGCGCTGGCTGGTGAAGAAGGGCCGCTTGGCGGAGGCCGGAGAAGTACTGCGCCTGACCGGCGAGGAGAACGCCGGCGAGGACCTGCGGGAGATCGTGGAGTCGATTGACGCGGAGCACGGGCACGGCGAGGAGCCTCTATTTACCAGTAAGTACCGCGTGCCGATATTACTCGCGGTGTCGCTCGCCATGTTCAACCAACTCTCGGGCATTAACGCGATCCTGTATTACCTGAACGACANNGTGGCGGTGGGCGGGACTAACCTTTTGTTCACCATGATCGCGATGTCGGTCATCGACCGGATCGGGCGCAGGCGGCTGCTGCTGGCGGGGTCGGTCGGAACGGCCGTATGCCTGGCGGGAGTTTCGGCGATCTTCTTCAGCCAGGCGCACCGGAATCTGCTGGTCTGGTTGCTGGTGGGCTTCATCGCCTCCTTCGCGTTCTCGCAGGG
>PMEV01000432.1:14374-14648 GCA_003154855.1 Bryobacterales bacterium
CGGGCCAAGGGGCAGAGCCTGGGCAGCTTCACGCACTGGGTGATGGCGGCGCTCATTTCATGGATCTTCCCCATGCTGGCCGCACGCTCGGGCGGCGCGCCGTTCGTCTTTTTCGCACTGATGATGGCGCTGCAGTTCTTTGTGGTGCTGTTGCTGTTCCCCGAGACGAAAGGCGTCACGCTCGAACAGATGCAGAGGAAGATGGGGATCAGTTAGGGGCGGGGTGGGCCTAGCTTGCGATCGGTTGTTCCAGATCTCTGCTCAAGTACTCGAG
>PMEV01000432.1:14655-20004 GCA_003154855.1 Bryobacterales bacterium
CGATGCATTGCTGCGCGAGCAGCATTTGGTCGTCGGTTTGAATCACGGAAGCTCCAGTTCCACAATAGCGCGAATGGATCAGATGTCGTTTGTCCGGGCTGCGTCCACGTGAAGCGATCTCGGACCCCTGCGACGTCGGGAAGGATCTATCGTTGTGCGGAGAATCCAGACGCTGGCGCAGGCGGTACACTGGAGGTGGATGGGGTTCGACGACTACAAAGTGGTGCTGTACCGAAATCAACCCGACGGATGGGTAGCGGAGGTGCCTGCAATTCCGGGATGCCACGCGCTCATGCCGACTCGGGAAGAGGCGCTAGTTGAGCTGGCCGCTGTGTTCCGGTTGATTTCGGAAGAGTACGGAGAACGGAAAGAGTCTTTACCCGCCGACACAACCGAGATCGAGAGTTTCCTGATTCAGGCCGGACTGAAGGACAAGCGATGAGGAAGTACGCGATTGTCATCGAGCAGGGCGAACATAATCTGTCGGCCTACGTCCCAGATTTACCCGGATGCATCACGACAGGCCGGACCGTCCAAGAAATAGAACGCAATATTTGGAGAGCCATTGAGCTGCACCTTGAGGGCTTGCGCGAAGACGGAGAGCCTGTTCCCGAGCTTCATACGGCGGTCACCTAAGTTGAGCTGCAAGGCGCTGCGTGATGCGTTGTTCCAGACGGTGTGCCGCGCAGGGTGAAATGTTCGCGGTTTGGCGACTTATCCGGCCAAGTGGTTGGCGCTCCGCCCACGCGGGGCTGTTGTCGCGTGATCTAAACGGCGCAGTTCAGACCCGGCAACCGGTTAGCGCTCATCGTCGAACATCCAGCGTGCCCGGGCTTCTGTGAATCGGCTATAATAGACCCGGAATTCGAACGGCGTGAAGGAACAACCACTGCTGCTCGGGCCTGTGGGTTTATCGTCCTGACGGAGGATCGAGACTGTTATGCCACGCCGCTGTACTCCTGCGATTGGGTTCGTCATACTATTGGCGCTCCTCGTTTCCTGTAGCGGCGTTCACGAGATGGCGGCTACACTGCAGGATCTTCAAAAGGTTCAACGAGACCTCGCGAAAGAGCTTGGGAACAATGAAATTCGCGTCAACCTTAACAACGGCCGCTTCCTGAGCATTGGCGTTGTGAACTCCCCTCTCAGAGCCCTTCCAGCAGATCAAAGGAACGCGAAGGCGCTTGAGCTCGCGCGGATAGCATACAACAGTTACCCCTCGCGTTCAGCCCTGAACAGCATAAGCGTTACTTTCGCCAGTCATCGAAGCTACCTAGGAGTTTTCACCTACGATGACTATCGCGATGCCTTCAGCTTTGAAGCATCCCAACTGACGTCGGAGACCCAGCATCTGGGTGAATCTCACCCCTAATCCGGCGCGTCCCGAGCCACGCGGCTTGACAAGAGCGCGAACAGGACGTCCGATGTCGGCGACGCTCCGCGGTCACCTGACGACCTTACTGGTGCTAGCGCCTCTTGCCCATGGCGACGTGAGCGCGCATAGATTAGGGGCTACGGCCGATTCATATGTCTCCAGGCCACCTGGCCGCGAAGCGCCTTAGCCGTGGACTTGAATGCCTCCATGCGGACCGAAGATCCCGAGGTGGGGAGTGGCGGGCACCCTCTGCCGGNNTCGCCCTCTGCCGGTCCCGCCCACTGCATTACAATAAGACCTTGCGAAGCGTGGTCACAGCGCGGGAGGTGCCGGCGAGCGGGGAGCTGCGGGTGGCGGCGGGGGCGATCGTGACGCCTTCGGCGCGGGACCTGGCGGCGGAGCGCGGCGTGAAGATTGTCGAGGGGGCGGCGGCGGAGAGAACCGTGGCGCTGGGGGCCGATCATGGCGGCTTCCAAATGAAAGAAATACTGAAGCCGATTCTGGTGGAACTGGGCTTCGAGGATTGCGACTGCGGCGTGGAGGAAGAGACGCCGGCGGACTATCCCGATATCGCGCTGAAGGTGGCCGAACTGGTGGCTGGGGGGACTGCGGCGCGGGGCGTGATCGTCGACGCGTTAGGGATCGGGTCGGCGATGGCGGCGAACAAGGTTCCGGGGATTCGGGCGGCGATGTGCTATGATAAGAATACTGCCCGCAGCAGCCGGGAACACAATGATTCCAATGTACTTACGCTGGGCGGGCGACTGCTGACACCGACTCTGGGCGAAGAAGTCCTGCGCATCTGGCTGGCTACGCCGTATGGCGGCGGTAGGCACGCGGCGCGCCTCCGGAAAATCACCGAAATCGAAAAGCGATACGCAAAGTGAACGCAGCGGAACTTCAACAACTCGTAGCCGAAATCGGCGAGGGGATTTTGGCTCGGACGGGCCGCTCGGTGAGCGGTTGCTCAACGTGTGGGCAGGCCTGCACGGACACCTGCGCGGCGAAGACGCAGGAGATCGTCCGGGCGGGCGCGGACCGCCTGTCTTCCTGCGCGCGGGTGGCGGTCCAGGCGCCGGGAATCGCGCGGCTGATCGACCACACGCTGCTCAAGCCCGAGGCGACGCGGGATCAGGTGGTCGCGCTGTGCCGGGAGGCGCGCGGGCACGGTTTTGCGACTGTCTGCATCAATCCTTACTGGGTGGCGACGGCGGCGGGGGAACTGGCGGGCTCGGCCGTGAAAGTGTGCACAGTGGTGGGTTTCCCGCTAGGCGCGAACACCACGCGTGTGAAAGTGGCGGAGACCGAGGAAGCGATTCGCTCCGGGGCGCGGGAAATCGACATGGTGATCAACGTCGGTGCATTGCGCTCGGGCGATTACGAGGTGGTCGAAGCCGACATACGGGGCGTGGTCGAGATGGCACACCGTGGCGGGGCGCTGGTGAAGACTATCCTCGAGACGGCGCTGCTGGACGACAACCAGAAGGCGATCGCCTGCACGCTGGCCAAGCTGGCCGGGGCGGATTTCGTCAAGACGTCCACGGGTTTCGGCCCGGCGGGCGCGACGGTTCACGATGTCGCGCTGATGCGCTTGACGGTGGGGCCGGAAATGGGCGTCAAAGCGGCGGGCGGCATTCGGACGATCGAAGACTTGCGGCGGATGGTGGAAGCCGGCGCCACGCGTATCGGAGCCAGCGCCAGCGTCAAAATCGTCGAGGCGGCGGCAGGCTGATGCCCAGGACCACCAACGCGACGCGGTTCCGCCAGCGCGAGGAGCTGCTGGATTTCCTGCTGGAGATCTCGGCCGCCACCTCGGAGACCCTCACCGATTTGGACGGGCTGCTGGCCCACGTCGCCGAGATCATCCGCAAAGTGATTCCGTACGAGCTGTTTGCCATCCTTCTGCACAGCGAAAGGCAGAAGGAGCTGCGCATACGATACGCGATCGGGCACCGCGAGGAGGTCGTGAAGCGGCTGGTGGTGCGGCCTGGGGAGGGGATTACGGGCGTGGCTGCGGCGACGCGCCAGCCGGTGCTGGTGAGCGACGTTCGCAAAGACCCGCGCTACTTGAGCGTGGTGGATGCGGTGCGCTCGGAGCTGGCGGCGCCGATGGTGACGCGGAACCGGCTGGTGGGCGTGATCGACATACAGAGCACGCGCCTGGGCGCCTACAGCGAATACGATCTGGCGCTGCTGCGGCTGATTGCGGGCCGGGTCGCGATTACCATCGACAACGCGCGGCTGTTCCGGCGCGTGGACCGGCAGAACCGCACGCTCAAGATCCTGGGCCATCTGTCGCAGGAGTTTTCCTCGATCCTGGACCTGAAGGAGCTGTTGCGGCACATCGCGGACGCCATCAAGGTGCTGATCCGCTACGACGCCTTCAGCATTCTGCTGGTGGACCGGGAGCGGCAGTGCCTGCGGCACGCCTTCAGCGTGCGCTACGACCAGCGCGTGGACCTGGACAACATCCCGCTGGGCCGCGGCATCACGGGTTCGGCGGTGGATTCGAGGGAGCCGGTGCGTTCGGACAACACGCTGGCCGACCCGCGTTACATACCGTCGCACGAGGGAGTGCGTTCGGAGGTGGCGGTGCCGCTGATCGCGCACGACCGCGTGGTGGGCGTGCTGGACCTGGAGAGCGACCATTTCGCCTGGTTCACCGACGAGCACCTGCGGATGCTGTCGCTGCTGGCTCCGCAGATCGCCAGCTCGCTTGAGAATGCCCGGCTGTACGAAGAGGTTGCGGAACGCCAGAGGCGCATCGACGAAGACCTGCAGTCGGCGCGCGAGCTGCAAACGGCGCTGCTGCCGACCGAGGCGCCCCAGATCGAGGGGTTGGAGGTGGCGATCGGGTACCGGCCGGCGCGCATGGTGGGTGGCGACCTCTACGATTTCTTCGAGTACGGGAATGCGGCGTCGATGATCGCCTTTGGGGACGTGAGCGGCAAAGGCGTGGCGGCGGCGTTGTATGGGGCGCTGGCGGCGGGGCTGTTGCGCACGGTGGCGCCGCGGAGGCGAGGCCCGGCGGCGCTGCTGCGAACCATGAATCACGCGCTGCTGGCACGCAAAGTGGACGCCCGCTATCTGGCACTGCTGGTGCTGCTGTGGGAAGCCGAGGGGCGGCGTATGACCATGGCCAACGCGGGGGCATTGCCGCCCATTATCTGCCGCGAGGGAACCATTCTCAGGCCGCGCGTGGAGGGCGTGCCTTTGGGGCTGCTTCCGGAGCGAGACTACGAGGAGACGGTGATTGAGGCGCAGGCCGGCGATCTGGTGGTGCTGTGCTCGGATGGCATCACCGACCAGATGAATCCGGCGGGAGAGGAATACGAGCGCGGCCGACTGATCCGATTGCTCGAAACCGTGTGCAGCGAGCCGCCCGAAGCGGTGGTCGGCGCGCTGTTCGCGGACCTGGATGGGTTCACGGGGGTCGCTCCGGCCTTCGACGACCAGACGTTGGTGGTGCTCCGAGTCAAGTAAGTGGAGGAACGCATGATGCGACGCTGGGGGCTGCTCGCAGCGCTGACGGGGCTGGCGTGTCTCCCCGCCGCGGCCATCGACCGGCCGGAAGTCACCTTCAAGGTTTTTCAATTCCCCGCCGACAAGATCCCGCGGATCGACGGCAACACGGAGGATTGGGCCATCGTGCCGGAGGATTATGTCGTCGGCACGGACCAACTGGTGGACGACACCGGCAAACACTCCAAGCCCGATCCCAAGACCCTGGACGTGCGCGTGCGGGTGGGCTGGGTGAAGGGCCTCAACCGGTTGTACTTTCTGTACGAGGCCTACGATAATTACTGGGACTTTTCGCGCCCGGATCTGCATAACGACACCTTCGAGGTGGTGGTGGATGGGGACATGTCGGGCGGGCCGCTCATCGAGAAATTCCATCCCAACAAGGAAATGGATTTCTGGGACCAGCATTTCTCGATGCACGGCGTACACGCGCAGAACTATCACATCTTCAC
>PMEV01000102.1:0-129 GCA_003154855.1 Bryobacterales bacterium
GCGTGTAGACCAGCGAGTAGCCCCGCGCCACGTACTGGTCCCGCATCCAGTCTTCCAATATCCGCCGCACCGTCCCGCCCTTGGGGTGGAAGAAGATCAAACCCGGCCCGGCCAGCTCCTGGATACTGA
>PMEV01000102.1:189-19904 GCA_003154855.1 Bryobacterales bacterium
TGCGGTCCGCGGCAGAAATCGATGAAATGCGGCCCCAGCGTGTACTCCGAGAAGACCGCGCCGGCTTTCTCTTCGATCAGCTCGCACTTCAACTCTTCGCCCATCTTGGCGTAGCGCGCAAGACCTTCCGGCTTCGGCGTGAGCCGGCGCTCGAAGGGCAGGTCGGCCCGCGCCAGCTCCGCCATCTTCGCCTCGATCTTCTCCAGGTCCTCCGGCGTGAACGGCGCGTCGCGGTAAAAGTCGTAGAAGAATCCGGTATCGGTGGGCGGGCCGATTCCCAGCTTGGTTTCCGGGAATAACTCGAGCACCGCCGCGGCCAGCAAGTGGGCGGCGGAGTGCCGGTAGATGGAGAGCGCTTCCCGGTTCTTCGTGGTCAGGATCTCGAGCCTGGCGTCGGCCTCCAGTGGCAGGGTCAAGTCCACCAACTCGCCGTTCACTCGGGCGGCGAGCGCGTCCTCGGCCAGCCGCCGGCCGATCGATCTGGCTACCTCCAGGGGCGTTGTCCCCGCCGGCGCCCGCTGCACGCTTCCATCCGGGAGAGTAATGCTGATCTCGCTCATAAGCGCTTGAAACTTCAGCGTAACATACAGTGGGGTCAGGGCTTCGGCCCTGCCGCCGGGCTTCGGCCCGGCGTCCCGCCGCCGGCAGCCGTCGTGCGACCATCGCTGTGTTAAAGTTATGAATCCGGGAGCGTGTTCCCATGATCCAAGGGGTAGGGCAGACTGAGTTCGACGAAGCGGCCTTGGTCGCCCAGGCTCAACAGGGAGGCGTGGAGGCCTTCACGGAGCTGGTGAACCGCTACGAGAGGAACATTTTCCGGCTAGCCCGGCACATCACACAGAACCCGGAAGACGCCGAGGACGTTCTCCAGGAAACCTTCCTCAAGGCCTACGAGCACCTGGTGGACTTCCAAGGCAACTCCAAGTTCTATACCTGGCTGGTGCGGATCGCGGTGAATCAGTCGCTGATGAAGCTCCGCAAACGCAAGACCGACGCCTCAGTCTCCCTCGACGAGCCTTTTGACACCGGGGAGGAGAATCTGACTCGCGAAATCGCCGTATGGGATCCCAATCCCGAACTGATCTACTCGCGAGAGGAGATCCGGTCGATTCTGGAGAAGGCCGTGCAAAGCCTTCCCCCGGCGTTTCGCGCCGTCTTCGCGCTACGGGACATCGAGGAGCTTTCCACCGAGGAGACCGCGGTCGTGTTGGATCTTTCGATTCCCGCTGTGAAGAGCCGCCTGTTGCGAGCCCGCTTGCGCCTGCGGGAGAAGCTGACCCGCTATTTCAAGCGGAAAGGGGAAGACGTCTTTGATTACATGTAAGGACTTTCTCAGCGAGCTGAACGAGTATCTCGATGAAGATTGCCGCGATGAAGTGCGCAAGGAGCTGGAAGAACACCTGGACGAGTGCCCCAACTGCTGGGTGATCTGCAACACCACCCAGAAGACCATCGAGATCTACCGCGGCATGGACCCCATCCCGATTCCCGTCGGCGTCCACGACCGCCTGCTCGACGCGCTGCGCATGAAATCGCAAATCGCCCCGCCGGCCTGAGCGGCATCCTTCCCCCACTTGCTGTAGGCTGGAAGCTGATAGCTTCTTCGCCGACCATGACCAAAGTTCTGATGGTGGCCTCCGAGGCAACCCCCTTCGCCAAGACGGGCGGACTGGCCGAAGTGATCGGCTCGCTCGCGCCCAGTTTGCGGGCGCTGGGCGAGGACGTGGCCGTTTTCCTGCCCCGTTACCGCTCGACCGGCCTGCAGGGTCTTACCCGCGCTTTCGACGACCTCCAAATCTGGTTGGGGTCCGACTCCTACCCAGTGAGCCTGTATCAGGCCACCGATCGCGGCGTGCCCTACTACTTCATGGATTCGCCCGCGCTGTTCGATCGCGACGGCCTGTACGGAGATTCCAGCGGCGACTATCCGGACAATTACCTCCGCTTTGCCGTCTTCTCGCGCGCCGCGCTGGAATTGGTGCGGCGGGTGTTCCGCCCGCAGGTGATCCACTGCCACGACTGGCAGGCCGCGCTCGCGCCGGTCTACCTCCGCACGCTCGCCGCCAGCGACCCCACCTTCCTGGGCATGAAGACCGTCCTCACCATTCACAACCTCGGCTACCAGGGCCTCTTCGACCGCGCGATCCTGCCCAAGATCGGCCTCGACGCCGCCCTGTTCCGGCCCGACGGCCTGGAGTACTTCGGCAAGGTGGGCTTCCTCAAGGGCGGCCTACTCTACAGCGACGCCCTGACCACCGTCAGCCGGAAATACGCGGAGGAAATCCAGACTCCGGAGCTGGGCTTCGGCCTGGATGGCGTGCTGCGCAGCCGCGCCGGCGCGCTTACCGGCATTCTCAACGGCGTGGATTATGCGCAGTGGGACCCGCGCACGGACTCTCTCCTGGCCGCCCGTTACTCCGCCGACAACCTGCTGGCCAAGCGGACCTGCAAGGCGGACCTGCTCGATACTTGCAGCCTCTCGCGGGAGAACCTCGAGCGGCCGCTCATCGGCATCGTCTCGCGCTTCGCGGGACAGAAAGGCTTCGAGCTGATCGAGGAGATCGCCTCGGAGTTGCTCGCAGAGGATCTCTCGCTGGTGGCGCTGGGAACCGGCGACCCACGGACGGAGCGGTTCTTCACCGGCCTGGCCGAGGCGCAGCCCGATCGGATCGCCGTGCGCATCGGCTACGACAATGCGCTCGCGCACAAGATCGAGGCCGGGGCCGACATCTTCCTCATGCCCAGCCTGTACGAGCCGAGCGGCCTGAACCAGATGTACAGCTTGCGCTACGGCACGGTCCCGGTGGTCCGCGCGACCGGCGGCCTGGACGACACCGTCGACGACGAGACGGGCTTCAAGTTCCAGGAGTACTCGGGCGCGGCATTGCTGGCAGCCCTGCGCGCCGCGCTGGCGGCTTACAAGCAGCCGTTCCTGTGGACCGAGATCATGCGGGCCGGGATGCGGAAGGACTATTCCTGGCAGGCCTCGGCCGGCGAATACTCGGCGTTGTACCGGCGGCTAGCGGGATGAACCCCGGGGGCCGGTTTTTGCATCTATGAGACTTGGAGAGAGAAATCGAAAATGGCGGGTCAAAACGTACTTACTTTAACCGATTCGACTTTTGACGCGGACGTGGTGAAGTCCGAGGTCCCCGTTCTGGTGGACTTCTGGGCGGCTTGGTGCGGGCCTTGCCGGGCGATTGCGCCGGCGGTGGATGAGATCGCCACCGAATACGCCGGGCGCCTCAGCGTGGGCAAGGTGGACGTGGATTCCAACGGCGGCGTCGCCATGCGCTACCGGATCACCAGTATCCCCACCCTGCTGCTGTTCAAGGAGGGCCGCGTGGCGGACACCGTGGTCGGCCCCCGCGGCAAGCCGGATATCGTCAAAATGATCGAACGGCACGTGCAGTAAAGAACCCTCAGGCTCTGGTCACCGCACCGTCCGACGCGGAAGCCACCAGGGCGCAGTATTTGGCGAATACTCCGCTGCGATAGCGCGGCGCAGGCGGTTCCCACACCGCGAGCCGCCCGGCGAGCGTTTCCGGCGCCACCTCGATGTCGATCCGGCGCGCGGCGATGTCGATGGCAATCGTATCCCCCTCGACCACGGCTGCGAGCGGCCCGCCCTTGGCCGCCTCCGGGGCCACGTGCCCGACCATGAAGCCCCGCGTCGCCCCGCTGAACCGGCCATCCGTCACCAGCGCCACTTCGTCCGCGAAACCGGCGCCCACAATCGCGCTGGTCACGCCCAGCATCTCGCGCATGCCCGGCCCGCCGCACGGCCCCTCGTAGCGGATTACCACCACGTCGCCCGCCCGGATCAACCCGGCGGTGACCGCCCGCATGGCGTCCTCTTCGCAGTCGAAGACCCGCGCGGGGCCCCGGTGCGCCTTGCGATCCATCCCGGTCACCTTGATCACCGCGCCGTCGGGCGCCAGCGTGCCCCTGAGAATCACCAGGCCGCCGCTGGCTTTGAGGGGGTTCGCTAGCGGCCGGATCACTTCCTGTCCCGGCGTCTCCTGGGCTTCCGCGGCCTCCTCGGCAAACGTCCGCCCGGTGATGGTGAGCGCCGAGCCGTCCACATAGCCGCCCTCCGCCAGCCGCTTGGCCAGCACCGGAATGCCGCCCGCGCGATGCACGTCCAGGGCCACAAAACGTCCCGCCGGTTTCAGGTCGGCGAGCAGCGGCGTGCGGGCGCTGATGGTCTGGAAATCGTCGATCTCGAGCGGCACGCCGGCTTCCCGCGCGATGGCCAGCAGGTGCAGCACGGCGTTGGTCGAGCCACCGCTCGCGGCCACGCCGGCGATGGCGTTCTCGATGGCCTTCCGCGTGACGATATCGCGCGGCTTCAGATCCCGCCGCACCGCCTCCAGAATCACTTCGCCGCAGCGGAAGGACACGTCGCCCTTCTCCGCATAGACCTGCGGAACCGCGGCCGTGCCCATCGGCGATAGCCCGATCAGCTCCATCACGGTGGCCATGGTGTTGGCCGTGTACTGGCCTCCGCAGGCGCCCGCGCCCGGGCACGCCGAGTTCTCGATCTCGAGCAGTTCCTGGTCCGTCATGCGTCCCGCCGCGTTGGCGCCCACCGCCTCGAAGACGTCCTGGATGGTGATGTCGCGGCCGCGGTGCCGCCCGGGCAGGATCGAGCCGCCGTACAGGATCAGCCCCGGCACGTTCACCCTCAGCAGCGCCATCGCCGCCGCCGGAATGGTCTTGTCGCAGCCCACCAGCGCCACCAGGCCGTCGAACATGTGCCCGCGCGCCACCAGTTCGATCGAGTCCGCGATCACCTCCCGGCTTACCAGCGACGCCTTCATGCCTTCGGTCCCCATGGTGACGCCGTCGCTGATGGCGATGGTATTGAACTCCATCGGCGTGCCGCCCGCCGCGCGAATGCCCTCCTTCACCTTCACGGCCAGTTCGCGCAGGTTGTAATTGCAGGGCATGGTTTCGATCCAGGTGTTGGCGACGCCGATGATCGGCTTCCGCAGGTCCGCGTCGCTGAAGCCGATGGCCTTGAGCATGGCCCGCGCCGGCGCGCGGTCCCGTCCCTGACTAATGGTATAGCTGTGGTAGCCCATGGAGATTACTCCCATGGTAACAGGGTGCGCGACAATGGCTCTGTGCTCCGCGCGCTGCCAGCGTTGGCTTTGGTTTGGGTTTGCCTAGCCGCGCAGCCCCCGCGCGCTCCGGCTCCCGATCCCCAGCTCGCCGCCCTGGAACGGCAGGTCTTTCAACTCGTGAATAACGAGCGCACCTGGCGCGGCCTGGCCGAGTTGCAGTGGGACGACCGCCTCGCCGCAGTGGCCCGCCGCCACGCCTCGAACATGGCCGGCCGGGGCTTCTTCTCCCACGTCGACCCGGTGCGCGGAGACGTGCCGGACCGCCTCGCCAAGGCCGGCATTTCCTGGAGCCGCTTCGAGGAGAACCTGCTCCAGGAGTTGGGCTACGACGATCCGGCCCGCTTCGCCGTCCTGAGCTGGATGGAGAGTCCGGGCCACCGCAAGAACATCCTGGACAAGGAGGTGACACTCGCCGGCGTGGGTGCCGCCCGGCGCCGGGATGGCGCCCTGTTCCTGGCCCAGGAGTTCCTCCGCCCGTAAGCCCCGGCGTATTCTGGTACACTGCTTACCTAAGGATGGTCTTGCTGAAGATGCGCTGCCTGCTGCCGGCCCTCGCGGCGGTGTTGTGCCTGGCCCAGGAGAACGACCCGCGAAAACTGGCGCCCTACTATCCTACGCCCGAGACGGTGGTTGAGAAGATGCTCCAGTTGGGCGGCCTCAAGACGGGCGAGAAGATGTTCGATCTGGGTAGCGGCGACGGGCGCATCGTCATCATGGCCGCCCGGAAGTTCGGCGCCGATTCGACCGGCGTCGAGTTCGACCAGAGCCTCTGGAAGCAGAGCACGGACCGGATCAAGAGCCTCGGATTGGCGAAAAAGGCTCGCATCATTTTGGGAGACATCATGCAGCAGGACTACAGCTCCGCCGACCTGCTGACCGTGTACCTGCTGCCCGACTCCAACGATCGGGTGCGGCCCCTGCTTGAAAAACAGCTCAAGAAAGGCGCCCGGATCGTGGCCCACGATTTCGAGTTTGCCGGCTGGACGCCGGAGAAGACGGTAACCATCGAAGACGACGGCGAAGGCCGTTCCCATACGCTCTTCCTGTACCGGAGATAGAATAGTAACCCGGACCGCGAGAAAGAGCGGCGCGGTCCCGGGAGAGCTCTCATGGCCGCCGGAGATGTAGTATTCCCGCGCGAGTGGCGCCGGTTGCGCAGCGTGTTTCGCGCGGTGTTCGCGCTGGCTTGCCTGTACGCCCAACTCTTCTCCGGCCGGCCGCAGCCCCTCGTCCTGAACGCGATCGCCGTCGTTTTTGCCGCCTACAGCCTGACGGTGCTGGTGTGGAACAAACTCGACGACTTCCAGGTCTCGCTGGCCAGCCTGTTCGTCGAGACCGCCTTCTTTGTCGCTATTTCCGCTTATGGCGCCGACCAGAGCGGCCGGTTCGGCTCCTTCTTCTTCCTCTACCTCATGGTCTCCGCCGCCATCCATCACGACTGGGGCGATGTCTGCACCGTGGTGGCCGCCTCGCTCGCCTTCTTCGCGTTCGTTCGCGCTCCGGAGTCCATCGCTCTCCGTTACGTGACCTTGATCGCCGGGCTGCTGGCCTGTACGCTCACTTACTACAAGAAGCAGTTGCAGGCGCACCTCGGCGAGAGCGCCCGCCGGGAGCAGGCCCTGCACGCCGAGGCCGACCATGTGCGCGACCTCGAGCGCCAGCGCATCGCCGGGGATTTTCACGACGGCCCGTTGCAGACCTTCATCAGCCTGCAAGTGCGCCTGGATATCCTGGGCACGCTTTTCAAGCGCGACCGCAACGCCGCCCTCGAGGACCTCAAGGAGCTGCAGGCGTTGAGCCGTTCCCAGGTCACCGAGATCCGTTCCTTCCTGCGCAGCATGCGGCCCGTCGAGGTTGACGACAGCGATCTGGTCACCTCGGTTCGCCGCATCGTCGAGTACTTTCAGAAGGACACCGGAGTCAGCACGCACTTCGTGAGCGCGCAGACCGAGGTCCGCGTGGCGCCCGAAACCGGTCATGAATTGCTGCAGATCCTGCGCGAGGCGCTGAACAACGTGCATAAGCACTCGAAAGCCAGCCGCGCGGTGGTCTCGATCGAGCACGCCGGCAAGACCATCGAGATTTCGGTGGACGACGACGGCACCGGCTTCCCCTTCAGCGGCTCCTTCACCCTGGACGAGCTCGACCTGCTGCGCCTGGGGCCCCAGAGCATCAAGCGCCGCGTGCGCAGTCTGGGCGGCGACCTCACCATCGAATCCCGCCCCGGTCACGGCGCCGGCACCAAGTTCCGCATTCCGGCGTAGCGCCGGTGGGGCCTGAAATGTGCGTTGAGGAGAAAACAGCTGGCGCTTGCCTTGTGTCCAGTTCGGCCTCGCGAAGAAAGCGCGCCAATCGATCGAAGCTCACGCGGGAGCTAGCCCAAAATCATGCCGTGGTCGGATTGTGGGCTATCCGGGCTCGTACGGCCGCGATCCTGATCCTCTCTGCCGTGAGCATCCTGCTCACCTCGATCCGGAAACGCATTTTGACCGTTTTACTAGGGGTTCGAAGCCGTCCTGTGCATGGCGCCTGCTCTGAGCAAATCTCGCTGTGTGAGTAGTTGTCATCGAGCGGCGTGTGCTCCATGTAGAAGGTGTAGGCAGGCCCTTGTGGCTGCGCGATGGTCTCTGGAAGGTCCGACACCCTCAGTTCGATTACGCCCAAACCGTTGTACTCACCGGTCTCCGAGAACAGCGCGTCTTCTGGCTCGCTCAGCCTGCCGCGGTTTACGGAAGCCCGAGGAAAGTGGAGGACGCTCACGTCGAGGGTTCCTGCCACGAAGTCGTCGCTACCGTAACGAAGATACAGAGGCTCGTCCGGGCAGAACTCGGCCAAGATCGGACGGCCATGCCGATACATCCTCTCGGGTCTTTCAGTCGGCGAGATGTACACGGATGCTAGCGATGGCGGTCTTCAAGGCGTCCTCGGTGTCGCGCAGCTCCCACACTGCCGGTTCGCCGCGAGAAGAGTATGTCGCGGCGACAACCTCCCCGGTGTTGTAAACCTCAATCTCCGCCCGGCGGTCTCCTGCTACGAAAGATATCGCAATGCCGCCTTCCGCTGAAGGCAGCACGCGCGCCGGTGCGAGCCACGCACCTTCGAGTGTCGTCAGAACCCGCTGCGCCAAGTCGTGTGCGATAGCGTTGGGAGCTTCGGCCTGGTAAGTGTCCCAGCCATCCGCCAGAGTCGTTGTGTTCCGTAAGCGTTTCCAGGCATCGGAGAAGCGAACCTCGTTTGACCAGAAGGCGCTCTCTCTGAAATCGAAGCGCACGCCCAAGGCGCTGGTCCGGGCGGTAATGGACTCGTCATGTCGCTCGAAGTCCTGATACAGGCCGAACGGAGGGCGCGACTCGGGATGAATGGCCAACTGTGGCATGCGTTAGTACTCCTCCCTCTTCCCGAACAGGGCGCGTGTCTTATCCGTGATGCAACCTTCGAAGAATTCGTTCTTTCGGTTGCGAAGTGTTTCCAGCAAAAGCCAGATATCGTCGTCAGGCTTCAAGTGCAGATCGGCCTTGAAGACGTCCAGGTCTAGGACTATGGAATTTGTG
Organism: Bryobacterales bacterium; assembly: GCA_003154855.1. GTDB lineage: Bacteria > Acidobacteriota > Terriglobia > Bryobacterales > Bryobacteraceae > Fen-330. The sequence continues at coordinate 8,870 of PMEV01000102.1, forward strand.
TCGGGTTGCCGCGAGGATAGCGCCGCCTGATTGAGAATCAGCATGCCTCCAAAGTCCGCTTGCGGAAACTGAAGCTGCATAAAGAAGCCGCTGAGCTCTTGAGGCAGCTTCGGCGACACCTCCGGAGATGTCAAGAAGTACTCCTTGTTATCGATAATGGGCAGGGGAATGTCGATCTGGTTAACGTAGCGAACGGCTACGCGCGTGACCTCCAGGGGTCTCGCTGCCTCGCGGTAAAGTCCCCAGAGGCGCTTTGCCTCCGTATTGAGTTCGAGCCAGTTCCCGTACGGCCTCAGACGGCTGAACGTGAAGCCGTCCAGCCTAGCCTGGAAGATCTGCTTGCCGTCCACGCTCGAGAACGAAAAACCCATCTCCGTCCTCTTTGCGGTAGGAGGCGCCTCTAAGCCGATCTGGCCCTCGACTTCGATTCGCTTCTTCTTCTCCGGGTACCATTCCGTGACCTGTCCGTGGAGGGCTTCCAACGTGCTCAACGTCACGTCGTCCGGTAGGGCGGCGCGAATGTCGATCAGCGCCTCTGTGATGGGTGCCTTCTCGTACTGAAATGCCATATCGTCAGGCTCTTCCGAGTACGTGTCTCATCGCAATTGTAGAACACATCACCCAATCAGAGTCTAGCAAAAATGTTCTGGCAGCGTATTGGGGTCGTCTTGGCGTCCCGCTTGCCCACCCCCGAAGGTGTGGGCCCGTCTCCCGCGGCCTGCGCCCCCCACACGACTAAGGCGCTTCAACGCACATTTCAGGCACTACAGTAGTGCTGGCCCCGGTCCTTTGCTACCCTTGTGTACGTGAGAATCGGCATCACCTGTTACCCCACTTACGGCGGCAGCGGCATCGTGGCCACCGAACTCGGGCTGGAGCTGGCCAACCGCGGACACGAAGTCCATTTCATCTCCTACGCCAACCCCATCCGGCTGGACCCCGGCACCCCGCGCATCCGTTACCACGAGGTGGAAGTCTCCAACTATCCGCTGTTCCAGCACCCGCCCTACTCGCTGGCGCTGGCCTCCCGGATGGCGGAGGTGGCGCTGTGCTATTCGCTGGACGTGCTGCACGTCCACTACGCCATTCCGCACTCGGTTTCCGCCCTGCTGGCCCGCCAGATGCTGGCCCGGCACGGCCGCCGGCTGCCCTTCATCACCACCCTGCACGGCACCGACATCACGCTGGTGGGCGCCGACCGATCCTATTTCCCCATCACCAAGTTCTCGATCGAGGAGTCCGACGGCGTCACCGCCATCAGCGACTATCTGCGCGCCGCCACCGCGGAGGTCTTTGGCGCCACCGGAGAAATCCGCGTCATCAAGAACTTCGTGAATTGCGACATATACCAGCCCGACCCGGAGCGACGCCACGCCTCGACCTTGACGCCCCAGGGCGAGAAGGTGCTGATGCACCTCTCGAACTTCCGGCCCGTCAAGCGCGTCTTCGACTGCCTGCGCATCCTGCAAGGGGTGCGGCGCGAGGTCCCGGCGCACCTGCTGATGGTGGGCGACGGCCCCGACCGCGCTCCCGCCGAGAACCTGGCCCGCGAACTGGGCATCGAGGAGCACGTCACCTTCCTGGGCAAGCAGGGCCACGTCGAGCGCCTCATCCCGCTGGCGCACGTCCTGTTGCAGCCCAGCGAGCTGGAGTCTTTCGGCCTGGCGGCGCTGGAGGCCATGGCCTGCGGCGTCCCGCCCGTCGGCACCCGCGTGGGCGGGGTCCCCGAGCTGATCACCGACGGCGTGGACGGGTTCCTCGAGGCACCCGGCGACGTGGCCGCCCATACCGCCCGGGTGGTCTCGCTGCTCACCGATGACGCCCTGCGCGCCCGCATGTCCGGCGCCGCCCGCCACACCGCCGAGACCCGCTTCTGTACCGGGCTGATTATCCCGCAGTACGAGAGCTATTACGAAGAGGTCTGCGGCCGCTGGACCGCCGCCGTCTAGCGTGGCGCCGCGGAGTCCGCGCCCGCACCCGCTCGCCTCAGCTCCAGTAATTGCGGTCCAAACTCCGATACTGCACCGCCTCGGCCAAGTGCTTCGTGAATACCGCGTCCGACTCGTCGAGGTCGGCGATGGTTCGGGCCACTTTCAGAATGCGGTCGTGCGCCCGGGCCGAAAGCGCGAGGCGCCGCATGGCCATCTCGAGGGTGCGCTCGCCGGAGTCGTCCAGCCGGCACAGCTTGCGCAGCAGCTTGGTGGGTAGCTGCGAATTGCAGTGGCCCCTCCGCTGCTGGATGTCGCGGGCGCCTCCGATGCGGGCGCGCATCTCGGCCGAGCTGACTCCCTGCTCCTCGGCGCGCATCTCCTTGTAAGGGACGGCGGGCACCTCGACGTGCAAGTCGATGCGGTCGAGCAGCGGCCCGCTGATCTTGCCCAGGTAACGCTGTATGATGGCCGGCGTGCACCGGCACTCCCGCGTGGTGTCCCCGTAAAAGCCGCACGGACAGGGATTCATNNGCCGCCACCAGCATGAAGCCGGCGGGGAAGGAGAGCGTCATGTTGGCGCGGGCAATGGTGACCGAGCTATCCTCGAGCGGCTGGCGCAGTAGTTCGAGCACGTTGCGCGGGAACTCGGGGAATTCGTCGAGAAAGAGCACGCCGTGGTGGGCGAGGGATACCTCGCCGGGCCGCGCCATGCCGGCGCCGCCGCCAATCATCCCGGCGTCCGAGATGGTGTGGTGCGGCGCGCGGAAGGGGCGTTGAGACAGGAGGCCCGCGCCGGGCGCCAGCACGCCCGCGACGCTGTGGACTTGCGTGGTTTCCAGCGCCTCCTGAAAGCTGAGCGGAGGCAGTATGCCCGCCAGCCGCTTGGCCAGCATGGTCTTGCCGGACCCCGGCGGCCCAATCAGGAGCACGTTGTGTCCGCCGGCTGCCGCCACCTCGAGAGCGCGCTTAGCGGTGGTCTGGCCGCGCACGTCGCGAAAATCCGGCGCCGTGTTCTCGGTTTGCGGCGGCGCAGGCGCGGGCGGCGCCAGTGGCGCGAACTGCTCCGGCTGGTTGATCAGGGTCACCACCTCGGCCAGGTGCGTCAGGCCATAGACGCGCACTCCCTCGACCACGGCCGCCTCGGCGGCGTTATCGAGCGGCACGACGAAGTTCTGGATTCCGCTTCGTCGCGCGCAAACCGCCATCGAAAGGGCGCCGCGCACCGCGCGCAGCGTGCCATCCAGCGACAGTTCGCCGGCCAGCAGGAAGTCGTTCGCGCGGCGGATCACGCCCATGGCGCCCACAATGCCCAGGGCCATGGGGAGGTCGAAGCCGGCGCCCTCCTTGCGCAGATTGGCCGGAGCCAGGTTGATGGTGACGGACTTACTCGGATAGCCGAAGCCGGAGTTCATCATGGCCGACTTGATGCGCTCGCGGCTTTCNNTCCCGCACGGCCGTGTCGGGCATGCCCACGGTCACGAAATCGCGGGCGCTGCCTGCGGGATACATATCCACCTCGACGTCGATCAGGTGGGCGTCTATGCCGTAGACGGCGGCGCTGCGCGTGCGAAAGAGCGCCAAACAACATGGTGGGGCGGAGACGGAGAAAGTCGCAACCAAAAACAGAGGGAATCAGCGCTGCGCGGCGATCGAGGCGCTCCCGGCCGAGAGCATCAGCACGGCGGAAAGAGCCGCCAAGAGGCCCAGGAACTGCGCGAGACCCCGGTTGTCGGGCTCCGTCTGCCAGTCGCGCGTGAACATCCGGTAGACGCAGCATAGCGCCACCGCAATCAGCATGGGATTCCTTACGAGCAGCCACAACGTCGCGGCCGCCAGGAGCACCAGCCCGCGCTGCGTGCGCGTAAGCGAGCGCAGACCGCGCGACCCATCCAGTTGCCACACCGGAATCAGGTTGAACAGGTTCACCCACGCGCCGAACTGCGCGATCACGCCCCAGATCTTCACGCCCGTCACGTAGTAGACGCCCAGCGCCGCCACCGCCGCGCCCAGGCCGTACGTCGGCCCGGCCAGTCCGATCCGCGCCTCTGGAATCGGTGGCAGCCTGACCCCGCGCATCTGTATGAACGCGCCCAGGCCCGGGATGAACATCGGTGCGCTCGCCGGGAACCCGTAGTGCCGGATCTTGGCCACGTGTCCCATCTCGTGGATGTAGATCGAGACCACGACGCCCAGCGCCAGCGCCCATCCGTACAGCGCCCAGTACACGCCCAGCGAAGCGAACATGGTGAGCAGCGTGCCGATCTTGGTAAGGCCCAGCAGCAGGAATTTGCCTTTGCTCAGCAATAGCAACAGTGCCGCCCCGGCGCCGACCGATCCCTTCTTCCAGTCGGTGTGGGGCTGCCGTACCGCGCCCGCCATCGTTCCGTCGATTTCCGCGATGCGGGCGGCGATGGTGCGGTGCTGAACCGTGTCCTCCGGCAGCANNGCGAGATCCTCCAGTTTCTGCGCGTGGATCAGCCTCCGGCAAAGCGGGCAACTGAGCGCGGACTCCGACAGATCGCTACCGCACCCGGGACAGTTCATTCCGCCGGTGCCGTTTCGTACGGGCCCATCACGAGGATCTTCGCGCGCCCGGTTAATCGCCAGGCCTGCTGCAAGCCTATGAAGATGATGAACAGGGTGATTAGGCCGCCAATGCCGGTAGCCAGCCCGAAGAACGGCGCTGCCGCAAAGATGAACAGAAGCATGACGATCGCTCCCACGAGCCGCGCTCCCGAAGGCTTCACGGCCTCGCGATTCGTGGTCTCGCCCGCGTCCTGTGCCGCCTTCTGCCTGGCGTGCTCCAGCACTTGCGGGTTCTTGGCGATCTCATGGAAGTACACCGGGATGTAACTCGTCGTAATCGCGAAGTAAGTCAGCAGAACGGCCATGATCTGCTGCGGCCGGCCACCCAATCCTCTGGCGCCCGCACGCACCGCTTTACCGACCAGGACGCCTACCACGATGGCGATGATCCCAATTTGCAGATCGAACAGAATCGCCACCGCCGCATAAAGAATGCACCCCGCCAGCGCCGCGCCCGCTCCATAGAGCGCCGCGCGCGCCAGCGAAACCGCCGGCGGCTTCTGCTGGCCCGATTGAATCCGTTGCGCGCACATCGGGCAGACCACTTGCCCTTGCGCGTGAAAGTAGGTGAGGCCAATCAGCGTCTTGCAGATTACGCAGCGCCGGACATTCGGATCGGCCGCTTGCGACGGCAGCGGCTCGGCATGCTGGAATTGCAAATCCTCCGGCGCCGGATCTTGCCCGAAATCAGACATGCCGCAGTATACTCACGCCAACCCAAACGTGTCAACGATTTGTTGCGAGCCGGCGGGCTGGGGGCTGGTAGGGACGGGCAGATTCGAACTGCCGACCTGCCGCTTAGGAGGCGGCCGCTCTATCCATACTGAGCTACGTCCCCGAATCCACCTACTATTCTATCGCCCGCTCGCCGCCCAACGCTTCAGGCCTTTGCGGCCGATGTCGGTGCGATAGTGCATGCCGTCGAAGTGGATCTTGGAGACCGCCTGGTAGGTCCGCTCGATAGCGCCCGCCAGGTCCGGCCCGGACGCGGTTACTCCGAGCACCCGGCCGCCCGCCGTCTCCACGCCGCGTTGGCCGTTGCGCGTTCCGGCGTGGAAGACGGCCGCTCCCGCCGCTTCGGCTTGATCGATGCCCGTGATGCGGTCGCCCCGCCGGGGCGTGCCCGGGTAACCGGCCGCCGCCAGGACNNGAGCAGCACCTCGGCGAAGTCGCAATCCAGGCGATGCAGCAGCGCCTGTGTTTCCGGGTCGCCGAGGCGCACGTTGAATTCCAGCACCTTCGGGCCGGCCGCGGTCATCATCAGCCCCGCGTAGAGAAACCCCGTAAAGGGGCAACCCTCGGCGCGCATTTGCTCGAGCGCAGGAGCAATCACGCGATCCATGGCGAACTGCCGCTCCGAGGCATCGAGAATGCGGGAGTCGCAGTAAGCGCCCATGCCGCCCGTGTTGGGTCCGGTGTCGCCGTCGAAGGCGGCCTTGTGGTCCTGCGTGGGCTCGAGCGGCAGCGCATTCCTTCCGTCGCTCAGCACGATGAAGCTCACTTCCTCGCCCGTGAGGCACTCCTCGATCACCAGGCGCGATCCCGCGGTGCCCACCAGTTCGCCGGTAAGCAGACCGTGGACCGCGGCTTCGGCCTCGGCGCGGCTCGTCGCCACGATGACGCCTTTTCCCGCGGCCAGGCCGTCCGCCTTCAACACCACCGGGATTCCGAATCGGTCCAGAGCCTTCAGCGCATCCGCTTCCGTGTCTACCGTCACGTACTCGGCGGTAGGGATCCCCGCCCGAAGCATGAATTCCTTAGCGAAGATCTTGCTCCCCTCGAGTTGCGCGGCCGCCGCGACCGGACCGACCACCGCGCGGCCCGCGGCCCGCAAAGCGTCCACCACGCCGGCCACCAGCGGCGCCTCGGGTCCCACCACCGTCAGGTCGGCCCCCACCGACTCCGCTACCCGCACCATCTCGGCCGGATTCTGCGTGTCCGCCGCGATCGGCGTTGCCAGGCCCGCGGCGCCGGGATTCCCGGGAACCGCGTAGAGAGCCTCCACCGAGGGGCACTGCCGCAGCCGCCAAATCAGGGCATGTTCACGCCCGCCGCTACCGATAACTAGAACGTTCAAAATGGCACCTCAAAATAAATTGTATTTATACGTAGCCACTGGGGTTTGTCTCCCTACGCGCCACTTCCCTAGAATAGAGGAAAAGCTGGGCAGATATGCAAGCCAAGCGCCCTCCATTTCGATACGACGTGATGGTCGTCGGCGCCGGTCACGCCGGCTGCGAGGCTGGGCGTGCGTGCGCCCGGCTCGGCATGAAGACCGCCATCGTGACCATGAACCTGGACCTCATTGCGCAGATGTCTTGCAATCCCGCGGTGGGCGGCATTGCCAAGGGCCACCTGGTGCGCGAAGTGGATGCCCTCGGCGGCGTGATGGGCGAGTTGACCGATGCCGTCGGAATCCAGTTCCGGCTGTTGAACTCCAGCCGCGGGCCGGCCGTCTGGAGCCCGCGCGCCCAGTGCGACAAGCGTCGCTACCGGGCCCGCATGCGGGAGTTGCTCGAGAGCGAGCCGAACCTCCGGATCCTTCAGGCCGAGGCCGCCGAGCTCCTGATCGAGGGTGATTCAGCCCGGCGGGTTCGCGGCGTCTATCTCAGGGATGGGCGGGTGCTCGAGGCCGATGCCGTGGTCGTCACCACGGGCACCTTTCTGAATGGCCTGGCTCACATTGGGAAGGCCACTTATAGTTGCGGGCGCAATGGAGAGCCGGCCTCCGACCTGCTTGGCAACCAGCTTCGCTCTCTTGGCCTTCAATGGATGCGCCTCAAGACGGGTACGCCGCCGCGCCTGGACGGGCGCAGCATCGATTGGTCGCAATTCGAGCCGCAGTCGGGAGATTCGGAGCCAACGCCGTTTTCGTTTCTCACCGAGCGCATCGACCGCCCCCAGATCCAGTGCCACATCGCCTACACCACCGAGGAGACGCGGCGCATTCTCCTCGAGGCGATCCCGCGCTCCCCCCTTTACAGCGGCCAGATCGAGGGCATGGGCCCCCGCTACTGCCCGTCCATCGAAGATAAGATGGTGAAGTTTCCCGACAAACGGCGTCACCAGATCTTCCTGGAGCCGGAAGGCCTCGATACGTACGAGATCTACGTGAATGGCATGTCCACCAGCATGCCCATCGATGTCCAGGCGGCCATGGTCGCCTCGATTCCGGGCCTTGAATGCGCCCAGATGCTTCGCCCCGGCTATGCCATCGAATATGACGCGGTCGATCCCCGGGAGTTGCGCCATTCCCTTGAGGTGAAGACCATCGGTGGCTTGTTCCTGGCCGGACAGATCAACGGCACATCGGGATATGAGGAAGCCGCTTGCCAGGGGATCGTGGCGGGTATCAACGCGGTGTGTGGTATCGGTGGTTCGCCGCCCGTGGTCATCGGCCGCATGGAAGGCTATACGGGCATCCTGATCGACGACCTCGTCACCAAGGGCGCCGATGAGCCTTATCGCATGTTCACTTCCCGCGCGGAGTTTCGCCTTCAATTGCGGATCGACAATGCCGATGAGCGCTTGACGCCTCTGGGCCATCGCGTCGGGCTGGTCAGCGCCCAGCGCTGGGCGTTGTTCTCGAGGAAGCAGGAGCACAAGGCCCGGCTGATGGAACTGCTGCGTCGCGCCCGTGCCGGCTCGGTCGCAGTGCCGGGAGTTCGGCTCGCTGACGGCGATCGCCCCAGTCTGCTCGAGTGGCTGCGGCGCCCGGAAGCCTCGGCGCTTCTGTTAGCGGCCTGGGCCACTGCCGCGTTGGGGGAGGAGCCGGCCCGCGGCGTCCTTTCCAATATCGAGATCGAGGCGAAGTACGGTGGGTACGTTCTGCAGCAGGAACGCCAGGTCGAGAGGTTGCGCCTGGCGGAGGGCCGGGCCATACCTGACCAGTTTGAGTACTCCTGCCTGCCTGGGCTTTCGCGCGAGGTCTGTGGCAAGCTCGAGCGCGTGCGCCCGCGCACTTTAGGCCAGGCCGCGCGGATCCCCGGCGTGACCCCCGCCGCCATCGCCGTCCTCGATGTATATTTGAGCTTGGGCGCGCCTCGCCCAACCGCATGAGCGATGAGAGGGAGTTCTCGGAGCTGCTGATTCGTTACTTTTCGGCGATTAGAGCCCTGTCCCCGCTGGAGATTTCGGCGCTTTACCGCCACTATGAGCTCCTGGTGCGGTGGAACACAGTGCTGAACCTGACTTCCATCCGGCGGCTCGAAGACGCTGTGGTTCGGCACTACTGCGAAGCGCTTTTCGTCGCCGTTCACCTACCGGCAGAATCCGTCTCGGTTCTCGACGTCGGGTCCGGAGCCGGCTTTCCCGGTATCCCCATGGCGGTTATGCGCCAAGAGTGCCGGTTCGTACTGGCCGAGTCTCATCGGCGCAAGGCTGTTTTTCTCCGCGAGGCGACCCGCGGTTACGCGAACCTTCGCGTGGAGTCCCGCCGGGCCGAGGACATCGGGGGCAGTTTTGACTGGGTCGTCTCCCGAGCCGTACGCTGGAACCAGGTTTTGCCGCTCGTTCAAACATCCGTGGCCATGCTGCTAGGGCAACAGGACGGCGAATCCGTCAAGCAGGTAGCCGGGTTCCTTTGGCTGCCAGATGTTCGGCTCCCCTGGGGCGACAGCAAGTCCCTGGTTATGGGCACCCGCTCTCGCGAATGAGGGGGATGTTCCACGTGGAACGGTGCCGACGATGCCCTCGGTGGTCCAGCCGCACCCACACATGTTTCACGTGGAACGTTTCGCGTCGAGAATCCATCCCTCTTCCTTCCTCCACCACCTCGAACGTGTTAGCATGTGGTGATCCCACCAGGAGCAATCGACTTGGGAAGAGTCATCGCCATCGCTAATCAGAAGGGCGGGGTCGGCAAAACTACCACCGCCATCAACCTGGGCGCCTCGCTGGCTGCCAATGATCTTCGAGTCCTTGTCATCGACTCCGATCCCCAGGGAAACTCAACCACGGGTCTCGGTGTGCGCAAGAATTCCGGCGGCCTCACCCTCTACGACGCCCTCCTCGGCGAACACTCCCTCGCCGCCGCCGCTTGCAGAACCAGCTTCGAGGGCCTCGATATCATCCCCGCCGACAAGAATCTCGTGGGCGCCAATATCGACCTCGTCGACCTCGACCACCGCGAGTTCCGCCTCCGCGAGAAGCTCAAGCCCCTGCGCGACTCCTATCATTTCGTGCTCATCGACTGTCCTCCCGCTCTCGACCTCCTCACCCTCAATGCTCTAGTCGCCGCCGACTCCGTCCTGGTCCCCATCCAATGCGAGTTCTTCGCCCTCGAAGGCGTCTCCGAACTCATGGATACCATCGATCATGTCCGCGATACCCTCCACCCCTCGCTGGCCATCGAAGGCATCCTGCTCACCATGTACGATGACCGCACCAACCTCACCCGCCAAGTCGCCGACGACTTGCGGGAGTTTTTTGCCGAAGAGGTCTTCCGCACCGTAATCCCTAGAAGCATCCGCCTCGCCGAGGCTCCCAGCCACGGCAAGCCCATCCTCCTCTATGACGTCCGCTCTCGGGGCACCGAGAGCTACATCAAGCTGGCCAAGGAGATTCTCGCCAATGAGCAAGGCCTCGGAAAATCCTCGCAGGGCGCTCGGTAAGGGCCTCAACGCGCTCATTCCCAATCGGACTGCTCCCAAGGCCGAGCCCGTTGCACCGCCTCCGCCCGGTCTCGAAGGCGTATCTAATCTCGCCATCGCCCTCATCGATCCCAACCCCCTTCAGCCCCGCACGGTGTTTCGCCCCGATCGCCTCCAGGAACTTGCCGATTCCATCCTGGCCAATGGCATCATTCAGCCTCTCGTCGTTCGGCCCTTCGGCGATCGCTATCAACTCGTCGCTGGCGAACGCCGCTGGCGCGCCGGGAAGCTGGCCGGCCTTTCCCACGTCCCAGCCGTGGTACAGCATGTTTCCGATGAGCACCTGCTCGAAATCACGCTGGTCGAGAACATACAACGCGAGGATCTCAACCCCATCGAAGTCGCCCATGCCTTCGACCGCCTCTCTCGCGAGCTCAACCTCAGCCACGACGACATCGCCCGTCGCACCGGCAAGGACCGTAGCACCATAACCAACACCCTCCGCCTCCTCAAGCTCCCCGCCGACGTCCAGAATCTCCTCGGAGAGCACCGCCTCTCCATGGGCCATGCGCGCGCCATTCTCGGTCTCCCCACCGAGGACCTTCAGCGCGAGGTAGCCGAAAAAACCACCTCCCAGGGCCTCTCCGTTCGTCAGGTCGAGCGCCTCGTTCAGCGCATGACGGCCACCCGCGAACCCAAGTCCCCGGATGAGGCTGCGGACCCTAACGTCAAAGCGGCCATCGCCGAGCTCGAGCGAGTTCTGGGCACGCGCGTTCGCATCACGGGAAAGCCCGACAAGCGCGGCAGGCTCGAAATCGAGTTCTACTCCGCAGAGGACCTGGATCGAATCTACTCGGTGATCGTGGGCGAGCACGAGGCTTGACCCGCAAGGTGGCGCCGGCGGTCTTGCGTGTGCCCCAAAGGGGC
>PMEV01000420.1 GCA_003154855.1 Bryobacterales bacterium
CGCCTGCTGCTGGTAGACAACGACGATTGCTTCATCCACACCCTGGCCAACTACGCCCGGCAAACCGGCGCGGAAGTGGTCACCTACCGGGCCGGCTTTCCGCTCGAGCTGATTGCCCGCATCGCGCCCAATATCGTTCTCATCTCGCCCGGTCCCGGCCGCCCCGCCGATTTCGGCGTTCCGCAACTGGTGCTGCACGCCGCGCAGGCCGGCCTTCCCGTCTTCGGCGTCTGCCTGGGACTGCAAGGCATGGTCGAAGCCTTCGGCGGTCAATTGGGCGTGCTCGACTATCCCATGCACGGCAAGCCCTCCGTCGTGATCCACAAAGGCGTGGGCGTGTTTGAGGGCCTCCCGGAGCGCTTCAAAGTCGGCCGCTACCATTCGCTCTTCGCCCGCAAGGAGACCTTCCCGGCCTGCCTCGAAGTGACCGCCGAATCCGATGACGGCGTGATCATGGGCGTGCGCCACCGCGAGCTTCCGCTCGAGGCCGTGCAGTTCCATCCCGAGTCGATGCTCACTTTGGAGGGCAACTGCGGCCTGCGGCTGATGGAGAACCTGGTGCGGATCTACGGGCGCCTATGCCCAGCGTCCTCATAGCCGGCGGCGGATTGGCGGGCCTGGCCGCCGCCTCCGCCCTGGGCAGCGCCGGCTTCGATGTCCAGCTCTACGAAGCCCGCCCGTTCCTGGGCGGCCGCGCCACCTCCTTTCCGGTCTCTCCCGGCGATGCCGAGCTGATCGATAATTGCCAGCACGTTCTGCTGGGCTGCTTTGTGAACCTGCTCGATTTGTACCGCCGCCTGGGCGTCCAAGACTGCATTCGCTTCTACCGCGAATTCTATTTCGTCGAGCCCGGCGGACGCGTGTCCACTCTGCGCCGGGGCCTGGGCTCGTTTCTGGGACTGCACTTCCTCGGCGCCGCCGACAAATTCGCGGTCGCGCGCGGCCTCCTCGCCATCCTCCGTGAGCGCCACCGGCGGGCGGATCTGGACCGCATCAGTATGCTCGACTGGCTCCGCGAGAAGCGCCAGACTCCGCGCTCCATCGAACGCTTCTGGGCGCAGATCCTGGTCAGCGCCATCAATGAGGACCTGGATCGCATGGCCGCCCGTTACGGTTTCCAGGTGTTTTCGCTGGGCTTCCTCGCCGGCGCCGAATCCTCCCGCATGGGCCTGGCTGCCGTGCCGCTCGGCGAGCTCTATCGCCCGGACCGGCTCACCAACGTCACCCTCCACCTCGGCACGCCCGTCGAACGTATTCGCATCCAAAACGGCCGTGCGCTGGGCGCCGACTACTGCATCTCGGCCGTGCCCTTCGAGCGGGTGGCCGCGCTGGCGCCCGAGCTTGGCCTGGACCTCGGCGCCTTCGAGCACTCGCCCATCACCGGCATCCACCTCTGGTTCGACCGCCCCGTGCTCGAACTCCCCCACGCCACGCTTCTGGGCCGCACCATCCAGTGGGCCTTCAACAAATCCCAGGGGAAGTACGTGCAATTGGTGGTGAGCGCCTCGCGCCGCCTGCTCCCCATGCCCCGCCAAGAAGTGATCGACCTCGCCCTGCGCGAACTGGCCGAGTTCTTCCCGCGGGTTGCCGAGGCCCGCCTGTTGAAGGCCCACGTCATCAAGGAGGCCCGCGCCACCTTCTCCGCCCGCCCGGGCCTCCAGGCCTCGCGCCCACCCGCCCGCACCGCCATCCCCAACCTCTTCCTGGCCGGCGATTGGACCCGCACCGGCTGGCCCGCCACCATGGAAGGCGCCGTGCTCTCCGGCTATCTCGCCGCCGAAGCCGTCCTCGAGGCCGAGGGAAGGCCGGCCCGCTTCGTGAGATAATCGAAGCTATGCGGAGTCTTACAGCCTTAGCCGCCTTCTTCTGTCTCGCCGCGTTGCCCGTGCCCGCCGCCGAGCACCCCACCACCACGCTCCGCGTCGAGGTCAAGGATGTCGGCGGGTAGCCGATCGAGCGCGCCAGCGTGAAGGTGCGCTGGCTCGAGGGCCATTCGAAGGCCAAGCTGGCCAAGGGCACCAGTAACACCTGGGAGTTGCGGACCAATCAGGAAGGTGTCGCCAAGATCCCCCCCATCCCCCAGGGCAAGATCCTGATCCAGGTCATCGCCAAAGGCTTTCAGACCTTCGGCCAGACCTACGACATCACCGAGGAAGAGAAGACCATCCCGTTAACTCTCAACCCGCCCCAGCCGCAGTATTCGGCCTACCAGTAACGCCGGCGGTCTCGGGTAGCGCCGGCGGTCTTGCCGCCGGTGTATTCGCATCCTGCGTCGCACCCGCCCACCCGCCTTCGGTCTCGGGTAGCGCCGGCGGTCTTGCCGCCGGTGTATTCCCCAACCCCTGCCCTACCTCCCGGCTGCCAGCACCGGATGCTGGTGCGAATAAGACGAATCCACCTGGATCGCCTGCAAGCCCCGCCGCGTCTTGAGGTTGACCACCACGGGTGCGAGCAGGTTCGCGGTGGGCATTTTGCCCTCGGCTACCGATAGGACGGCCAGGCACAGCACCTCCGCCCCAATCGCCGGCTGCCGCTTCTCCGCCAGCTCGAGCGTCCGCAAATCCTCCGCCGAAATGGCCAGCTTGAAATCCCGCTGGACCACCAGCACCGGCAGCGTGATGAAACACAGCGAGGGCCGATTCAGGCTCTGCAGGAACACAATCGGCCTGCTCGCCGCGTGCTCGATAGGCACGAATCGCCGTTCCTCCTCAAACCCGGGCAACCCGGCGGGAAACTCGAAGACCGACTCTTCCTGATACTCGACTGGCCCGAAATTCCGGGAGGACAACGTGGGCATAGTTGGCTGGCTCTCTGTACATATCGTGTCGCCGGCCCGAAAGTCTTAGCCGATCCCGCGCTTCTACCGCCCCGTCCCCAGATACTCCCCCGTCGCCGCATCCACGAAGATCGAGTAATTGCTCGCCGAGATCGACTCGCCCCAGAACACCTGCCAGCACGGATTGGCAAAACGCCTGGTCTTCTCGAGCAGGAACTTCACCTCCTTGCCCGGGTTCTTCCTCGCATAGTCGCCGCTCTTCTGCATCGCGACCTCATAGGCGGCGGGCGAATCCGTCTTGAACGCCTGGAACAGGAAAGGCTCCGAGTCGCCGCGTCCGCTCCAGGCTTCCGGAGGCTCCGCGTTGACTCCTTCGCGCAGATCCCGCGCCGGCCGGTGGATGACGGAATAGATGTAGCGCCGCACTTGGCCCCGACTCTGCGAGACGAACAAGACTTCCCAGGCGCCCGCCATGCCGCCCTCCGCCTTCACTTCGTCCACGTCGATTTCCGCCACCCGCAGCGGCTGCGCGTCCATCGCCCAACCCCGCGCGGAACCGAAAATCCTGTAGAACGCGCTCTGTGCGGAGATCGGCTTGGGCGCCTCGGCCGCCGGCTTGGGCGCCTCCGAACACCCCACCATTAGCAGCAGGAGAACCGGCAGCGGGAACCAACCCAGCCTGGGCGCGTACATGCGCCCATCTTAGCAAAGCCACCGTGGGGCAGCCCTTTCGGGCTGCCGCCGGGCTTCGGCCCGGCGCCTCGCTTCCGAGCACGGGCGCAGGCTACAATCGTCCAGAGGTGAAATGCGCATGAACAAGATCCCTGGCTCTACCGGTTTCGCGAAGGCCGCCGCCTGTCTGGGGTTGGCCCTGCTGGTTTCTGGCTCAATCCTGGCACAGGAAGCCGCGCCGGATTATCGAAATCCCCGCCTGCCCATCCAGCAGCGGGTCGCCGACCTGCTCTCGCGAATGACCCTCGAAGAGAAGATCG
>PMEV01000308.1:0-834 GCA_003154855.1 Bryobacterales bacterium
CGCCAGCCGAAAGGAACCGTCCCGCCCCGGCACGAGCCGAAGCGGGACCCCAGAGAAACGTTGTCCCAGGACGCACTGGAGGCGGCACGCGTCCTGAAGCGGAAGCACCGAGCCTACTACGATACCGACCCGAAGGGGTTCCGGGCGCTGGTAGTGAAGGCCCACTCCCGCGTGTTCCGGCTGAAGCCCGGCCCCAAGCCTAACGCCAGGATTGCTCAGGCCGCCCGCGAACGGGGCCAGGGGGTCCCCATGGAAGACTTGTACCGACGCTACATCGACTACCACGAGAGCATGACCGAGTACACCCGCGCCCTTGCGGAGGAAGGGCTGCGAAGGAGGATCAATCAGTATCTCCAGCGTCACCGGCGGCTGCGGCGCAAGTTGCCAGGGGGAACTGTAGTCACCCGATCCGCGCCCTGATCCCTAGCTACTAATTGTCGGCGGCCCACTATTCCTCGACTCGGGCCGGCTTGCCGTGGTTAGGTAGAGGTGGATCATGAAGCAACTCACTCGCGAGCAAGTCGAGTCCCGGAAGGCCAAAGCCGTCACGTTCACGCAAACCGTTCTTGGCGATTCCGACCGGGCCGATGAG
This sequence comes from Bryobacterales bacterium, assembly GCA_003154855.1. Classification (GTDB taxonomy): domain Bacteria; phylum Acidobacteriota; class Terriglobia; order Bryobacterales; family Bryobacteraceae; genus Fen-330. The sequence goes on from PMEV01000308.1 coordinate 593, forward strand.
ATTGCGGCTGAGAGCCTNNGAAGACTACGCCCAGCGGCGTAAGGTCCAGATCACAAATCCAATAAGGAGACTTACAATGGCGCGAAGAAAAACCATTGAGGATTACCGCCAGGAAATCGCGGACCTCAAAGATGAGAACACCGACCTGCAGGAGGAGAACGAGGGCTTGCAGGACCAACTCGACCAGATCGTCGCCGTCGCCTCCGGCGAAGAGGAAGAGGAGGAAGACGAGGACGAAGACG
>PMEV01000308.1:854-2890 GCA_003154855.1 Bryobacterales bacterium
GTTGTGCGAACACGCTCCGGCGCGCGGGAATCGGCAGGCTCACGCTACAGTACAATCCCGCGAGCAAGGGCGCGGTGAGTCTCGGTCAGTGGCTCACCGCGGTTATGTCCATGCGGGGTGAGTCCGACGCGATGAGCGTGCCGGATGCGGTTTCTATGATCCGTGCGACTCCGCCAGCGAGCCGGAGCGAATTCGCACAGGAAATCTGGGAGCGCCGCCGCGCCCGTTACGGTCCGAGTGGCCGTGGCGATAGCGTTCCGTTTTGACGCTCACCGGAGAGCGGACCAGCCGAAACCATCCGCCCGGTTCCCGACGTGGCCGAAGGCCGGGGCGCGCTACAGCGGTCCCGTTGTCAACTAGCGGAAAGATACCAGCCTCAGACTGGGCGAGATCGACTTCGATGAGAGTGCAGAGAACCTATTGTCGAAAACGAGTGTGTAGGCGCCCATCCCAAGGCGCTGTTTGATCTGACCGAAGGACTTCACCCTGCCGCTGTCGAAGATCACCCGGCCATCGGATGCTTTCATGTAGACGGCCACATCATTTCCGACTCCGCCGCGGATACTGTAGTTGCCCACCAAGACCGCCCCCTGTTGGCCCACGACCGGGATATTGAACGTCACGGAGTTCCGGGCCGGAACCGATACCGTGTCGCCGGGTACGGGATTCACGACGGCGGTTTCTGTGAGCATCTGCGCCAAGCTGATGGACCGCTTGAGGGCCAAAAGCTGGGTGATGTGCTGAGCGGCAATGACAAAGTTGAGATTTTGACCGTTTACCAGGTACGCGGCGGTCACGCCGATTACCTTGCCGTATTCGTTGAGAAGGGGACCGCCGCTGGAGCCGGGAGATATCGAGGCAGTGGTCTGAAGGATGCGCATATCACCAGCATTCCGTAACGCGCTGACGATGCCCTCGCTCACGGTGCTTTCGAGTCCGAGTGGAGCGCCGATGGCAACCACCCGGTCACCGACTTTCGCGAGTTGGGCGTCCTCCGTTGACAGTGCTGGAGCCGAAATGCCCTCCGCGTGAAGAGCGGCGAGGTCATGTCGAACGTCGTAACCGACCAAGGAATCCACACGATAGCTCTCCTTGGTAGCGGAGCGGACAGTGACCGAGCTTGCGCCGCGAATGACGTGGTAGTTTGTGATGACCGTTCCATCGGTTGAGTAGACGTAGCCGCTGCCCTGACCCGCCTTCTCGCCATCCTCGTTGAAGTTCTCAACCACAACTACGGAAGGGGTGGCCCCGTCAGCGATTTGCGCCGTGGTGAGTGTCGTGGGAGGCGGTGGGCTGAGCGCCGATGGTCTATCCGCTGTTTCGGGTTGCGCCGGTTGTGCGGCAGAATCAGCCGTAGATGTAACGGAGTGTGATCCGGCGGGCACGCGGTGATTGACGATCACGAACAGCACGACGCACACGGCAAGGACGACGCCAAGCGTAATCAGAACCGCTCTTAGCGTCTTCGATTTCGCCGGAAGAGAATCGGCGGCTCCGGTCCCACTGACCAACCCCCGGCGGACTTCCGCCCGGAACTGCTCTTCCGCCAACCGCCGTTGCTCTTCTTCAAGGATTCGCTTTTTGTCTTCATCAGAGAGTTCCATCGTCTCCTCCAGACAGAAACGTGGCTGTTTGGGCCTATCACTGAACCGTGATGTAGGCTCCGCCCTGTGTCTGTACCCCGCCCACTTGGGCGACGACCAAGCCATCCCCGCTTGGCAAGCTGCTGGGAACCTGCACGTTGATCTGCCACAGACCAGCGCCGCTGATTCCGGCCCATTGCGCGTTCACCTGCACCCCGCCGATGGATACCGTTACTTGATTCGCCAGCGGCTCGGCCTGGGTAACGAGTTCTCCAGCAGGGGTGGTCGGATTGCTAGGCCCGAGGCCGGTTCCCCAGAGGATTACTACTTCACCGGGCTGGGCGGGAGTGGTGGTGACGCCCGAGATCAGACCCGGCTTCCCCACAAAGCTGTAATCGGCGTGCTGGGCGGCCAGGTACTTCCCATCGAACGTGAATAGGCCCGGCGAGAATG
>PMEV01000015.1 GCA_003154855.1 Bryobacterales bacterium
ACGAGGAGCAACCGGACGTGGGCCACAAGTGGAAACGCGGAGCCAGCCTGAGCGGTAACCGAATCGCCCAGAAGCTGGTCGCGAAGATGAAACGACAATCCCACGAGAAAGTCGTCAACTTCGGGGATGTCGTGACCGGCCGGGCCTCTGCCGAGGAACTGCAGCGCACGGTGGCGAGCAAGGAGGACCTCGCCGCCTTGCATCCGGCGCACGCTGCCTACGTCTACACCCAAAACCAAGTGTCCGTTATGTCGGAGCAGTTGACCGCGCTGCCCGAGATGGAGCCATTCGTTGAGATCATCTCCAACGCCGAGGACCTCCTTATGCCCAGCGCCCCGCCGATGAGCCCGGTGACGACGTCCTACTTCACCTGCTGGGCTTTTTTTGATGTGTGCGTGGGACCAGCCAAAGAGACTATCGGCACCACGGTCCTGGAGGTGGGCGCCGCTTTCGGTATGCATCGGGATCTGCTGCGCTTGATTCGGTCGATGCAGGAATCGAGGATGGGCCTCTATACCCACGAGGGCGTCGAAGGAGACCTGACCGTTCTCCGTGAGATCGGCACCGGCGTTGTGTGCCGGGCCGCTGTGCCCTCGGGGTACGTCGGCCAGAAAGGGGAGTTGTGGTACGTCCGGGTACTTCCACCTCCGCTGCCGGGCGGCTCGGAGCACGTTGCGTTCACGACCCCCTATGTCGTGCTGCGCCCTGGACTCACTGAATGGCTTGCGTATTTCGGCCGGACCTTCCCGGGGCAACGGACGGTTGGTGTCTACGAGCGGCACATGAAATACGGGCCAAAGCACATGTACTGGCCCGACTACGTTTTCGAAGCCTACGTGAACCACAGGGCGGACGCCATCTATCTTGAGGGCCTTCCCGATGTCCCCGAAAGCCGGCCGCACTCCGAGGTGAACCAATGGGGGTTCAAGCAGTGATCAGAACAGCGGCAGTTGGCTTTCGGGCGAGGCGGGTTTCGGTTCGGNNGGGCGGGGCGGGTTTCGGTTCGGCTTTCCGTTCCAACAGCCCGGCCGACGCCGGTTTGACGCCGAAGATGAGGGACGGCCTGGTCAGAGCCTCCGCAACCGGAACCGGAAAAACAGCCGCTACGGGCGCAAGCGCAGGGCTGCACTGTTCGGTTCTTGCCGGGAAACTCTCNNGCGTGCTGTTCCTGCAGCTTTCGCCAGACCGCGTCCGCCGGTTCCCCGACCTGACCCTCCGTGACGAGTTCCCGGGCCATGGCCGTCAAGATGTCGTCCCCGTCATCGAGCGCTTGCAGGCCTTCTGTCGTGAACTTCCCCTCCATCGCCAGCGACACGAGTAACTTCCTGCCCATCAGCCGGAGGCAGGACGCCTGCACCGTATCTTCGTAATGCAGATAGAGGACTCGCACCGGCTTGCGCTGTCCGATCCGCCAGGAGCGGCGGCTGGCCTGGCGGAGCGTGTGCAACGAATAGCCCGTCTGGTAGAAAATCAGACAGTTGTGCGAGAGCAGATCAATTCCGGTTTCGATGAGCTTGGGGTGGGAAATCGTGACCTGGACACGCTCCTGCAGCCTCTTGTTCAACCAGGCTTCGCGCTTCTCCGGAGGGACATCGGCCGTCAGCACCGCGACACGGAGCCCCTGCTGGGCCAGTATGCGCTCCAACCTGCGCGTCACGTCCCGTTTCTGCGTGTAGACCGCGTACACGTGGCACCGCCGGCCGGCGTTGACTTCGGCCTTCACCAACTCGATCAGCCGCCGCTCCTTCGGCCGCAGACAATTCTGATCGAGGTCGGGCGGGTGCGCGATTGTGAACGGCTCCCGTTGCCCGCTCTCGGGATCGTATTCGTAGCCGTACATCTCGCCAATCCCCCAGGGCCGGTCCGGGTACAGGAGCAATGCGTTCAGGCCCGCGCTCAGCACCGAGTGGTTGCCGTGGTGTTCCCTGATGGCAGCCTTGACGTCCTCCTCGAGAGTCTTGTACGCGGTCGAGAGAGCCTCGTCCATAGGTACGGAGNNTTGCTGACGCGCGCCTTCGAACAAGTATTGTCGGCAGGCTCGATTGTAGTCACCTTCTCCAGGACGCCGTACGTTTCGGAAAAAGCGCGCAGCCCGGCTGCGCCCCATTCGTAGCCTTTGTTCGCCATCCTGCCCGGCTCGAGCCGGTAAAGAATGTTGAACACGTCGTCGGCGTAGCCGCCCAGCAGCGTGCCCGTGAGAATGACGATGCGCTCGGCGCAACTGGCGAGGGTGCCCAGTCCGTTACCCTGAGCCGTGTCGTTGGCCAACTGGTGCGCCTCGTCGCAGATCGCGTAATCGAACCAGCCGGACATGTAGCGCCCGATAAAGTCCAAGGGCGCGACGCGTCGAATCCGGCTGCGGTCGGCCTGCCAGAGCGGGCTGTAGATCGGCCTCCGCGGTTTGAGAACTGCATATTCCTCGCGTTCGTCGGGTGCGCCAACCACCTCTGCGATGCGCGCTTTCTGGAAGTCGGAGGCGAGCATTCTGTGGTCTCCGACGTGCACCGGTATACCCGTGTCGGGATTCACAACACTACCGAGGTATGGCCCTGAGCGCGGTGCCCCGTAGGTGTGCCGCCAGAAATAGGAGAGCTTGGCGCGATCCCGTCCGACGATAAAGAGCGCCGGTCCCGGGCAGATCTCGTGCCACCGCGCACGAGCTGTCTTGTGGCCCTTCCCCAAACGCAGCTCCGTGAGACTTGTGTGCAGGCCTTCGCGTACGATCTGGCCGTGGCGCAGCTTTACTTCATTCACCCCGTTCGGAACGCCGCCCCTGGCGCGGTCTCTGAGGCCGTCTATGAGGAAGACCCGCAGGCGGGGAATCGTTTGGATCGCCTC
>PMEV01000310.1 GCA_003154855.1 Bryobacterales bacterium
GTGGGATTGTGCGGCGAATTGAGGATCAGCAGCTTGGTTCGGGAGTTGATTCTGTCGCGCAGCAGGTCCAGATCGAACGAGAACCCGCGCTCTTCGACGACCGGCATCGGTACCGGCACAGCGCCCAGATACCGGATCATGGATTCGTAGATCGGAAAGCCCGGGCTGGGGTAGATCGCTTCGTCGCCGGGCTCGATCAGGGCCAGCATGGAGTAGAACAGGATGGGCTTGCCTCCGGGCACGATGGCCACGTGCTCGGGTCTCACCTGCACGCCGCGGGTCCTGTTCACGTCGGACGCGACCGCCTCGCGCAACTCCGGATAGCCGAGCGTAGGACCGTAGTGCGTCCAACCTTCGTCCAGCGCCTGGTGCGCGGCTTCTACGATGTGCCGCGGCGTCGCGAAATCCGGCTCTCCGATTTCCAGGTGAATGATCCGGCGGCCCTGGGCCTCCAGCCGCCGCGCCTGGGCGAGGACCTCGAAGGCGGTCTCGACGCCAATCCGGCTCATGGCTTCAACGAGTTTCATGGGGGGGCGACCGGTCTCCTATACTCAGAATAGACCCCTTAGGGGGCGGATGGCATGCGCAGCCGGGTGCGGCAGGATAGCGTTCCACGTTCCGAGGCTCCCGCGCGTCAAGTTGTTGTAGGCGCATGGCCAGCATTGCACTGTCGATTATGAGCGAGACCGTCGAGCCGATCGTCCGAGATACGCTCGAGGCGCAGAACCGCTTTATTTCCGACAACATGCGGCGCATCTTCCTGCTCATCTACCGGATGCTCGGGAACGTGGCCGACGCCCAGGACCTCACCCAGGAGGTGTTCATCAAGGCCTTGCAGCGGCAGGACCAGCTCAAGGACGCCGAGAAGGCCGCCCATTGGCTGTCGCGCATCGCCACCAACACCGCCATCGACCACCTGCGCCGCCACGGCCGCGTCAGCTTCTGCGACATCGACAGCCTGCCCGAGCCGGTCGCCACTTCGCCATCCGAGAGCCCCGAGCAGGTGGTGCTGCGGGCCGAGCGCCGGGAGATGCTGGAAGGCGGCTTGCGGGTGCTCACTGCCCGCGAGCGCGCCGCCTTGCTGCTTCGCGACGTCGAGGGGCTGCCCGCCGAAGAGGTGGCTCGCCAGTTGAATTGTTCCAAGGCGACCGTGCGCTCGCACATCGCCAACGCCAGGGTCAAGTTCCGCCGCTACCTGGCCAGGAGGAAGCCGTGACCCACCCGAACGAATCCAGGCTGGCGCTGTATGCCGGGAACGATGTACCCCTGCTCGCGCGCTTCCGGATCGCGATTCATGTGCGCGGCTGCGACCGCTGCAACCGGCAGGTGGAAGAACTGCGCGGCATTCGCGATTGGATGCGCCTCCAGGAGAGCGAGACGCCCGCCGGTGTTCGCTGGGATGCGCTCGCCTCCGAGATGAGAGCCAATATTCGGCTGGGCCTGGCGGCTGGCCGCTGCGTGGAAGTTCCCGAACCGCTGGAGGAGCCGCGTGGCTTGCGCTGGCCGGCTCCAGCCATGGCGCTGCCCGTGCTGCTGCTAGTGATCGTGGGATGGATGGTGCAGAGCTTGCAGCCGCCGCTCCAGCCTGCGTCCGCGGAGTTCGTGGTGGATGCCAGCAGTTCGGGAATCGGCGTCCAGAGAGACGGCCGGGGATTCACGCTCCTGCAGCCGCGCAACGAGAATGTCGTCTATTCGGTGAGTGGAGAGGCCGCCGGAGCCCGCTATGTGGACTCGGAAAGCGGCCAGGTGACCATCAGCCATGTCTACGCGCAATAAGCCGGCCTGGGTGGCGCTCGCCGCCGCGCTCTCCGCATGGGCGCAGCCGGCGCCTCCGTCTCTCAAGGTGAGTTTCCCCGCCGATTCGCCGCTCGCACCGCTGTCGGTGGATTCGGGCGGGTCCCGGGCCGATGCCCGCGGCGGAGCTATGGTGCTGGATCTGCACACCGCTCTTACCTTGCGCAATTCGAGCCAGCGGCGCATTCGCGGCGTGACCCTGCTGGTGCAGGCCCAGGAGTTCAGCCCCGGCGGCAGAGGTTCCGTGGCGGTTCCCAGCTTGGACGTGCGGCCTGGCGAGACTTTCCCGGTGCGCATCGACCTGCGCCTGCTCCGGCCGCTGGTGGCCGGCGGTGGACCGCTCGCCGAGGTGTCGCTGGACGGGGTCCTGTTCGACGACCTTTCCTTCTACGGCCCGGACCGGCTGAGTTCCCGCCGCTCGATGACCATCTGGGAATTGGAGGCCCGCCGCGACCGGCGCTACTTCAAGTCGGTGCTGGAGGCGCGCGGCCCAGCGGGACTCCAGCGCGAGATCGTGGAAAGCCTGGATCGCATGGCCCCGCGCCTGGACGTGCAGGTGATCCGGCGCGGCCGCTCTACCGCCGTCGCGGCCCAGGAACGGGACTGCCAGTTCGCGTTTCTCCAGATTCCGGCCGATTCCCCCATCGTGCCCGTCAGCGGTCTGGCGCACGTCGCGGGGAGCGAGGCACGCGCCCCACGCATCGAAGTGCGCAATCGATCGGACCGCTCGATCAGCTACTTCGAGATTGGCTGGATCATCAAGGATCGGGAAGGTCGCGAGTTCCTGGCAGGCTCCGTGCCCGCCTCGAGTTCCGGCCCGAAACTCGCGCCCGGGGCCAGCAGCCAAGTCTGGGAGGATGTCTCGTTGAAGTTCGCGCGGGAGGCTGGCCAGCCGGTCGCGATCGAGGGCATGAGCGGGTTCGTCAGCCAGGTCGAGTTCGCCGACGGCAGCTTTTGGATTCCGGGCCGCAACGCGCTCGCGCCGTCGCCCGAGGAGCAGCGTCTGGGGGACCTCTACCGCCGCCACGGCCTGCCCGTGTTGCTCAACGAGTTGAAGAAATTCTGAGGACGCGGCCTGCGCCGGAGCGAGCCGCATTTCATGCTAGACTGTAGTGGATCGGGGCGTGGCTCAGCCTGGCTAGAGCGCCTGGTTCGGGACCAGGAGGTCGGTGGTTCGAATCCACTCGCCCCGACCAATCCTTTCAATCACTTACAGAGGCCAACCTGAGCGAACTGGGTACCATGAGCGCGAATCTGGGTGGGTAATTGGGTGGTACAACCATCCCGTTCTTGGGCCCCCGGAGCTCATGGTCCAATGCAGCATCTCAATGTTCTCAATGACTTGCCGCGCATCCGATGACGGGTTGCGCGACGATCCCCAGCGCTTGGGTGGGCAGTTGGGTGGGCTGATCTCCTGGTCAGAGCGCAGGCGATCGGGTCTTGGCGCCCGGCGGACGGCGAAACAAGGACGGGGTATCGGACGGATTCTCTACGGGTTGGGAGCGCTGTCGAGTTGGTGACGCATTGCGAACTGCCGATCAACACGCCCGTGAGGAAGACCAGCCACTCCTCCCAGCCCCACATGCAAGGCCGCCGTCAGCGGCGGCTTCTCCATGTAACGATGCCGGATCCACGAGATCGTCCCCAACTCAGCCAGAACCACGATCACCGCGACCGTCATCGCAATGCGGAAGTCCGGCACCAGGAACGGCAACGTGTCCCACGCCTCCCAGAGCCGTCATCAGCCCACGCGCCCACGGGTGCCCCCGCCCCGTCAGGCTTCCATCGTCCGAGAGCGCTCCGGCCAACCCCCGGCTGATCCCCGCTCCGGTCGATGCCGCGAGGCCGGCCACGAAGGCGTCCCAACAGCTTCGAGTGGCCAGCGCCGCGGCAACCACCGGCGCCAGCGTCGAGACCGAGCCGTCCATCAGGCCCCCCAAGCCGGGCTGCACGATCTGAAGCACGAATAAACGCCGGTTGGCTGCGTCGTCCTGGCCCTCACATCGGTGGGCAGTCCGCTCGTTCTTCTCCCGGAAAGATCGTCTACGTTATTGAAATAGCGCGCTTCTGTTCGAGGGGCGCTGGCAGGTCTGCCATTGCTTCACGGACTGCACCCCGTACTTGCTCTGGCCTGAGTTAGGGAACAAGGTCCACGTCGTATGGCTTCAGCCGAATGGCGCCATCGTACAATGTTCCGCTGAGGATCCCGCGCCTGCTACCGCGAATGGGTATGGCCTTCTCCTCGCCGGTGGTGTTGACGTACAACTCTCTTCCGTCCACAACGCGCGCATAGACCCCGGTGGGCGTATCCGGTCCTTTCTCGATGGCGAGCGCTGGATACAGGCTGCGCACCAACGGCGCGAGAATCGCTACCTGGGCCGGGACCGCGACATAGATCGCTCGCCCCTTCGCGTAACTATTGACCGTGATGGCCGGCGACTTCTCGGGCGTGTTCGTGAACGCGGCCATCGCCTTGGCTGTGCGCGGTTCCAGCACTTCGTAGAAGCCGATGGTAGCCTTCTCCGTCTTGCCGTTCAGGCTAATCTCCGGAGCCGTTCGCGGCCGGTAGAACTCCGCCGTGCGAATGCCGAAGAGATCGCTCAACCGCCCGGGCAGCGGCGTGTCGAACCACTGGTTGTTCTCATCCACCTTGGCCGAGAGAGCGGTCATGATCGCCGTGCCGCCGTCGCGCACGTAGCTCCGGAGCGCCTCCGCGCTGGCGGAGTCCATCAGATAGTCGGCCGGCACAACCACCAGCTTGTAGTCGAGCTTGGAATGACCGATGTCGATGAACGCGACATCGATGTTGTCTTCAAAGAACGGCTGCAGGGCGCTGGCGACCTGGCCGGTATAGTCGAACGTGAAGTACTGGCGCGCGGTGTTGCTCGGGCCGGGCGGATGAGAGGCAATCAGGCTCTCAAAGGAGTAAGCGATGGCCACCTCGGGCTTGCGGTAGCGCGGGAACCCCAGACTCCGCAGCTTCGCAAACTCGCTGGCGATGCGCTGGAACTCCGCGTACTTCCACGAGGGCGTGCCGTCGTGATCGAGGAGGCCGAATAACGCCTGCTCCTCGCCGCCGCGGTGCGTGTGGAAGGTCCAGGCGAGGAACGTCTGGCCGTAGTCGATCAGGCCGAGATAGGCCCACATGCGAATGCTGCCCTTGGGACCGCCATAGGCGCCGCCACCGCCGGTGATGAATTCGTTGAACCAGATAGGATTGGGCAGATCGCCCTTCACCAGCAGCGCGCCGAGAGAGACGTCTAACGGCGTTCCCGGGTAGAAGCCCTCCGCGCCGTAGCTCACATACTTCTTGTAGGTACTCAGATAGTCAAAACCTCTGCGTCCGGCGGTATCCCAGAGATTGGAAACTGCGGGCAGGTGGGGAACGTTGCGCTGGCGCACTCGTTCCAGATCTTCGAGAACCGAGATGGTGACGTCCGACCAGAAGCGGCGCAGGTCCAGATAGCGCTCCGGCGGAGCCGGGCCGTCGGCATAGGGCAACTGCACTTCCTCGAAGGAGTTCAAGCGCCGTGACCAGCGCTGCGTTGCCCAGGCGTGGTTCAGGTTCGCAACCGTCCCATACTTCGCCTTCAGCCAGGCAATGAATCTCTGGCGATCCGCCTCGGAGTAGGACAGGAAGCCGTCGCCGATCTCGTTGTTGTAACCGATACCGGCGAGCGCAGGATGGCGGGCGTAGTGCTTGGTCAGCTCATCGGCAAAGCGAACCAGCCGCTCACGGTAGACCGGGTCGGCGCTGTTCACCATGTAGCGTTCGGCCGGATGCAGGGTCGCGCCTTGCGCGTTGACGACGTTGACCGACGGGTATTTGTAATGCAGCCAGATGGGCGCTGGCGATCCGCCGATGTCGAGAATCACCTGGATTCCCGCCCCCTGCATTTGGTCCAGGATCTGGTCGAACCAAGCGAACTCAAACCGCCCATCCGAGGGCTCAAAGGCGTCCCAGGAGAGGTCGCCCATGCGGACCAGCGTGAATCCGGCCTGCTTCATCAGGGCGATGTCCCGGCGGATCTGGCCGGGGGAACGATCCACCGGCTGGTAGCAGGTCCCGACAAAGAGCTGGCCCTTGCCCGGCCACTTCGGATGTTCGGCCGCGCTCTGTCCCAGCACAACTGCGGCGACCAGAGATAGGGCCATACCGATGCGTGTAAGGGTCATGGCTTACTTTTCGATCCTCTTCAAGGCGACCAGCACCACATCGTTGCCGCGCATGGGCAGCGAAAGCGCGCAAGAACCATCCGCTCCGGCCTGGACCACCCGATCAGTCTCCGGCAAATCGCGCGTCAACTGCTTCAGTTCGTCGAGCTGCGGAGCGCTCAGTGCCGTGGGCTTGCCCATGTCGATGTAGGCCGAATAGGCGTCATTGGCGCGAAACCCGGTGCGGTACACCTTCAGTTGATAACTGCCTGGCTTGAGATGGCCAACACTCAGCTCGACCGAGGGAGCGGGTGCGGCAGGAACGATGCGGCCGTAGAAGGAGCGATTGCCGAGCTTCTGAACCGGAGACTGGAAGTCCCAGACGACGGCCGACACGATGCCATTGTCGGCCGCGGCGAAGACCTGAGGATCCCGGACCGGAATCTCGTTACCCTGGAGCGCGTGCAAATACTTGTAGGCGAAGTATGCCGACTTACGGATGCCCTCGCGGTTCAACAGACCGAACCCGCCGTGGAACGGGGTGGGCGGCGGCCCGGGTTCCTCGAAGAGATCGGTGTAGGTCCAGTAGCTCATCCCTTGCAGCAAACCTGCGCTGGCCTTGAGCTTACTTAGCACGTAGGCCGCACTGATGTAAGAGTCATGCACCAGATCCCGCGGGTTGTAACTGGTGCTCCATTCGGTGAAGTAGAGCGGCAGGTGGGGATACTTCGATGCAGCGATCTGCCGGCGAACCCTGCGGACATCGCCGACGACGGCGTCCTGGGAGCTGGAGAGCATGGTGTCCTCCTTGCCGTACTCGTCGACGAAGCCGCCGTCCACGCCGTAGGTATGGGTGGTGACGAAGTCAACGGCAACGCCGCTTTGCGCCACGTGCTGAAGGAACTCCGGCACCCAGGCGGCGCCGGCGGTCGATGGGCCGCCGACTCGCAGACTCGGATCGACCGCCTTGATTGTCTTTGCGCTCAGGTCGTAAAGCTCGAAGTAGGCCTTCTGGTCGCCGCCTTCCCAGAAGCCGGAGAGGTTAGGCTCGTTCCAGACCTCGAAGAACCAGGTGCGCACCTCGTCCTTCCCGTAGCGTTGCCGGATGTGGCGGACGAACGCGTTGACCAGGTCGCGCCAGGCTGCCGGCATCGGATGCGAAGTATTGCCCTGCCAGTAGAAGATCTTGTTTTCGGACGTCTTCATCGCCTCCGGCGTGAATCCGAGCTCGACGAATGGTCTGATTCGACGCGCGCGAAGGCCGTCCAGGAGCTGGTCCGTCTTGGTCCAGTCATAGACGATCTTCCCGCTCTCGACCCGAACCGTGCCCAGAACGTCATGGAAGATGGCGTGGAAGCGGATGTAGCGGAAGCCGAGCTCGTCAACCGTCGTCTTCAGTTGCGCCATACTGTCGTCGCGGATCAGGGTGCCGGGAAAGTCGGAGCCGACCGCCAGGTCGAAGAATCGGTCGAGCGGCTTGGTGGCCTGGGCGGCATCCAGCTCGATATGGCGCGCCGTGGGCTTGGGCGGCTGCACCGATGGGGTGATCGCGAAGAAGCCCAGACCGAAGGAAGCAATTGTCGTGAGGAGTCTCATGGGCGCGCTTTCTGAGTGCTTGTCGTGCTAAGTGCCGCGATCGCGGAGCCAAGGCTGAAGCCCTTGGCCGTCGAAAAGACGATAGTTCTGCGGGCGAAGCGGGCGCAGCGTCAACCCTTCCGTCACCTCGACTCGGAGAGGCGACCAAGCACCCATTCTAGCTACCGGGACATCAAGCCGGTTCGGGATTTGCCTGCCCGCGATGCTATGCGGAGCGCGGCCCTGTGCGGTTTTTCTTGTCAGGACCTGGCCATCGTCCGCAAGCGCCATCGTGCACGTCTGACCAAACAGCCCCATTTTACGCTCAAGGAGTGCCGAAGAGAAAGTCGCATTTTTGGGCAGCAATGATCGATTTGATCGATATAATATCATGTCATGAACACTACTCTCGATGAATGGGAGGTCCTGCACACCGTCGTGCAGTTAGATGGCTTTGCCCCGGCAGCGGAACAGCTCAATCGCTCTCAATCCACGATCAGCTACGCGATCGCCCGGCTGCAAGCGCAGCTGGGGATCAAGCTTTTTGAACCTAAAGGTAGAAGGGCACACCTGACTGAGGCCGGGCGCGTGCTACTCGCCGACGCCGAGCCCCACCTGGCCGGCTTTCACCAGCTTGAGCAACGAGCACGCTCGCTCGCCTGTGGCGGGGAGTCGGAGATTCGACTTTCGGTGGACAGCATCTTCCCCAGCGATCGGCTCTTTGCAGCTCTCGCCGAATTCACTCGGCAGTTTCCCTATGTTCGCTTGAAACTCCGGCAAGGCACCTTCCTGTCCGCGGATCTTGAGTTCTCGACCCACAAGTCCCAGCTCTGTGTTACGGGCATGATGTCACGCGAGTTCTTCGTCAAGCCAATTCTGGACATCACGATGCTCGCAGTCGCCCAGCGGGATCATCCTCTCCACGCGCTCAGGAAACCGGTATCACGCGTCGAGATGCTGCAGCACATGCTCGTGACCATCGAGGGAGTTGCAGCGGGATCGCCCAGACATCAGCCGCGCGGTCCGGCTCAACGTTTCCTGGCCGTGAGCACTATTGAGGCTGCTATTGACGCCGTTCGCAGCGGGCTCTGCTTTGGGTGGCTGCCAAAGCACCGCATTCGCCCTTGTCTGGAAGATGGAGAGCTGCTTCCCCTGCGTATGCCGGCCGGCCAGACCAGAGAGGTTCGCCTCAGCCTCGTGTCGAAGGACCTGAGTTCCAGCAGCCGTGAGTTGAACGCTCTCGCCGACCTTCTGGGCGCCAATTCCGGCGTGGCGGCGATCTGAAGTCATATCGACAAAATCGATGGAACTACAGCGAACTGCCTGGCTTGTGCCCTCCGACAAGACCTCTGTATAGTGAGGGATTCCGTGAGGTTCCATGCATCTACGCCTGGTTCGTTTCGCCTTCATGGCTGTCGCCCTGACTGCGCCTGCCATTGCCGCGGAGAAGGTTGCATTGTCGGTTGACGTGTCCAAAGCCGGCGCGAAGATCGACCGCAACATCTTCGGCCAGTTCGCCGAGCATCTCGGTCAAGGAATTTATGAAGGGATCTGGGTCGGCCCCGATTCCACCATTCCCAATACCCGCGGGATCCGCAACGATGTGGTTGCCGCGCTGAAGGCGCTGAAGGTGCCGAACGTCCGCTGGCCGGGCGGCTGTTTCGCGGACGAGTACCACTGGCGCAAGGGCATCGGCGCCCAGCGGACAGTGACACTCAATTCCAACTGGGGCGGCGTGACCGAACCGAACTCGTTCGGAACGCACGAGTTTATGGACTTCCTCGACCAGATCGGCAGCGAAGGCTACTTCTCCGTCAATGTCGGCTCCGGTACGCCACGGGAGGCTGCCGAATGGCTGGAATACATGACCACAGACCAGCCGACGGCGCTGGCGAAGGAGCGCGCCGCCAACGGCCACACAGCTCCGTGGAAGGTCGCCTACCTTGGCATCGGCAATGAGAGCTGGGACTGCGGCGGGAACATGACCGCCGACTATTATCTGAGCCAGCTCAAGATCTACAGCCGCTTCGTGAGGAACTTCAATCCGACACAGCAGGACAAAGAGCAGATGTTGAAGATCGCCGTCGGCCCGGGCGGCCCGGAAACAGAGTGGACCGAAACCATCATGAAGGCCTGGCAGCATCACCACTGGAGCTGGGATATCAATGGCCTTTCCGTGCACTCCTACACGGTCCCGCGCTGGCCGCCTTCGTATAAGTCCGTGGGATTCGGCGAGGCCGAATACGGCCAGATCCTCAAGACCACGCTCCAAATGGAAGACCTGGTGAGCAAGCAGTCGGCAGTGATGGACAAGTACGACCCGCAAAAGAAGGTCGCCCTCGTCGTCGATGAATGGGGCGCCTGGTACGCGCCGCTGCCGGGCACAAATCCGGGCTTTCTGGTCCAGCAGAACAGCATGCGCGACGCCATCCTGGCTGCGATGAACCTGAACATCTTCGCCCGGCATGCCGATCGCGTGCGCATGGCCAATATCGCCCAGATGATCAACGTCCTGCAGGCGATGATCCTGACCGACAAGGAGAAGATGGTTCTGACGCCGACCTACTATGTCTTCAAGATGTACGTTCCTTTCCAGGACGCCACCTTCATACCGGTCGCTTTCAGCGCCGGCACGTACACGCACGGCGATATCAGCCTGCCGCGCGTAGATGCCATTGCGGCAAAGGACACGAACGGCAAGCTCTGGCTGGAGGTCACCAATCTCGACCCCAACGAGCCAGTCGAAGTCGAGGCCAGTCTGGCCGGCATCGCGGCGAAGTCGGCCGCCGGGGAGACGCTAACAGCACCGGGGGTTGACAGCGTCGACACCTTCGAAGCACCGAATACAGTCGTGCCGAAGCCCGTCGTGGCGAAGGTGCAGGGCGGCAAAGTGGCTCTGAAGCTCGAACCGAAGTCGGTGACCGTGGTGTCGGTCGAACAGTAATCGGAGCAATCATACCGTGCAACGGACAACTCTACTTCTGCTCACGACAGCGCTTCTTTGTTCCGCTCAGAACAAGCCCGTGAACGCAACGATCGACGCGTCGAAGACCGGCGCTCCGATTTCCAAGTTCATTTACGGGCAGTTCCTGGAGCACATCGGGGGGATCGTCAACAACGGCGTCTGGGCCGAAATGCTGGATGACCGGAAGTTTTACTATCCGATCGCCTCGCACGCTGCGGCGGAGCCGCCTTCCGCGAATCCGATGAGGCGCCCCCCACTACGCCACTGGACGCCGATTGGCGGCGACGAATTCGCGACCATGGACACGCATCACCCCTACGTTGGCGATCACACGCCGGCGGTGAAGCTGGGCGCGAAGGAAGCGCATGGCTTCCAGCAAGCCGGGCTGGCGGTGCGGAAAGGCAGATCCTATTTGGGACGCATCGTACTCGCGGGGACGCCGGGCGCAACCGTGAAGGTCACCCTGGCGTGGGGAGATGCCGCAGGGGACCGGCAGACCGTCGTCCTCGACAAAATCGGCCCCGGCTACCGGAAGTTCCCGCTGCGATTCAAGGCCGAGGGCGATAGCGATAACGCCCGGCTCGAGATTGTGGCCACCGGTTCCGGTGTCCTGCACGTGGGGGCGGTATCGTTGATGCCGGCCGGCAACGTACAAGGCTTCCGCGCAGAGGTCATCGCAGCGCTCAAGCAACTTCATTCGGGCGTGTATCGCTTCCCCGGCGGGAACTTCGTTTCGGGGCACGAGTGGCGTGACGCGATCGGCGATCCGGACAAGCGTCCGCCAATCATGGACCACGTCTGGCACGCGGTTCAGCCGAACGACGTTGGCACGGACGAATTCATGACGCTTTGCCGGCTGCTGGATGTTGAGCCCTACGTCACTGTCAACGCCGGGTTCGGCGATGCCTGGTCGGCGGCCCAGCTTGTCGAGTATGCCAACGGCGCGGTCACCACGCCAATGGGACGGCTGCGGGCCGCCAACGGCCATCCGCAACCATACAAGGTGAAGTTCTGGGGCGTCGGCAATGAGCCCTGGGGCGACTGGCAACTGGGCTTCATACCGGTTGCGCAGTTTGAACTGAAGCACAACATGTTCGCCAAGGCAATGCGGAAGGTGGACCCAGCCATCAAGCTGATCGCCGCCGGCGCGATGCCCGACGACATGGCGGGAAAGCAGGCCCAGCGCCTCAATGGCCAGATCGTTCCGGATTACCTCTCAGCGGGCGACTGGAGCGGCAACCTGCTGGCCCACTGCCTCGACAATATCGATCTGCTCAGCGAGCACTACTACGCCACCGCCGGCCAGCGCTTCGACAACGAGAAAGGCGAGAAGGTTCCAACCGGTCCGCAGACTCTGGTCGAATGGGAGCGCGCGCCGGCTTCGCTCGTCCGGGTGAAATACGAACATTATCAGGAGTACCTGAAACGCATCCCCAGTTTGCTGGCGAAGCCCGTGCCCATCAGCCTGGACGAATGGGCCTACATCGGAGCTCCGCCGAATTCTTACAAGGTTGTGCCGGCTTACGCCTGGGCGTTTCATGAGATGTTCCGGCATTCCGACTTGTATCAGTTGGGCGCATTCACGTTCGCGACGGCGATGATGAGCGAGAATCGGACCGATGCCGTTTTGAACCCCACTGGCCTGCTGTTCAAGATGTATCGGGACCACTTCGGCTCGATACCGGTGGAGGTATCGGGAGACTCGCCGCAGCCGAAGCCGGCCTGGCCGCCTGGAGGCAGCCAGCCGAGAGTCAATCCCGGGAGCGACACGTATCCGCTGGATGTGAGCGCGGCCTTCGGCGAGGATCGGAAGACGCTGACGTTCGCCGTGCTGAATCCATCGGACTCCGAGCAGCAACTGAAGCTCTCGATCAACGGAGCGAAGCTCGCGCGCGCGGGGCATCTGTGGCGCATGGCGCCGCCGTCCGTGGACGCAACCATTACGGTGGGACAGAAGCCGGGCGTCGAGGTCGAAGAACAGGGACAGGCGACCATGCCCGATACGATGGCCGTCCCGCCATTCAGCGTCAGTATCTATTCGTTTGCGGTGGAGTAGAGGAGATCGATGATAACCACGAAATTGTGTTGCGCGACGATGCTGGGATACGCGCTCGCTTGGGGCCCCAGTCTTGCGGCACAGGTACAGACCGAAGTGCCGCCCGTAGCGCCGGGCGCAAAGCCCGTAACGGTCGAACACATCAAAGTCCATGGGAAGGCCCTCGAAGGCAATCTGGAAGGCGATGCGGCGGATCGCGACGTGTTCGTCTTCCTGCCGCCCAGCTACGCCACCGAGAAGGACCGGCGTTACCCGGTAGTCTATGCGTTGCACGGCTACTCGATCGGCGCCGAGCAGTGGACGCATGAGATCCATGTGCCGCAGACCATTGAAGGCGCTTTCGCCCAGGGCGCGAAGGAGACGATCGTCGTGCTGCCCGATTCGAAAACCGTACACAACGGCTCCATGTATTCCAGTTCGGCCACCACGGGAGATTTCGAGCGGTTCGTCTGGCACGATCTGGTTGCCTACATCGACGCGCACTACCGCACCATTGCGGAGCGCACGAGCCGGGGTCTGGTGGGCCACTCCATGGGCGGCTACGGCGCAACGCGGATCGGGATGAAGCACTCCGATGTGTTCGGCAGCCTGTACATCATGAGCCCGTGCTGCCTGTCGGCCCGTCCCGCGGGCCCCGCGAACACGGACCTGGAAAAGGCGGTGGAGGCCGCGAAGACGCCCGCGGATTTGGCGAGCCTGCCGTTCTTCTCTCGCGCTCAGCTTGCCACGGCAGCGGCATGGTCGCCCGATCCGAAGAACCCGCCGTTCTATTTCGATCTGCCGACGAAGAACGGCGTGCCTCAACCGGATGTGCTCGCGAAATGGGCGGCGAATTCGCCGCTGGCGTTCATCGACCAGTACATCGGCAACCTGCGGCAGTATCGCGGCATCGCGATCGATGTGGGCGACCAGGATGGCTTGAAGGCCGACACCGGCAAACTGCACGAAGCGCTCGATAACTACGGGATCGCAAATGCCTTTGAGATCTATCACGGCACCCATACGAGCGCGGTCGCCGATCGCTTCCAGAACCACGTCCTGCCGTTTTTCGGCAGGAATCTGTGCTCGAGCGCGAATTGCGAATGAGGTTTTCGCGAGATCGCGAAGTCTCTGCCTCTTTCTGCTGTCGCTGTCAGGTCGTTTGGCTGAGAACCACCCACCCAATCGCCCACCCAGAGGCGTACTCTTGGTGCGCAGATTGAAATTCTGCACAAGAATACTTCGTCTGTAATCATGGAGTTAGGCGGGACGGTCTGGTTCGGGACCAGGAGGTCGGTGGTTCGAATCCACTCGCCCCGACCAATCCTTTCAACCACTTACGCGCGGTTCCCGTGATGAGCCCTTCTGCAGATAACCAGGCGTTCTACTGTGTTCGGATCGACCTAACCATCAGATTTGCAGGGACTTGTAAGCTGTGCGGTGCCGTCGGCGGCTGTGCAGAAAGTGGGCATGGTTTTGGGCATAGTCAACTCAGAACCGTGAGGCGGCGGACTCCAGATAGGGCCGGATGACATTCGCGACGCGGCAGATCTTCGCAAAGCGTTGGATCTTATCGACCGGCTCCCGCCTCCGCAACGCATCCCGCAGCGCCCCGATGGCCACATCCGTGCCGATCTTCCTTCGGTACTTGAAGCAATCGGCGACCGTCTTTGCAATGCCGTAGACGCGGACAGGAACGCCCTCAAGCGTATGATTCTCGATGCCATCACCCAGCGCGGCACCGGAAAAGCGGACGACGCGCACAGCCGGCCGGGCGATCATTGGCCTGTGCGCCTTCACGCCGACCGCGATCCAGACTTCACGCGGTTGCTGGGTTGTCAGACCGTGGAACTGCAGTGCCGAGAGGAGACACACGACCGCGCTGGGCGCCTGCTTGCCGACAAGTGCGAGGCCGTGGTGCTCGGTGAGAGAAGCGCCGGCGAGCATGTAGATGCCCCGAGCCGCTCGGGCTAGAATGCCCCTCCGCAGCAGTCGGATCAGGTGCTCGCGTGCGATCCCGCGGGCTGCGAGGTCGCGAGGGCGGACGATGCGNNTTCTCACATTTACCGAGATATTGCAACAGATGCCTGGATGCAATGCCGGGGCGTCGGCCGTCCCGTCTTGCAGATTGCGGTTACAGTCCGGATCGCCTCAACATCCGTCGGCAAGTGTAACGAAGAGAATGCTCACAGATACGCGCCACACACTGAGCGTGCACTGCGGGGGAAGGCCGCGCTGCATCCCTGGCCGACCGGCCTGCCTGTGATGTCGCAGATGCCGCCCTCGTTTTCATTCCAGGCCTGTGGCGTCCCGCCGCAACCGCGGCCCATGACCTCAGGAGTTACTGCACTCTGCGCCTGGCCAAGCGCCATCGTTCCAACTCCGAGGAAACCACCAAGTGCCATGAGAAGAGTGTTGCTCTCGTTGCCGATGGCACGCTCATTGAGAACGACGGATTCCTAGTCCTCACGACGAATGCGAGTCTTCGAACCCATCCGCAGCGGAGGCCGTAACACACGGTGGGACTGCAAACGCACTTACCGCGTGAATAACTGGGGATGGAAACTCCATCAAACAACTCGGCAAACAGGCCTAACTAGACATGTAAGTGACCGCACGGAAAAGGGTGCTGCTCGTTCGGTAGGCGTAGCCGGTGCCGCAAAGTCCACGAACCCGCGGCGACGTTATGCCGACGTCAGATGCAAGCTGGATATCTGGTGAGCCGGGCGGGACTCGAACCCGCGACCCTTTGCTTAAGAGGCAGATTCTCTACCTCCTGAGCTACCGGCCCTCGGGGAACTTCCGAGCGGACTGTCATCCACCATAGCATAGGGGTCGCCCGACGCCCGGCCGCCCGCATACCTGCCCGCCTACTCCGCACGCGAGCAGGCTCGCCGCGAAGCCACCTCCAACCTGGGTTGTCGAAAATGAAACGCCAGCCTGGGCCGCGCGGCTGCCAATGAGTTCCAGATACAGCCGGCTCTCAATCGAGCAATTCCTACACGCGCATGCACGTAGACACGCAAACGCCGCAGCTAACATCCAGATGTAATACACTACATTATGATCTGCGCGGCTGGGAGAATGGGGGAGTCCAAGCTCACTCTCATTCAGCGATCATGGCCGCTCTGGCGGGCTGCGATGTGGTCCTGTGTGGCGGCATGGGCTGGCGGGNNTGGCGGGCGGCGGAAGCGCTCAAAGCCGGCGGCATCTGCGCAGTCCCGGTCTCCGCTTCCGGTTCAGCCGAGGAGCTGGTCGCAGCATACGCCGCCGGTTCGCTCATCACATCTGACGGCAGCTTTTGCCGCTGCAGTCATTAGGCCGCCCGATACTCGGCTCCTCGCCCTCTTTAATATGGTGATGTGGCGGGTCATAGATGCCGCACAAGGGGGAGTTGAAGCATGGACCGCAGCGGCCGTCGGGCACGTGGCGGGCAATAGCTCTCGCGGCGCACCTGTCCCGGAGGAATAAGGAGGCACCAAATCCCCAGAGGGAGATCCTGCGGCTTCTGGCGGAGGGCAAATCGAACAAGGACATTGCCGGTGGGGAACGAGAGTGTTGTGCGGCGCTCCCAATCTCCAGATTGGCGACGATCCGATCAGAATGCGAAGGGCGTTTGAACTGGCTCACTAGTGTCCGGCTATAAGT
>PMEV01000256.1:0-1754 GCA_003154855.1 Bryobacterales bacterium
GCAAAGGCATGCCGTTGAAGGAGGCGCTACGGTGCGCGGTTCAGATCTGCGACGCGCTCGCTAGCGCCCACGCCGCGGGCATCGTGCACCGCGACCTCAAGCCCGACAACGTGATGGTGACCCAGGAAGGGCTGGCCAAGGTTCTGGATTTCGGGCTGGCGAAGAAGTTCGCCGTGACGCCGGCGGAGGAGACCGAGACCGACCTGACGACGGAAGGCGCTATCCTCGGCACGGTGGACTACATGTCTCCCGAGCAGGCCGAGGGCAAGCCGGTGGACGCGCGCTCGGACATCTTCAGCTTCGGCACGCTGCTCTATGAGATGGTGACGGGGCGGAGCCCCTTCGAACGCGAATCGAAGATTTCCACCCTGAACGCCATTCTGAAGGAGGAGCCGAAGCCGGCGCGCGAGGTGGCGTCGCACGTGCCACCGGAGCTCGCACAGATCATCTCGCGCTGCCTGCGCAAGGATCCCGCACGCCGATTCCAGCACATCGCTGACGTGAAGGTGCTCCTCGAGGAGTTGCGGCAGGAGCCGGGCGCTTCCGCCCCGCAGCCAGCGATGCCGCGTCGGCGGCGGCGGTGGGTGTGGCCCTCTGTAGCCATCGCCGCGGTACTGGCCCTGGTGCTGGTGTGGTGGTTGCGCGAGCCGTCCGCCGCGGGAGANNCTGCGGGCGGTGCCGCTGACCTCCTACCCGGGCCGGCAGTATTCCCCGTCGCTGTCGCCGGACGGCAACCGCCTGGCGTTCGTATGGAATGGAGAGAAGCAGGACATCTATCAGATCTACGTCATGCAGATTGGCGGGGGCACTCACATGCGGATCACGAATCATCCAGGGAGGCCCTTCAGCCTGGCGTGGTCGCCGGACGACCGGCAGATTGCCTTCCAGCGGCGGGTCGAAGGAGATCGGGTCGCCATCATGCTGGTCCCGCCTTTCGGCGGGCCGGAGCGCAAGCTCGCCGAAGTCTCCGCGATCCCGGTAGGCCTGTCGTGGACGCCAGACGCCAAGTGGCTGGCCTTTGCGGCGCCGAACTCACCGGGGGAGCCTCACAGCATCTGGGTAGTCTCGGTGGATACCGGCGAGCGCCGGAGGTTGACCGTACCTCGGGTGGCGCCCGGCGCCTTTGGAGACGCGACCCCGTCCTTTTCCCCGGATGGGCGCATGCTGGCCTTCGGCAGGGAGGAGAAGGCCTATGTTGTCCGTCCCTACGCCCTGAGCCTTTCGCGCGACCTGAGGCCCGAGGGAGAACCGCGCAGGCTCACCGACCGGTTCTATGCCACTGGGACTGGAATTGCGTGGACCCCCGACAGCCGGGAAATCGTGTTTGGTGCGGGCGCCCTCGCGGCGGACCTGCTGTGGCGGCTGGCCGTCTCCGGGCGGAGCGATCCCCTCCGCCTGCCATTCGCCACTGAAGATGTTCTCTATCCCGTCATAGTTCGCCGCCGGCTAGTCTACGTATGGTACCGGCAGGAGGCGAACCTGTGGCGGCTGGACACCCGCACGGGGGAGCGAACCATGCTGATCGGTTCCGGCGGCGCCCGAGAGCACGACGTCCCGCAATACTCTCCCGACGGCCGCAGAATCGCGTTCCGTTCCGACCGTTCTGGAAGCCCGGAGGTTTGGACCTGCGATGCCAACGGATCGAACTGCCTGCAACTGACCTCGTTTGGAGGGCCGATGCTCGGCGGGCCGCGCTGGTCGCCCGACGGCCAGTCGATCGCCTTTGACTCCCGGGTGACCGGCCAACCCGCGGT
>PMEV01000256.1:1770-6703 GCA_003154855.1 Bryobacterales bacterium
AGGTGACCAGGAACGGTGGCGGCGCGGCATTTGAATCCGCGGATGGCAAGTACCTGTACTACGACAAGGACCCCGAGAGCGACGCCAATTCTCTCCATCGCATGCCGGTCGAGGGCGGCCAAGAGGTTGAAGTAGCCCCGCGCTTGCGTCGGGCCTCCTTCGGCGTGACCGCCAAGGGCGTCTACTTCATGCCGGACAGACGCACCATCCGCTTCATGGACGCGGCGAGCGGCAGAACCAGCACGCTCGCAACGCTGGAGAAAGATGTGGTGTTCGGCCTCAGCGTCTCCCCGGACGATCGCTTCGTCGTCTGGTCCCAGACGGATCGTTTGACCTCCGAGCTGATGCTGGTCGACGGTTTCCGGTGACCTCCCTATGGCGCCCCTGGGCCGCGCTTGCTCCCCGGTCCCCCTTTGTTGCCGATATCGATGGACCCTCCGACGTCGGTTAAAAGGAAAACACTGAATTCTGTGTAGGCGGCGTTCGCCTGCTTCTCATAATATGCGGAGATGCCCGCTTTGAACACCTCCTCGATCTCAGCGGCGCTCTTTTTCGCACCGATCATCGGTTCGATATTGGCCGCTATCGAATCCCCGGCTTCCTTGCCAACATACTTCTCGAGCAATGCACGAACCTTTACTTCATCTGGCACAACGTTCTCCTTTTCCTGGTTGTTACCGCGGGAACCCGATGAGGAAAGCGCCTCATCGGCTAACCGCTCCCGAATCTATCGCGTTGCAGGGTGAGAATCGATGGGACCCGCGAGTATGCGTGAGCCCAGTTCAAAAGGTCTAGCGCCCGCTCCTGGCGGCTCATCAGGCTGCAATACTCCTGATCGGAGACGCCGGGGAACGGACACCGGGGACATTGCGTATTCGGACAGGTGGCGCACCCGCGCCGCCGTTCCGCTTCCTCTACGAACCAAGTCAGGCGGTCTGTGAGAGCCTGACGGGAATCCCCCACGGCGCCGATCGGTTCTCCGTGGAGGCAACAGCGGACCTCGCCCGACTGCTCGATCTCGATACGCGAGAGCGGCAGGCAGGGAGCTTTCCCCCGGGTCCAGCGCCCGGGGTATTTGATTCCGGGTGGCACAGCCATTTGCAACAGGCGCGCGCCGATCTCGCTTTCCGGGTCTTCGTGGGCGAAGCGCAACACTTCGTCCGGATGTCGCAGGCACTCGGAAACGTCGCACAGCGAGCACTCGGTGGGGCGGCCCTCGAGCCAGTCGCGGAAGGGCTCCGGGCCGTCCGACGTGCGGATCGTCAGCAGCTCGGGCTTGTGTGTGCGGTACAGATCGGAGCCCGAGCAGGCCACTATCCAGCGTCGAAGCCCATTCCAATCCGCCCTGGGCAAGAGTTGTATGTGGTGGCGCACCGGCAGCAGAGCCTCGCCGGCGGCCTCGCGATCGCAGTAGAGCCTGCGATTCTTCTCGCTTGGCTTCAGCGGAGGATAGACCTGCACCAGCACGCTGCCAACATCCAGAATCCCGCTGAGCCACCCCGCGGTCGCCGCCGTCAGTTCAGTCCCGCGCACGACGGCGGCGGCGATTCCCCTGCCGGATTCCACCCCTGGGGCGCCGCAACTGTGGAGCGCGTCGGCCGCCAGCATGCGCGCCAGCCGGGCTTCCTGCTCGCGAGAGCACTTGGGGAGCGGACGTAGTTTGCCAAGGTCGTAGGCATATTCGGCGGTCGTCCCCAGACCCATCGAGTTGATTGCGCAACGGATGCCGTACCGCTCGCGAGTCTCCCACAGCGGCGTCCCGGGAAATACCCACAGGAAGTTCTGCATGTAGTAGTTGACCGGCAGACTCTTGACGAAACGGAGCGTTTCAGCGCCGTCTGCGGCGCTCTCCGTGGGCAACCCCAGGATGACGCTCACTCCGACGTTGAATCCATACTTCTTCGCGGTCGCCACGCTCGTCCGCACCCGCTCCAGGAACTCACGCTCCGGCTCCAGATCCGGGTCGGGCCAATCCGGCGGTCTCACTTTTCCGGTGGCGCGCAACACCGAGGGCACCGCGCTCTCCAGCCCGAAGGCCACGCTCGCAAATCCCGCGTCGCGCATCGTTCGAATCAACTCCTCGTCCAGGGCGTCGGCGCGCGTGATGCACGTGAGAACCAGGCCGAGATTCCGCTCCGCGATCGCCTGGCAGAGACTCTTGGCCCGGGTCGGCGAGAGAGTAAACGCATCGTCGTGGATGGAGACCACGTAGTGCTGTCCCGTTCGTTTCTGGTGGGCGGCAACCCACTCCAGCTCGGCCAGCACGCGCTCCGTGGAATGCAGGCGCAGCGTCTTCCTGCCCAGAGCGGCAAAACAACAGTACTGGCAATGATGGGTGCAACCGCGTCCGGATAGAATCCCGGTCCGGCCGTCCGTGAGCGTCCCGGAAAGATAGGGCGACGGCGTCGAATCCAAAGCCCACTGCGCCGGGAGGGTCTTGCACGAAAAGCCCACCAGGGGCGGCATCCCGGTGCACACCACCTCGCCGTCGCGCCGGAACGCAATCCCCGGCTGCCGCTCGTCCAGGCCCGATCCATCCAATAGCCTTGCGAAGATCCGCGCGCCCGTCTCTTCGGCCTCGCCGAGCACGCATGCGTCCACCGCGCTCTGCTTCTCCAGTATGTGCTCCGCGCAGAAACTGGCGGAAGCTCCGCCGAACACCACTCTCACCGCCGGCCGCTTCCGCTTGATACTGCGTGCCAGTGCGACCGAGAGCGCATAATTCGCGTCGTAGACCGTGAATCCGACTGCCCCGGGATTCAGATCCAGAACGCCACTGGCGATCTCGTCCACGGCGCCCGGCCGGGAGTTCAGGTACTGGACGCTCGCGATGCCCTCCTGTGCCAGCACGGCGCGCAAATAGGCAACGCCGAGATGAGCGCGAAACGCCCCCAGGTTTCCCTGGGCGGGAGGAAACATGAAAACGATATCCGTGGCTCTCGAATCCGCCATTCCCCCTCCACTCGACCTTCACAGCTTCAGGTCGCGTATTGTAGAGACTATACACCCAGTCGCGTCTGTTGGGAAGAGTTAAGATCCGGAATTCTCATTCTGGGCTCTTGGGGATACCCCGCCGCCGGCGGCGCGACGGCGTAGCACGCCTCAATAGTGATAGCGCGCTTGCAGAAAGTCGATCCTGTTGGCGCTCACTCTGTAGACCAGCCGGTGCTCTTGGGTGATTCGCCGGCTCCAGGCGCCGGCCAGAAGGTGCTTGAGCGGCTCCGGGCTTCCGATTCCCCGGAACGGATCTCTCAGGACTGCTTCCATCAGTTGGAAGATCCGCAAGGCGACGTTGCGGTCCGCCTCGACCCAGTAACGAAGATCTTCCCGGAAATCCGGGTGGAACACAGCCTCGCGCTCAGCGGGCGGTCTCAAGCCCCATCTCCCGGCGCAGCTTCTCGATTGATTCCGGCTTCCCCTTCCGTGCCTCCGCCCGCCGGAGGGCGGCGAGCAACCGTCGTGCGTTCTTCGGCGAGCGCAAAAGGTGCGCGGTCTCTACCAGACCAGCCAGTTCCGCGGCTGGGATCAACGCCACATCCTTCCCGCCCCGGCGGCGCACAATGAGGACGTCCTGGTCATCTACCACTTTGTCCAGGGTCGCGGCGAGGTTGTTGCGCAGATGCGTGTAGGTCGTCTCGATCGCCATCGGATGGCCTCACCCATATTGTACAGGATTCCTGTACGTATGGTGATTCTACTTGGGCAGATCTTTGAGCGGTCCGACTTTCGCAAGGATGCGTTCCCAGCCGTTGAGCAATGCCTCTAGCCGTTCGGAGAGTCTTGGGAACTCATCGGCAGGGATCGCTTCGGAGAAGACGGTTTCATGATCGCCAGTGTCGGTCTTCTTCGGGCACAGGCCGTGGACGGCATGCGAAAAAAACGCAGCTGCCTTGGCATCCTTCAACCACAAGTCGGCGCAGACGTATCTCACTATCCGCCTGTCATCGTCCCGCTCCCAGGAAACAAACGTGTAGATTACCCCATCGTCGCCGAATCTGGCCTTCGCGCCAACGGTCACAGTGTCAACGTCTTCGAGCTTGTGTAGTTTTAGTGCATTTCGGAGGATTCGCTTGCCCAAGGCCCGGGCGATCGCAGGAAGATGGCGAGACAAGCAGTCCTTGCAGACCCCCTGTACATGGCTCTCGAACTCCTGAAGGGCCGAAAGCGCCTCCCAATACGAAGAAGCCGTCTTCACGAGGAACTCGTTCCGAGCGGTTTCTGTCTCTGGCGGAATTCTCCCAGTGGTCATGCTACGCCTCCTGTCTGATGAACTCCTCAAGATAGGCTGTCAAGCCGGGCGCCCCCTCGCGATGGAAGCCGAGCAGGTTTTGCTCCACCGCCCCGGCAAACGCCAGCACCATGGCCGCCGCGGTCAGCCCATGGCGCTCGCGGATGCGGCCGATCGCGCGCCGCAATTCCAGGCACACCTCGCGCCAGTGGCGGACTTCGAAGCCGTGACACTGGTCCTTTTCCGCGTCCGTTACGAGCAGAATCGGAGCCACGGAACGACCCGGGTACCTCTTCCTCAAGGCTCTTCGATAACCCTCCTGCTTCTCCGTGTCGGCCTCTTCGGCCGCGCAGATCTTCGCCTCGATAGCGATGACGAGATCGCTCCCGCACTCGACCAAGATGTCGATCCGGCCCGTGTGACCTTCGTGGCCTTCCTCCAGGGGACGCTCCCGAATGACCTGTGGCTGCCGACTATCAATAGGTCGCTCCTCTTCGATGCCGAGAAGGTGCTGGATGTCTCCGCCTGAACCTACCTGCTCCAAAACCCAGGCAAGCCAGTCCGAATAGGCTTCCTCGCGGGAACCCTCTAGCCACCGATGAGTTCCCAAATCAACCAACAGGGGATCATCCAGGGGGTGGAGCTTGGTGTTGGATTCCTTGAGAAGCTGGTCGACCCATCGAGCCTCTGTCTTCTGGAATCTGC
>PMEV01000256.1:6804-8962 GCA_003154855.1 Bryobacterales bacterium
CCTCCGCCAGGCCGTACTCGTATCCTTTATCGAAGGCGCGGCGGTTGAGATCGCGCGTGGCGGGCGGCACCGAGTCCGCCACCGCCTGGCGCAATGCGTCCGCGTCAACCAGGCCGGTGACCGCGGCGAAGAACCCCACCATCACCACGTTCAGCACCATCTTCCGTCCCAGTTCTTCAGCCAGGCGCGTGGCGGGCACGCCGTGGACTCGAATGTCGGGCCGCAAATCCGCCATCCGCACCANNGACATCACCACCAGCACGTCCGGCCGCGTGACGTAGGGATAGCCGATCGGCTGGTCGGAGAGCACCACCTGCGCGCTGCATGCGCCGCCGCGGGCCTCGGGGCCGAAACTCTGGGTCATGGTGGCGTGGCGGCCCTCGAAAATCGAGACCGCCTTGCCGATCGCCAGCGCGGAGAGTATCACACCCTGGCCGCCAAACCCGGCGATACGAATCTCGGTTACTCGCATACCGGTTCGTCCATTTCGACGTAGCGCTCGCCCAACCGCTCCGCCAGGCGGCCGCGCATGGATGCGATATAGTCGGGCCGCTCGCAGTCCACAAACTTGCCCACCGCGATCTCTCCGTCCTTGGTGAGCGGCGCCTCCCGCGCGGCTGAGCCGTGGCGCACCTTGCTCTTCTCCTTGTAATACTTCATGGTGTCCAGGCCGTCGCCCATCTTGTTGCGGCGCTGATACAGGGTCGGACACGGCGAGAGGATCTCGATGAAACAGAATCCCCGCTTGCGCAGCACCTCGGACATCGACTTAGTAAGTTGCCGCACGTGGAAGGTGGTCCAGCGCGCCACGTAGGACGCTCCGGCGGCCTCGGCCAGCGCGCACAAGTTGAATGCCGGCTCGTAGCTGCCGTAAGGCGCGGTGGCCGTGATGACGTTGTCGGGCGTGGCCGGACCGGTCTGCCCTCCGGTCATCGCGTAAGTCAGGTTATTGACGCAGATCACCTTGATATCCATGTTGCGCCGGGCCGCGTGAATGAAGTGATTGCCGCCGATGGCGAACAGGTCGCCGTCCCCCGAATAGACCACCACTTCGAGCGACGGGTTGGCCAGCTTCAGCCCGGTGGCGAACGGAATGGCCCGCCCGTGCGTGGTGTGGAACGAATCCAGCTTGACGTAGCCCGCCACGCGCCCCGTGCAGCCAATGCCAGATACCACCGCCACGCGATCCAGGTTGCGCTGGCTTTCCAGCAGCGCCCGCGCGAAACAGTTGACCGTGGTCCCGATGCCGCAGCCCGGGCACCAGATGTGCGGCATGCGGTCGCTGCGCAGGAACGGTTCGACGGGGTTGATCGTTTCCAGCAGGGCGCTCATCGTGCCGCCTCCAGGATGGCCTCGAGAATGTCCTCGGGCCGGTGCACGCCTCCGCCGGCGTGAGTTACCGGAACCGTGCGCGCGAAGCGGCCCGTGGCCCGCTCAACCTCGCGGGAGATTTGTCCAAGGTTAATCTCCGGCACCACGAACGCCTTCACGCGCGCCGCCAGTGCGCGCAGGCGCCGGTCCGGGAAGGGCCACACGCCGATCAGCCGGCAGCGCCCGGCTTTGACTCCCCGCTGGCGCGCCATCTCGATAGCCGGCTGGGCCACCCGCGATGTGATGCCGTAAGATACCACCACCACTTCGGCATCCTCCGTGCCGTCCTCATCCACCAGCGTGAGCCGGTCTTCGGCGTCGACGATCTTTTGCCGCAGCCGGCGCACCAGCCGGTCCTGCGCCAGGGCGTTCATCTGCGGATAGCCGCTCTCGTCGTGCGTCAGGCCGGTAACGTGGAAGCGGTAGCCTTCGCCCGCGTGCGCCATCTCGGGCACCAGGTCCGCCCCCGGCTCATAGGGCTGGTAGGCGCCGGGCGCGCGGTGGGTGTGCCGGCGCGGATAGACCTCGATCCGCTCGGCGGCTGGAATCACCACCTTCTCGCTCATGTGCCCCACGCACTCGTCCATCATGAACATCACCGGGACGCGGAACTCCTCCGAGAGGTTGAAGGCCCGCACCGTCAGGTCGAAGCACTCCTGCGGCGAGTTGGGCGCGAGCGCGACGATCTCGTAATCGCCGTGCGAGCCCCAGCGCGCCTGCATCATGTCGGACTGGGCTGGCAGCGTGGGCAGGCCGGTCGAGGGCCCCCCGCGCTGCACGTTCACGA
>PMEV01000068.1 GCA_003154855.1 Bryobacterales bacterium
ACCGGTGTCGCCTTGTCTCTCACCCGCTCGGCCAGCCGCTCGCTCGGATCGGCGTCTTCCTCGAAAGGAACCTGCAATTTGATCGCTTCGTGCCCGCGCACCAATTCGAGCGTCAGAGTGCCGCCCAGGTGGGACTGGAACAGGCTGTTCGCAAACTGGCGCACGTTCCGCACCGGCCGGCCTTCCACGCGAATCACAATGTCGTCCGGCTGGACTCCGGCATTCGCCGCGGCCTTGCCCGGCGCCACATCCTGAATCAGGACCCCATCCTCGCGCGAGAGGCCCAAGGCCGTAGCCAGCGTCGGCGTCACCGAGCGAATCGCCACGCCCAACTTGCCCCTGCGCACTCGCCCATATTTCTTAAGCTGGGCGTAGACATCCTGCACCAGGTTGACCGGTATGGCGAAGCCCAGCCCCTCGCTGCCTCCGGATTGGGTGAAGATGAAGGTGTTGATGCCCACGATTTCCCCGTGTGCATCGATCAACGGGCCGCCGCTGTCGCCCGGGTTGATGGGCGCGTCCGTTTGAATGAAAACCTGAGCCGCGTCGGGACCGATCTGCCGGGCGGCGGAGCTGACCACGCCCATGGTGATGGAATTCTCCAGGCCCCGCGGGTTTCCGACCGCGAACACGATTTGCCCCTGCCGCAGCAAGGAGGAGTCCGCCAGTTTCAAGTGCGGCCAGGCGGCGCCGGGCACCTTCAACAAGGCCACATCGGTTTCACGATCCACGCCCGCCACTTCCGCCTCCACCAGCTTCCCGCCGGCCCTCGCGGAACCCCGCATCCGGACACGCACTTTCTTCGCCCCGGCCACCACGTGGGCGTTAGTGAGCATGTCGCCATCCGCCGAAACGAAGACGCCCGTTCCCAGCGCCTGGCGGCGAGTCACCACGCTGGTGTTCCCGCCGGATTCGCTTTCCGATCCGCCGTAACTTTCCGTGACGATCTCCAGAACCGCCGGGTTCACCTGGCGGATCAGCTTCTCGATCGCTTCGCTGAAGTCGTCGATCGGGCTCCGCGGTGGCTGGGCGGAAGCGAGACGCATTCCAACTGCCATGACAAGTAGAAGTTTGGATAGCCCCATACATCTCCATCTTAAATCCACTCCCGATGCGATACTGGAAACCATGCGCCTCTCGAACCGCTGCTACGCAGTTACCGGCCTGGGATACTCGCCGCCCTGGTGCGTCAACGCGGGATTCGTCGTAGGAGAGCAACTCACGCTGGTGGTGGATGCGGGCGGCAACACGCTGGCGGCCCAATCCATTCACGGTTATGCTTCCGCGGCCAGGCCGGCCAATCAACTGCGCGTCGTCAACACGGAGAAGCATTTCGATCACATCGGCGGCAACGGCTTCTTCCGCGAGCAGGGCATAGACGTGTGGGGCCATGCCGCCATCGCACGCTCCGCCGCCGAGTTCGAAGCCGAGATCGCCGAGTTCAACGCCGCCATCCCCGACCCGGTCCGTCGCGCCCGCGGCGAAGCGCACGCGTTCTTTCACGGCACGCATCTGGCCAACCCCAACCGCCAGATTCATGAGGACTCGACCTTCGATCTGGGTAACTGCCTCGC
Source organism: Bryobacterales bacterium (assembly GCA_003154855.1). Lineage (GTDB taxonomy): Bacteria > Acidobacteriota > Terriglobia > Bryobacterales > Bryobacteraceae > Fen-330. The sequence goes on from PMEV01000068.1 coordinate 1,575, forward strand.
CGAGATCCTGCTCACTCCCGGGCATACTGCGGCCAATCTCTCGGTCTGGGTTCCCGAAGATGGCGTCCTCTATACCGGCGACTTAGTGGTCCGCGAGTATCTTCCCAACCTGGGCTCCGGAGCGCCGGCGGATTGGCAACTCTGGCTCGCATCCCTGGACCGTATCGAAGCGCTCCATCCATCCGTCCTGGTACCCGGCCACGGCCCCGTCGCCCGAGGCGCCGAGATTCCAACGGCCCTGGACGCCGTCCGCAAAGTCCTCCAGGAATCCATCGCCGGCCGCCCTCTGTCTGATATGATCTGAGGCGGTATGTATCCATGCTGGCCGCAGGCGGCGCTTCTGAGTGTGCTGGCGGTTTCGTGGGCCCAGGCGGCGCAGCCGGCGTCCCTGCGCAACGTAGAGTCGCGGAGCCGCCATCGAACTTCGGGATGGGAACGCTCGTCGAGGCAGCCCGAGCAGGCAACCCACCTGAGGCCGGAGCTCTCGAGCCGGGCGCCCTCGCTTGCATTCTCTCGGGCAAAGTGTAAGAATCTCGGATCGGTATAGGATACTGCCATGGCCCTGCTCCACTTCTGGAGAACCAACCGCGACATCGTTCTATCTCAGACGGTTCAACAGATCGTTTCCAATGCCGGAGACGGAAACCTGCGGGACGGTGGCGCGGCGTCCCAAGAGTTCCGAAAGTTCTTGAAGCTGGCTCCCAGTGGGGCGCTCTCCGATTATGCCCGCCAATGTCTTGAGATCCCCTTCACCAGGAGCGGGTGCGTGCTTCAGGACATTGTGAACGAGTTCGGGCGGCGGCTGGACTTTGAGGTCGAAGACCGGTTGTATCAGGGGAAGCGGAATGCTATCGGCTTCGACGGTATCTGGCGATCCCCGGACGAAGCCGAGATCATTGTCGAAGTCAAAACGACGGACGCATACACGGTGAGGCTCGAGACCACCAACGGGTACAAAGAGGAACTGGCCAAAGCCAGCGCCGTGTCAGCGACGGCGTCGATTTTGATCGTTGTCGGCCGCGAGGATACTGGCGCGCTGGAGGCGCAGGTGCGCGGTTCGCGTTTTGCCTGGGATATCCGCCTGATAAGCGTTGAGCGACTCATCAAGCTCGTGCAGATCAAGGAGAAATCGGATGATCCTGCCACAATAGTCCAGATTCGGCAACTCCTGCACCCGTTTGAGTACACCAAAGTGGACAAGATCATTGATGTTATCTTCACCACCGCGGAGGATGTGGAGAGCCAGCAACAGGAGGGGAAAGAGAAACCGGAGTCTGCGGATGACAGCCAGCACGAACCGAAGCAGGGATACACCGATCCTGCACTATTAAACGCTAAACGGCAGACGGCTGTCACCGCATTTGGCGCGCTGAGGAAGACGGATCTGTTGAAGCGGAGCCGAACGTCGTTCTGGAGTGCGGACAAGCAACTGAGGGTCTGTTGTACGGTATCGAAACGATACGAAGGCGACTACCAGCCTTATTGGTATGCCTACCACCCCAAGTGAGACGCATTCCTCGGTGAGGGTGAAGGATTCCTGATCCTCTGCTGCATGGACCTCGATGCGGCGTTCGCGGTGCCGCAGCGTTGGTTCGCCGAGAACAAGCAGAATCTGAACACGACCGAAAAGCCAGACGGCGGAAGCTACTGGCATATTCCCGTGACGAAGATGGCGGACGGCTCGCTCGCAATTAATCTGAGCAAGGTCGGACGCAAGTATAGCCTGGAGACGCACCGGTTTTCGCTGCACGGGGAGTAACGGCCGCCTCTCCTCAAAGCGGCGGCCGCGAAACCGTAGTCACGCCTCCGCCCCGCTCATTTCTCCCGCCCTGCCAACAAAACCCCACCCTGAAGGGCCGCCACCGCCGATCCCCCAAGCTATCATCAGGCGGGTATGCCGATGCCGCCGCTGACCACTTCTCGCCGCTCCCCGGCCCCCGAAAACGTGAAGCTGCACAACCGAACTCAAGCCAAACCGGCCAGCCCTGTCCCCCACGCCACCCAACCGAACAGTCCCCAAAACCAGGATTTCACGTTCGAACCCATTGTGGACTCTATCCTCAAGAAACCAAGCCACTTCCCAATCCGAAAACGAACCCATGGCGAACCCATCCGCTCTCGTCCAGCCACCCGCCACCGCAAGTCGAAGTCATCCTCCCGCCCGCTGTCCGATATCGGGAAAACTGACAAATCAAAGCCAATTCGGCTCTCGGTCGATTCAGCCGCAAGGCCTCCGCGCCACCGCATTCCGTGCTACGTTGAGGGCGTGAGCCCGCCCAACCCGTTCCAGGACCCGCTCCGCTTCGAGCGGGGCGTCCCGCCCTGCGCCATGGTCATCTTCGGCGCCAATGGCGACCTCGCCCGCCGCAAGCTAATCCCGGCGCTCTATCGCCTCGCGCACCAGCGCCTGCTCCCCCCCGGTTTCGCCGTTCTTGGCACTTCGCGGACTCCGCTCACCGACGACGC
>PMEV01000402.1 GCA_003154855.1 Bryobacterales bacterium
TCTATCCGGCGCCCCAGCCTGGAATCGTCGATGAGTACAGCCATCTCCTCCTGGCGGACACCCTCGCGCAAGGACGCCTGACCAACCCCACGCATCCGTTGTGGCCGCATTTCGAAGCCATTCACGTTATCCAACGACCAACTTACAACTCGATGTACATGCCGGGTCAGGGACTTTTCCTGGCGCTGGGTCAAGCGACCACCGGCCAGCCCTGGGCGGGCGTGGTTCTGAGTGTGGCGCTGCTTTGCGGCGCGATCTGTTGGATGTTGCGGGGCTGGATGCCGCCGGGTTGGGCGCTCCTGGGCGGCCTGATTGTTTCGATCCGCCTGGGGGTCTTCAGCTACTGGATGAACAGTTACTGGGGCGGAGCTGTGGGTGCGTTGGGCGGGGCGCTGGTGCTGGGCGCCTGGGGGCGCCTCCGCCGGTCTGGCCGCCTGCGCGATAGCCTTTGGATGGCCTGTGGGCTGGTGATGCTGATGTTCACCCGGCCTTTCGAAGGGCTGGCTCTGGCTGTGCCGGTTGCGGCGGGACTTCTGATCTGGCCGCTGCGCCGGAGCGCCCGAGAGCGCCTGCGCAGGCTGTGGCGAATCGGCGCGCCTGTCCTGCTCACGGTGGGAGTGTTCGGCGTGTTGCTGTGCGGGTATTTCTGGCGCGTTACCGGGAGTCCGTGGCGGCCGCCGTACGTGGTGAACCAGCAGACTTACGGCTGGCCATTGACCCTGGCCTGGCACAAGCCGCCCCAGATCGACCAACGCCATGAAGAACTGCGGCGCTATTACGCCTGGGAACTGGACCAGCACGCTGTTCTCCTGTCTCCGATCGGCAGAGCATACGGGAACATGGCGAGCCTGGTCCCGCTGTGGGCTTTCTTCTTCGGCCCGGCACTCACGCTTCCCGTGGTTCTGTCGCCCAGGCTGTTCCGGGACCGGCGCATTCGTCCGGCGCTGCTCGCATCCCTGTGTGTTTTTGGGGCCGTCCTGGTCGAGCAATCCCGCTACCCGCATTACCTGGGACCGGCCACGGCGGGACTCGCCTTGATCTGGCTTCAGGGGCTGCGGCACTTGCGCGCGGCCGGGCGGCGCTCCCCGAAGGCGCTGGCACTCGCGCGCCTGATTCCGCTGGTGGTGGTGTTCGCCGTCGTCTGCCGCGCGGCCGTGGGACCCAGCGCGTTGCGCTTCAGCCTGATAGGGCAGGGCGTTTCCTGGTGCTGCAGCACCCACGGTCCTCTGGAGCGGCCTCAAATCGTAGCTCAACTCGAGCGGATTCCAGGCCGCCACCTGGTGATCGTCAGATACAAACCCGGGAACGGATTCTTTGAGGCGTGGGTCCACAACCTGGCCGATATCGACGGGGCGCGGATCGTCTGGGCGCAGGAGCTTGGACCGGCCGAGAACCGGCGGCTTCTGGCGTACTTCAAGGACCGCACGGCCTGGCTTGTGGAAGCGGACGAGAAGCCGCCCCGCCTGTCGCCCTATCCGGCGGCCGCCGATCACGGGCCTTCCACGGACCGGCCGGAGTCAAGGTAGGCCGGGCGCCACGCATGCGCCGGCCCCAAGGCGATCGCCAGACAGTGGCGGCGAAGGTCGCCAGCTTCCGCCGAACTGCATCGGCAACTGGAAAAGGCTGGTAGGAAGCGGCACGGAGAGGGCCTGGGCCGGCGAGTTGAGCGGGAAGGAACCGTAAACCGCGGCGATGCTCCCCGGCGCCACCGTTCCCGAGTAGCTGGCGGCGTCGACGATGCCGCCCGGAGCGATGGCGGGCTCAGTGGTTTGGGCGGAGACGGAGAGAATGGATGCCGCTAGCAGCGTCAGGCCGAATCGAGTCATGGATCTCAGGCGCAACACTCCGGATCGCATTTCATCCTTAGCATACTCGAAACTCGGTTGGTCCCGACCCGGCTGGCTTGACATGGCAGCCGGAAGTTGCGTACATAGACTGAGAAACGATTCCCAATGCGCAAGGTGGATCTGACAGAGATGGGGGGCGCGTCGAGCGAAGTGGCGCGCGACATCAACCGGCGGATCGTGCTGAATCTGGTTCGGAAGCGGCAGCCGTTGTCGCGGGCCGATCTGGCGAGGCTCTCGGGGCTGCAACGCAGCACCGTTTCGCTGATCACGGAGCAACTGGTCAGGGAGCGCTGGGTGACCGAGGGGCCGGGAGAGCACCTGCCGCGCGGACGGCGGCCGACATTCCTGCGCTTGAACTCGCAGCGGGTGGTGGTGGGGATCGACATACGGCCAGTGCAGACGACGGTGCTGCTGGCGGACGTAAACGGGCATTTTCTGTCGCGGGAAACGCTGGAGACGCCGCGGAATCCCCACACTGCGATCGCCGAATTGACGGTGCGGGTGAAGCGGCTGATCGGCTCGCGGCCGGAGATGATGTTCGAAGGCATCGGAATCACCCTGCCGGGGCGGCTGGACCAGGAATCGCGGAAGCTGGTGTTCGCGCCGAACCTGAAATGGCCCGTGGTGGACCTGAAGACGCCGTTCGAGCGGGCGACGGGCTTGGACGTGGAACTGGAGAACGCCGCGAATGCGTGTGTGCTGTCGGAAGTGTGGTTTGGGGAGAGGGAGGGCATCCGGAACCTGGTGGTGGTGACCGTATCGGAGGGCATCGGCACGGGCATCTTCGCGAATGGGCAGTTGGTCCGCGGCCTGCACGGAGCAGCGGGAGAGTTTGGTCACGTTCCGCTGGACCCGTCGGGGCCGGCTTGCACCTGCGGCGGACGNNCGGGGCGATCGGCTGGCCGGTAAGGCGCTGGACACCATGGCGCACTACCTGGGGCGGGGGATGCGGATGGTGGTGGCCGGAGTCGCGCCGGAAGCGATCGTGATCGTCGGCGAGCTGACACGCTCATGGCAGCGCTTCGGGCCGGTCGTCAAATCCGAAGTGGCGGCGCAGATACTGGCCGGTCCTTCGCCGGAAGTGGCGCCCGCGCTGGATGGCGGCATGGCCCGTCTGCGTGGAACCGTGGCGTTGGTGCTCCAGAAGCATTTTGGAAGCAATCGAGCGCTGCCGGGGTAGCCGATCCGGCCTGGGGAGAACCCGCGGGCTCCTGGGGGTAGTGTCGGGTGGGGCAGCGGACAGCAAGTAGTGCTTGACTTTTTCCCCGGGTTGTGTGCATATAGTTTGAGATTCGAACGATTCCGGTTGGGTCTACAAAGTCTTGGGCTCAAACCGTGGTGTTAGGCCTACATAGTTCGAGACTCGAACGAGGGTCGGCATTCGAACAGCTTCAGGGAGGTTAGGAAGGTGATGGGCAAACGCACTTTGTTTACTATTCGTTGCGCCGCTGCAGTGCTCGCAATTCTGTGGGCTTGCGGCGCCGCCAACGCGCAGGTCCTCTATGGATCGCTCACGGGAAACGTGGCCGATCCCAGCGGCGCTCCCATTCCGGGCGCCAAGGTGGAAGCGCTGAACACCGGAACGGGTGTCGGCAGTCAGACCACCACCGATGACCGGGGTGTATACCGGTTCGTCAACATCCAGACGGGCGTCTACAGGATCACGGTGGGCGCTGCTTCGTTCAAGACGATTGTCGAGTCCAACGTCATCGTGAACGCCAACGAAGTCCGGCGGGTCGATTTCCCGATGCAGATTGCAGTGACCAACGAGAAGATCGAAGTCTCCGCCGCGGCTGCCGTGCTGCAGACCGACAAAGCGGATGTGCACGCGGAGGTCACCTCCCAGGAGGTGACCGAGCTGCCTTACGCCGGCGGAGAAGGCAAGAACTTCCAGAGTTTGCTGTACCTGATCCCCGGCGCCGGAATTCCCAGCTCTCGCGAGGCGAATTCCGAGGCCGGCAACCCGGTGCGTGCGCAGACGCTGTTCATGAATGGCGTCTCTTCCCAGGCCAACAGCACCAGGCTGGACGGCGCCACCATCGCCTACCCGTGGCTGCCGGTCAACGTCGCCTACGTGCCGCCGGAGGAAGCCATCCAGGAAGTCAACGTGGTTACGGACGCCTTCGACGCCGAGCAGGGCATGGCGGGCGGCGCGGCGACCAACGTGCAAATCAAGTCCGGCACCAACCAGTTGCACGGATCCGCCTTCGAGCGGAACCAGAACAACGCCATGACGGCGGTGAACTACTTCAGCCACACCAGCCCGATCAACAAGAACATTTTCAACCAGTTTGGGTTCTCGCTTGGGGGACCGATCTACATCCCCAAGATCGTCAACGGCAAGAACAAGTTGTTCTTCTTCGTGGACTTTCAGGGAACCAGGCGACGGCAATACGCGTCCACGCCGAACTTGACGCTCCCCACGCAAGCCATGCGCACAGGGGACTTCAGCGCTACCGGCGTGACCGTCTACGACCCGCTCACCGGGAATCTGGATGGCACAGGCCGCACACCGTTCGCCAACAATCAGATTCCCAGCAACCGGATCTCCGCGGCCGCCACGACGATGGCTGGTCTGCTGCCGGCTCTGACCAGGCCGAATCTGTACACACTCAACTACGATGCCTACGGCGGGACCGAGTACAACCGCAACGATGTCGACGCCAAGACCAACTATAATCCGTCGGACAAGACCATGATTTGGGGCCGCTATAGCATCTCGCCGTTGGACATCGTTGCGCCGCTGGTGTTGGGCCTGGCGGGCGGGGACGCTTTCGGCGGCGGCAACCCGATTCACGCCGGCGGCCGGGTCCAGACTACCGCGGCTGGTTTCACCTACACCATTTCGCCCACCTTCCTGGTGGACGCTAACGCCGGCTACACGCGCCAGAACATCGGCGCCAACGGCGACGAGTATCAGGGGGATTACGGGCTGGATGTGCTACACATCCCGGGCACCAACGGCATCGGTCCGAACTATATGGGCCAGCCGGGCTTCCAGGTCACCGGGATCGCGAACATGGGGAACACCAACACGGGCAGCCCGTTCCTGTTCCGCGACAACCAGTACACCAGCGTCATCAACTTGAGCAAGATCAAGGGACCGCACTCCCTGCGCTTCGGCTTTGAGTACGACAAGTACGCGCTCAACCACTTCCAACCTCAGGGTGGAACGTTCGGCACGGCGCGCGGCACCTTCGGATTCGACGGCACGCTGACCTCGCTCTGCACCGTTGGAAACGGCACGAAGTGCACCACGGTGTCCGCCGCTAACGCGGTCAACTATGGTGGAGTTCCCGCGAACTCCTGGGCGCAGTTCCTGCTGGGCGACCCCTCCCATGCCGGTAAGATCACCCAGTTCCAGAACCCTAATGCGCTACGCTTCTCCTCCTGGGCGCTCTATGCGCGCGATCAGTGGCAAGTCAGCAACAAGCTGACCATCGATTACGGATTGCGCTGGGAATACTACCCCATCTTCTCGCACAACTGGTACGGCGCTGTGCGCTTCGATCCGTCCACCGACAACGTCCTGATAGGCGGCGAGGGCGGCGTTCCATGGGACACCGGCGCCTCGGCCAGCAAGAAGGGATTTGCCCCGCGCTTCGGCATGGCCTACCGCTTGGGCAGCAAGTCGGTCATCCGCGCCGGCTACGGCATCAGCGTCGATCCGGACAACATGCGCAACCAGCGGAACTCCTTCCCATCGGTGGTCAACCAGGACTACACCCCGGCGAACACCTACCAGTTCATCATGTACCCGGGCACGACGACGCCCTTGACCCTGGTGAACGGCCTCCCACTGCCGATCTTCCAGGACATCAGCCAGGGCAAACTCACCCCCGCGGCGACTTCCACCACCACGACCTTTGCACCCACCACCAATCTCGGCTCCACCTTCCCGGCCTATTTCAACCGGGGCTACATTCAGAGCTGGAACTTCTTCATCCAGCATGAGTTCTCTCCGACTCTCACGGCGGAAGCGGGATATGTGGGCACGCATGCCGTGCACATTGATATGAACGTCAACATCAACGGCTCGGCCCCCGGCACGGGCAACGCCGGCCGACAGCTCTATCCCGCCTTGGCCACCGACCTGAACGACATCGAGCCTTTCGGAAACTCTACGTACAACGCCTTGCAGACCCGGTTGAAGAAGCGCATCGGCGCCTCTTTGATCGGCCTGGCCTACACCTTTTCGAAGGCCATCAACAACGTTAACGGCGACAACAACGATGGCACGATGTTCCGCGCCTACCCCATGTCGTTCGCGTTGAACAAGGCGCTGGCGGGTTTCGACCGCACCCACATCCTGCAGCTCTACCACGTCTACCAGTTGCCGTTCGGCAAAGAGCACACCATGCTCAATCATGGCGTGGCAGCCCAGGTTTTCGGCGGGTGGCAGATCGGCGGCATTATCGGCCGGTTCAGCGGCGTGCCGTTCACCGTCGCTGCCGCCAGCGGTACTTTGAACGCCGGCGGCCAGAGCCAGTCGGCCGACCAGATCAACCCCGTGGTGAACATCCTGGGCGGGCACGACTCACTCGACCCGTACTTCGACGGGACGGCCTTTGCCGCCATCACGACGGCGCGTCTGGGATCGACCGGCAGGAACATCCTGCGCGGTCCAGGCTGGTTCAGCATGGACGAGAACATTTCCCGCACATTCGCATTCAAGGAAGGGAAGCTCAAGCTGCAGCTCATCGGCGAGGGCTTCAACGTTCTCAACCACGTCAATTTCGCCAATCCGGCCAACACTTTCGCGGCGCCGACGTACAACGCGGATGGCACTGTGAAGAGCTACGGCAATTTCAGCGTGATCACCAGCACCTATTCCAGCCCGCGCCAATTGCAGGTGGGGGCTTACATCCGGTTCTAGCTTCACCAGACCGTCCGCCGCTCCGCTGGTTCGACGGAGCGGCGAGCGGAGGTTGTTGAGCGAGTTCTCATGGGCAGGTCATCGCCGGTCAAGGCGGCGCTGGCCTGCCCGTTCTGTTTCTTGGCGGAGTAACGATGCGAAACCTGGTACTGGCTCTACTTACGTTGACGGCTGCTTGGGCGCGGCAGGAGACAGCGCCCCCGGTAACCTCCGTGGCTCCCTCCAAGGAGGCCCGCAAGGCCTTCGACGCGGCCACGAAGGCCGCCAAGGCCAACCGCACCGCGGAGGCCATCCAGGGCTTCAAGAAGGCCGTGGAACTCTTTCCCGGCTATGCGGAGGCCTGGTGCGAACTGGGCAGACTACAGGCCGCTCAGAAGCAGCCCGGAGTGGCGCGGAAGTCGTTCGAGTCGGCCATCCAGGCCGGCCCGAATTACGCACCCGCACACCTGGAGCTGGCGGCGATCGAGTACGCCGCGCAGGAGTGGAAAGGGCTGGCGGAGACGACCGCGCGGCTGATCCAGATCCGGCCGGCGGATTTTCCGCGGATCTATCAGTTCAACGCCATCGCCAACCTCAACCTGCGGAACTTGGAGGCCGCCGAAAAGAGCGCGCGGGAAGCCCAGCGCTTGGACCCCGGCCACAAGTACCCGACCACCTGGCACGTGCTGGGCACGATTCTGGCGAGCCAGGGCAACTTCGCGGGCGCCGCGGAGCAATTCCGCGAATACCTGAAGCTCGTACCCGGCGACCCGGATAACGGCGTCACGCGCCAGTTGCTGGCCGAGTTGGAGCGCAGGGCCGGCCCCGCGCCGGCGCCCAGCGAGGCCACCTTTCACTCGGAATCCAACTTGGTGCTGGTGCGCTTTCAGGTGAGTCCCAAGAAAGGCACACCGATCGGCGATCTGCGCGCCGAGGACATCCAGATCCTGGAGGACGGCGCGCGGCAAAAGGTGGTTTTGTTCGAAGGGGGGCGACTTTATCCGCGCAGCGTGCCTCTGGAGATTACCCTGCTGTTCGATTGTAGCGGCAGCGTGCAGAATGCAGGCTCGCTGGATCCCAACGTCTTCGGCAAGAGCCTGCTGGACGAGTACGTAAACACCAAGATCGCCATCTACGCATTCACCGACGATCTGACCCGCCTCACCACGCCCACGCGCGACGGCGCGGCACTGATGAAAGCGCTCCATGGCGTGCGTGCGATTCGAACCGGTGGGACTCCGCTGTTCGGCTCCATCGCCGATACGGCCCGCGACTCCACCGCTTCCGGCGAAAGCGCGGTTCGCATCCTGGTGATCTTTTCGGACGGAGAATCCACAACCGCAGGCGACGATTCCCGCGACGGAGAGGCTATCCAAGCGGCGCAGGATCGCGGCATAGCGCTGTATCCGGTGACGCTCAGCAACAGCCTGGCTGGCGAAACTGGCTAACGGGCGGGACCGAACTACGATCCCATCGGCAATACCTCGACTAGCTGGGAGATGCGGCGGCCGGCCTCCGTCAACAAGTTCCAACAACTGGCCGCGGCGACCGGCGGGCTCAAGTTCGACATGGTCTCGAATGCCGATGCCGTCGCCAGCATCCTGAAGAAGATGGCCCCCCAGATTCAGTACGACTACGTGGCCGGCTTCTACCCGGCCAGTTCCGGATGGACCAAGCGGCACCATGTGAAAGTCGTGCTGCACTGAGGTGGCCGGTCGTTACGGTTCGGACCCGGCAGGCAGGATCTCGATGTAATCGAGCGCGGCGGCGTCGCCGGCATCCGGAGTGCCCTCGATGCGGATGACGTCGCCGGGACGCAAGGGCAAGCCGGCGATCATGCGGCGCGTCGAGGAACCGGCGTCGATGCGGGCAGTCGGAAGGTTGTCGTCCGCCAGCCACTCATCCACAAGCTGAGCGCCCAGGAAGGCGCGGTAGCGCGCCACGCCGTTGTGGGTGTCAAAATACTGCACGCGGAGGTCGAACCAGCCGGGCGGGCCGTCGTACTGAAAGCTGGCCGAGCAGCGCGCGGCGCCGCAGCGAACGGCCCGGCCTCCGGAGGCCGCTTCCCAGGGCTTGACGTCCACGATCAGGTAGCCCTCGAGTGGCATGGCTTCGGCCTCGCGGCGGCGCGGGAAATGGCCGGCGCGGCCCTGGGCATCGCGAATGCCAGAGGTGCGCAGGAACCAGTTGTTGACGGCATCCCGCCAGACCTGCGCGTAGCCGGCCTGATACTCGAGCCGCGCGAGCACTTCCAGGTAACGCGGCTCATCGATGCGCCCGCGCAGCGATTTCCACTGGCGCACGAATCTCTCGGCCTCTTCGGCGCCCCGATAATGGGTGTCGTAAATGTGCTGGATGACGGTCTTGCCGGAGTGCAGAACGTAAGTGTAAGGGACGTGGTGCATCCATAGCAGCAGCTCGTCCGGACAGCTCTGGAGCGACTCGTAGACGGCCGCGACGGGCGGGCGGTATTGGCCGATGAAGCCGGTGCCGGTCGAGACGGTGCGGTCCATGCCAATGCCCTTTTCGTCGGCGCGATGCCATTGGCCCCAGCCGTTCCGCTCGGAGGCCTCCACTGCGGGACCGTAATGGTTGCCGGTGATGTCGGTGAGGGTCTGGGCGCCCAGCGGCCCGGTGTAGTTCTCGTAAGTGCGCCAGGAGGCAAGCTGCAGGGCCGCGATGGTTTCCACCACGCGCGGGTCGTCGCCGAAGGTGAGGCGGGTCCATTCGTCGACGATCCGCTTCGCGCTCAGATCCGGATTCCAAGCCAGGCGGCCAAAACCGTAGAGATTGGCCTGCGAAAGCTGGTGGCCGAACCAGTTGGCGTCGAGCCCGGCGTTGGAGACTCCCACGAAGCCGCCCACGGGGCGATGGAAGGTCCGGCCGGCGGCGAGCGCCTTTACGGGCGTGCCGGCGCCCGCGGCATGCAGGTCGAAATCCAGCGTCTCTTTCCACATGGGAACGAGAAAACTGAGCTGGCGGGCCTGGCCGAGGTATTCCTGGGTGATCTGCAGCTCGACGGCCTGGTTGGTCTTCTCGAGGGCGCCGAAGAGCGGCGAGGCGGGCTCGCGCACCTGAAAGTCGATGGGGCCGTTCTTGATCTGGATCACGGCGTTGTCTTCGAACTGGCCGTCCAGATGGACGAAGTTGTCGTAGGCGGCGCGGGCGCGGTCGTTCTTGAGGTTGCGCCAGTCCATGTGGTGGTCGTAGACGAAGCCGCGATAGAAGATCAGGCCGCCGTGGGGCCGTAGCGCGCGGGCGATGACGTTGGCGGCGTCGGCGTGCGTGCGGCCGTAGACGGAGGGGCCCAGGCGGCCCTCGGAATCGGCCTTGAGCACGAAGCCGGCGAAATCCGGAATGACGCGGTAGATCTCATCCGCCTTGCTCTTCCACCATTCGGCGACGCGGGTATCCAGTGGATCGAAGGTATCCAGTCCACCGATGGACTTGGGGCTGGTGAAATCGATGGAAACCGAGAGGCGGATGCCCCAGGGCCGGAAGACCTCGGCGATACGGGCCAGTTGCGGGAGGAATTCGGCGGTGATGACGCGGGTGTTGGCGTTGACGTTGTTCACCGTGCAGCCGTTGATGCCGAGCGAGGCCAGCAGGCGGGCGTAATCGCGCGCGGGACCCAGATCGGCGCGGACCTGGTTGTTCTCGAAGAACAAAGAACGGCCGCCATAGCCGCGCTCAATCGAGCCGTCCAGGTTGTCCCAATGGTTGACCCAGCGGACGCTGGCGTAGGGCGCGTGCCGTTCGTCGAGCTGCGAGACGGGCTCGTGGAGGGCGATCTTCCGCAGCAGCGCGAAGACGCCGTAGAGCACGCCGCGATCGTTGGGAGCCGCGACCAGCAGGCAGGGGCGGCCGCCGACGGTCACGGTCTTGAGCCAGTAACTGTCTTCCACTTTGAGATCGGGCGGCGGGACGGCGAGATGCTGGACGGCCTCCAGGGTTCCCAGGATGATGGCGCTCTCCTGGGGCAGGCGGCCTTCGGTGCGCAGCGTTCGGAGGAGCATGCCGCGCACGCCCCGGATCAGTTCCCGTTGAGCGGCCTCGAGCACCACGGAATCGCCGAACGTGGTCACGGCGGCGGGCAGCGAGTCGTAGATCCGGCGGGCGTCGCCCTGGATTTCGGCGTAACGGAGCCAGGCGTCGTGGCCGGTCTCGGCGCCCAGCGGAAGCACGGCGGCGAGAGCCAGGAGCAAGCTCAAGGAACGCATATCTAGATCAGCAGGGAATCCGGGGCGCGCGATCGTCAGTGGGATCGGCCCAGCGGTCGTTCGGCACGAGCGGAGTCCAGCCGGGGCGGGCCGGATCCTGGTCGTAGGGGTAGTTGCCCAGCCGCTTGTACAATTCGCTGTACTCGCGCAGCTTGTCCCGGTCCAGCTTCACGCCCAGGCCCGGGCCGGTGGGGACGGCGATGGTGCCGTCCTGGTAGCGCAACGGCCCGCCCTCGATCACGTCGCCGGTCAAATGATGGTAGTGGGCATCCGCGGCGAAGGTGAGATTGGGGATCACCGCGCCCAGGTGGAGCATGGTAGCCAGTTGTATGCCCAGCTCGCCCGAGGAATGCACGGCCACGCCAAGCTGGAAAGTCTCGCANNACCCGAATCATCTGCCGCGTGCGGCGCATGCCGTTCAGTCCGAAGACGGGGTCTTCGAGGTAGTCGTTGCGGAGAGCCTGGATGGCCTGGCCGAAGCGTATGGCCTGCTCGGTGCTCCAGACGCCGTTGGGGTCGAAGCGCAGGCGGTCCTCGGGAAATGCGGTGGCCAGAGCGCGGTAGACCTCCAGTTCGTAGTCCGGATGGAAGACGCCGCCCTTCAGTTTATGCGTGGTGAAACCGTACAGGCGCTTGAGAGAGCGCGCGTGCTCGACCATCTGATCGATGGTGCGCACTTCGCCTTCGCCGGTCGCGGGGTTGGGATAGCGGAAAAAGCAGTACGAGGCGAAGGGAACGCGATCGCGCAGCCGGCCGCCCAGGATCTCCGAAACCGGCACGCCCCAGGCCTGCCCGAGAATGTCCAGACAGGCGAACTCGAGCGCGGCCAGGATTTGGGTGCGGTTGTTGTAGAGCGAAGCGGTCGGGTTGGCGATGAGGAATCGCATTTCTTCGAGGCGCGCCGGAGAGCGGCCAACCAGGTAGCCTTTCATGGCGCGGAACACCGCTTCGGCGGATTCGCCACCGCCGCCCATCTCGCCCAATCCTATAAGACCGTCGTCGGTTTCCACTTCGACGATGGTGCGCACGAAGCGCCCCCAATGGCAGCCGTTGGCGTGGCGCAGCGGAGCCTCGAGGGGTACGGTGACGGTGGTGGCGCGGATATCGGCGATTCGCATGGGGTTAATTCAGCAATCAAACAATATCAGCGCCGCAGCGTGGATGTCAACCGCCCGGGGGCTGGCGCCGGGGCTAGCGTGGAGGCCGGTCGGAAATCACTGTGGCTCGCTGGCCGCGAAGACTACGACGTGGCCGCCGGGCTCGTGCACGCCGACCTCGCGCATCCCGTAAAAAGTGACCCGCTCGGCGAGCGCGACCGGCCAGCCGTCCAGACGCCGGCGGAGGTCCGCGAAGTCCTCGACCTCGATGAACAAACCGGTCGAAAAACCGCGCTGCGGCCACATGGTGGTGGGGGAGTCCTTGGCGACGCTCTCCCAGGTCTGCAACATCAGCTCGACTCCGGCGTTGACCAGAATCACGAACCCCAGACGATCGCCCTCGGGCACTTCCACCGTCTTCTGAAAACCCAGGCGGTCAACCCAGAACGGCAGCGACTTCTCGATCTCATCCACGATCAGAACGGGCGTCAGTTTCATACTGCCATCGTACAATGCCGGCCCGGCGGCGGCGCCGGTTCCGCAACCGGCCTCAACGGCTGGTGCAATGCCTTATTGCTTCACCAGTTCGACGCGGCGGTTCTTGGCGCGGCCGTCCTCGCTGTCATTGGAAGCCACGGGAGCGTAGGGGCCATCGCCGAACGCCCGCAGCCTGGCGGCTGGAACGGCGTACTTGGTCGTGAGCGCGGCGAGAACCGCTTCGGCGCGCCGGCGCGAAAGGTCCATGTTCAGATCGAGCGCGCCCTGGTTGTCGGTGTGCCCGACGACATAGAGTTTCAACTGAGGGTCGCCTTGAAGCAGCTTGGCGATCTCTTTCAGCGTCGCGTCGGACTCGGGCTTGAGATCGGCCTTGGCCGTGTCGAAGTAGATGCCGTAAACCGAAGCGTGGCCGGTGCGGTTGATGTCGTTGGCCAGCGACGCCGCGTCCACCGTGATGAGCTCCGATTCCATGGGCTTCATTTCGACGACGTAGAGCTCGACGCCGGGGCCGCCGAGCCCGCCTTGATCGTCCACGAGCAGGCTCACATAAACGTCGCCCTCCGGCCGCGCGAGCTTGGCCGATAGGTATCGAATCCCGTGGTCGGGTCCCCAGTAATCGTCGAAATCACCGGAACCGTATACCCTCGAACTCGAGCACCCCGACTGGCAGCACTCCTGCGGGCCGCAAGTGAAGAGCGTTTCGAACGCGGCCTTCTTGAGCGCGTTTTGGTAGTTGCGAAAGACCTCCAGCAACGAGCGTCCCTGAGGAACTGCATAAACGATGCGGGTGACCTTCCCTTCCAGATGCTGGCTCTTGGCGAATTTCTGTTCAACGACCTTGCCGAGCGGGAGCGTGAGCTCATCGAACTCTTTCGTGAGATAGTTCTTGATGATCGAGCCGGGATATCGCGAGATCAAGGGATGGTCCTGGCTTCCCTCGAGGTCCTGGTCTTGTCCTGCCGCGAAGGGCGCCGACAGGCCGAGCAACAGACAGGCTACGAACACTGTGCGGATGAAAGTAGTCATAGGCTCCTCCTGGACTGGTGTTTCCGCTTCAGCCAGGGCTTCCGTCTGGCCACCCTGGCTGGCATTCATTGTACAACTCAAGGACGGTTGGTAAGCGCCGGAACTTCCGACGGCATCGAGATCAGGCCCGCAATCCGAACGTATGCGGGAGCCACCGCCTCAGTACTACCGATCAAAGGTGTAGCTCACGCCGAATAGCGGAGTGAATTGCTCGAAGATTCCACGGGCCGTGTTGTGGGGAGCGGGAACGATCTCCTGCCTCGGAAACGTGGTGAGATAGTCCCGGAATTCCGCCCGCAGGAGCAGGTGCCGCATAGGACGGAACTTTATACCTCCGCCGACGGCGAAGACTACCTTCCAGACATCGTTGGTAGTGAGACTGGCGATTTGCGGAATCGGCTGCGGATACGGCTCTGGACCGGCGATGACATACTCCTTGGCTCCCGCGCCTCCGGCGAGAAACGGCCGCCAACGATGTTCGCGAGTCTTAAAGTGGAATAGCAACCCACAGGTCAGCGCATCCGAATTGCCCTGGATGTCGGACTTCACTCCGGGAGCCTGGAGATATGGGTGACCGTCGTGATAGAGGTAGTTAAACTCGGCCGAGACGTAACTTGAGAACTCATCCGCCAGGAGAATGCCAGCCGCGAAGCGGTTCCGAATGCCCGCGTCGGCCGTCCCGGCAGCCGAATAGATGGCGCCATCCCGGTAGATCCCGTAGCCGACAGTCGCGCCGACCTCGTAGCGCTGCGCAAAAGCCGCCGCACCAGCGAAAAGGATCAGGGCCAGATACCTGGGCATGGAGCTTCTGTGCTTATCATAGCGAACCCTCCGCTGGCGTCGCGGCGCAGCGGGGCGGGCCGGCCCGATTCCGGCGGCTACATGAGTGGACGCGGGTTGCGCTGCACCGGGTCCCCATGGAGAATGCCCCGGCCGGAAGTCCCCAGGTAAACCCGGCCGTAGATCCGGGGATCGCCCGTAATCACGCTCAGCATGCCGAACTGGTGATTGTTGTCGTTGATGCGCGTCCAGGTGACGCCGGCATCATTGGACCGGAAGATGCCGTAGACGCCGCCCACCGTCCCGACCAAATAGACGGCTGGGTAGGCGGCGTTGGGAGCGGCGCTTCCAAAGCCGACGAGATACGAACTCCCGACCGTGCCGAGCCTGGCGAAACTGGCGCCGGAATCGGTGGAGTGGTAGAGGCCGCCGGCTAGCGGAAGCCAGAGATCGCCTTCACGGCCGGCAACGGTACGCGGGCGGGCCTCATTGGTGACGGTGCTGCCGGCGTCGGGAGGCAACGCCGTGGCCGAGGCCGCGAACGTCGCTCCGCCATCCGCGCTGACGTAGACGGTCCCCGTCGCTCCGTCGAAGCCGTAAAACTTGCTGGCATTGACCCGGTCCGAAGCGATGAAGAGATTGGAAACGCCGCCCGTCGAGAGAGTCCAGGTGGCGCCCGCATCGCGGGAGTAGGAAGGCCCTGCCCCATTGGGCGCCCAAACCAGCGTCTTTCCATCGGCGGAGACGGCAATCATGGAGGAATATGGGTTGCCGGGGATGCCCGACGCGCCGGCGGGATTGCCGGCGAACTGCGTCCAGGTGGCGCCCTGGTCCGACGAATACGCACCCGCCGCATTGCCGTTGTAATCGAGCAGTCCGACGCGGGCGACGAACGTTGGGTTCGACTCGGCGAAATCCAGCGACCAGACCGTCTGCATCCAGGGATTCAGAAAGGGCGGCGGGGAGACGCCGAAGTCGTCGTGACGGTATCCGCAGACATCTCCCATGCCGCTGAGTAAATGCGCTCCGGCGGGCGGGCTGGCCAGCGTAAGGACCGCGGTCTCTTCGATGCCATCGGCGCCAACCGCCCAATGAACCGTGTTGCCGGAATCCGCATTGGTCAGGTCGTTCGAGGCCCACACCGTGTAGCCGTTGGTATAGAGAGCGTGATTGGAGTCGAAGGGATCGATCTCGATGGATGAAATCCAATTCCCGAATGGGTTGCCTACGGCCTCGATGTAGGGCGATAGCGAGCCGTCGCGCACGGAGTTGCCGGCCAGGCTGAGCCAGGTCTTCCCGCCGTCGGTCGAGCGGAAGATGGTGTCCGTGGGGGACCAGCGGTCCCAGGTGGCAACCATCACCGTGCCCGCGCGCTGCGGGTCCGCCGCCAGCCCGACGAATCCGTAGCCGGAGATTCCCTGCGTATCCCGGGGAGTGATGTTGCTCCAGGTTCCGTCGCCGGGATTGAATTTGTAGACGGCCCCGTTGGTGATGGCGCTGAGCGGAGCGGCGTTNNAGGTGCACCCAGGTGGCGCCGCCGTCGGTGGAGCGGTAAATACCTCCGCTGTAAGCCCCCACGTAAACCGTGCCGTCCTCCCGCGGATCGAAGCGGACAAAGGACAGCCCCACCTCGTCGGTTGAGGACAAGATGGGGAAAGTGGCCGCCTGGCCCCAACTGGCGCCGTAGTCGAGACTCTGCCACAGCCCGTTGAGGTGCGTGGCGAGGTAGAGTTGCGCGGGATTGAAGGGATTGACAACCAGGCGTTCGCCGGTCTGCTGGCCGGTGTCGTTGCCGCCCATCATGAAGGGCAGATTGACACGCTGAAACGTCTTGCCCCGGTTGCCGGAGATCAGGATCGCGGCGCTGATGGGACTCCAGTGCAGGTACATTCCCGCGGCCAGATACACCCGGTTCGCATCGGTTGGATCCAGCGCGATGCTTTCCACTCCCGAAAGGCTCCAGTCCGGGCCGCTGATCCAATCGGTCACCGGAGCCCAGAGTTCGGTAGAGGAATTCCAGCGGTAGGCGCCGCCGATGTTCGCGCGGATGTACATTAAGCCCCGCTCGGAAGGGTGCATGACGATGCTGGGCATGTCGCCGCCATCGACGATCTTGACGCTGCTCCAGGTGTAAGGCTGGCTCGCTACCGGCACCACGGGGCGGAAGTCTGCGGATGGTTGGGGAGCGAATGGGCCACTGCCGCAGCGGCCATTGGTGGGGGCTAACGACAGCGTCGCGAGAAGAGCGGGAATGGCGATCCGGCGAGTCTTCATGTGGAGCGGTTGAGCCTGCCGGGCCATAGTGTTGCCAGACAGAGTCCGAGAACCGCCGCCAAACTCACCAGCGCGCCCACACGCACGCCAGTGGAGTGAAAGCGAAATTCGATCCGATGCTCGCCGGCCGGCGCTCGGACGGCCTGAAACGCGTCGCTCCAGCGCTCTACGTTCGCGGGCGCTCCATCGAGGGTGACTCGCCATCCGGGGAAGAACTGCTCCGCCAAGGCGAACTGTCCGCCGGTGTCGGAACGCACCACGAAGGCTCGGAATTCGGGCGTCCAGGCCAAGCGCCGCACCGAGCGGGTTCCGTCCTCCGCAAGCCAGCCATAGGATGGCCGGGCATCCTTCAATTCAAACACCTTGTAGTAAGACTGCGAGGGCTCGACCAGCCGGAAACGCGGGTCCTTCAGCAGGCGCGGGTACTGCGGGCCGCCCTCGCTGGTGATGAAATAGCGAACCCCGAGCTGACGCAACGCCGGCTGGTTGGCCGAGTCGATGTCGATCTCCCGGTCCGAGGTAAAGCGCCCCAGTTCCCCCATCAGCTTCGTGTACGGAGCGGTCAGGAGGGGGTCGAATCCTTGAGGCGTCCGGAGACCCTGGAGGCGAATCTCGCCCGGGAAGGGGCCCGTCTGGTCCATGGCGACCCGAAACTCCGGATGGGAGGAGAGCTGGCGGTAGACGGCGTCGTCCATGCCGTTGAATGAGCTGGCTTTGAAGTCAACGCGCCCCGAGACTGCGTTAAAGCGCTTGCAGGTTCCAAACACCTTGTAATCGACTCCCACCGTCAGCAGCAGGACGGCGGCCAGGCACGTCCGAAGCGCGCCGCGTTGGGTTGGCAGAACGTAGATCGCGAGAGCGAACAGCCCCAGAGCGATCGCCGCTTCGACTGCCGACCCCCAGCCTGACGGGAAACCCGGCCTGCCCGGCAGCCCCACAATCAATTCGCGCACCGACCAACCCGCCAGGAGCGCGATGGCCAGGCAAGCGAGCCAGTTGCCCCGCGGCCGGCGGGACTGTCGCAGGCAATGGTCGAGTCCCATGGCCGCCAGCGGCGCCACCGCCAGAGTCAGCCCCGCAAGGAAGTACCAATCCCGGCAAATCTGAACCAGCAGGGTGGAATGGCGGACAATCTGCCAGACCAAGCCAAATGGGTTCGTCACCACAACCGCAGTTACGCCCCCCATGGCCAGCAAGGGCATCACATCGCGCCAACCGCGACGGCGCGCGAGACACAGCAGACCGAAGATGGCAGGCGCTCCCAAGTAGAGATACTCGCGGCCCGGGTTCGTGCCCGCGGGCACATGCAATCCGAAATTGAAGTAATTCGGCACAAGATACGAAATATAGAAATCCAGGGCTCGGATGCCGCTCCCATACTTAATCTCGGGCGCTTTGAGCGAGAGGGCCTCCAGGGTGGGCAGAATCTGGATCATGGCGATGGCCAGGGATGCGCCCAGAGCCAGGATCGTGCCCGCGGCTGCCTTCCATCGCCACGCGGCATAGCTGACCATGCACACGGCAAACACGAACCAGGTGGGCGGATAGCCCGCGAGGAAGCACAGCGCCGAGGCGGCCACCACCTTCCACAGCGGCTGCCAGCGCCGCTCCTCGATGGTCTGGTCGATACCCCACAAACCCAGGGGCATCCATGCGCAGCCGGCTACCAGTCCGAAGTGCTGGAGTTGTAGCAGCATGTAGCCGCTATAGGCGAACACCCCGGCGCCCATAGCACTCGCCAACTCCCCCAGCCGCTTGTATCGCAGCCAGCGGTAGCAAAGGAAGAAGGCGAGCCACACGTGCGCAAACACCATTGACTGGAGGCTCTGATACGAGAGTGACTTCCGGCCGACGTTCGCCGCGAGGACGAGCCACATGGGCGGGTAGAACAGCGCCGCCTGAGTGTTCCCGACAAAGCTAATGCCGCTGTACTGTGCCCAGTCCCATTCCGGGAAGCGTCCTTCGCGCAGCGATTGAAATGCGAAGTCGACCAGTGAGAAATGATATCCCTCCAGATCGTAAGGCACATGAACTCGCGAGAACGGCGGCAGGTACTCGATAAAGAAGAAATACGTAAAGACAATCGAGAGGACGGCAACAGTCCGCAATCGAATGGGTCTTTCCATGCGAGGTGACCATTATACTAGCCGACGGAGGCGGCTGTTCAGCGCCATTGGGCCTTCTCGGCTAGAAGGCCCGGGCGCTTTACGGCGCCAGGACGCCGCCGTTGACCTCGATGGTTTGGCCGTGGAGGTAGCGGGCGGCGTCGGAGCAGAGGAAGACGATGACGCCGGCGATATCGTCGTTGGTTCCCAGACGGCCGGCGGGGGTGGCGGCGAGGACGATGTCCAAGGTCTGGCGAGTGGAGAACTCGCGGTGGAAATCGTTGTCCACGGTGCCGGGGCTGACCGCGTTGACTCGAATCCCTTGCGGCGCCAGTTCCTTGGCCAGCCCCTTGGTGATGGCCACCACGGCGGCTTTGGCGGCGGCGTATACGGTGGCGCCGGGGCCTCCCCCGTTGCGGGCCGCGATAGAGCTCAGGTTGACGACGATGCCGCCGCCTTTGCGGATCATCGCCGGCGCCACGGCCTGCGTGATGGCCCAGGCGCTCCGGACGTTGAGGGTCATCACCTCGTCGTAGAGCTGAGGCGTGAACTCGAGCAGGCGGGCGCGCCGGACCAGCGAGCCGGCGTTGTTGATCAGAATGTCGATCTCGGGCAACTGCGCCAGCAGGCTCTCGATTCCCGCGAGGGTGGCGAGATCGGCGCCCAGCGCTGCGCCGTCGGCGCCCGCCGCGCGCACCTGAGCGAGCGTTTCCAGAGCGCCTTCCCGGTGGCGATTGTAGTGGACCAGGACGCGAGCCACGCCGCGCCGCGCCAACGCGATGGCGGTGGCCGCTCCAATGCCCCGCGAAGCGCCCGTTACCAGCGCGGTCTTTCCGCTGAACTCATCGGGCATCCAACCCTCCCGCATGCAGAGCCGAGTAAGCGATCCAGGCCACCGTGGCGGCTGCCGGAATGGTCAGGAACCAAGCCCACAGGATGTTGGCGGCCACTCCCCAACGCACCGCTTTGACGCGCCGNNCCCACGCCCAGCGCCGTCGCGGTCAGGATGGAGATGGCCGAGCCCAGCTCCGCGCAGAAGCCGCTGCGCGGCTTGAGGCGGGTGATGCGCCCGCCCATGGTGTGCACGATGCGCCAGCCTCCGGACATGGTTCCCAGGCCGATCGCCGCGCCCGCCGAGAGGATGACCCAGGTGGGTACGCGGAAAGCGTGAATGTACCCGGCGGTGAGCAGAACTCCGGTGACGATCCCCATGGTCTTCTGAGCGTCGTTGGTGCCGTGGGCGAAGCTGTGGATGGCAGCCGAGACCAATTGCAGGCGGCGGAAATCGACGTCCATCTTCTTGGGGGTGGAGCGCCGGAAGATCCAATAGACGGCGATCACCAGGAAGTAGGCGACCACCATTCCGATCAGCGGGGCCAGTACCATGAAAATCAGCGTCTTGATCCAACCGCTCCAGATGATCGGCTCGAGCGCGTGGCGCCCGAGAATCACCGAGCGCGCCATGGCGGCGCCGGCGTATCCACCGAAGAGCGCGTGGGAGGAGCTGGTCGGCAGGCCGAGCCACCAGGTGAGCAGGTCCCAGGCGATCGCCCCGGCCAGTCCCGCCAGGATCACGTAGGGGGTGACGAAGCTCAGACTGACCATGCCCTCGCCGACGGTCTTCGCCACTCCCGTGCCATAGCTGAAGGCGGAGACGAAATTGAACGTCGCAGCCCACATCACCGCCTGGAGAGGCGTGAGCACCCGCGTGGCGACCACCGTGGCCACCGAGTTGGCCGCATCGTGAAAGCCGTTGACGAAATCGAAGAACAGCGCAACCGCGATGATCACGGTGACCAGGATCAGCGTGGGAGACATGGGGAAGGGACGGGGCGGGTGTTAGCTATTCTTGACCACCACGCTCTGCAGCACGTCGGCAACGTCCTCGCACCGGTCGGTGGTGTCCTCCAGGAATTCGTAGATCTCCTTCTGCTTGATCAGCGCGATGGGATCGGTTTCCTGCTGGAACAGATCGGCGACGGCGCGGCGCACCAACTGGTCGGCGTAGTCCTCGAGGCGATTGACCTCGATGCAGTGGTCGAGCAGCTTCTTGTCCTTATCGAGCGCCTCGAAGGCCTTCTCGAGCGACAAGGCGCAATCGTAGACCACCTGGCAGAGCTCCACCACGGTGGGCGGGATAGGCTCCAGGCGGTAGGCCACCATCCGGTAGGCGGCGTCTTCGATGCCGTCCAGCACATCGTCCAGCCGGGAGGAAAGGGAGTGGATGTCCTCGGGGTCGATGGGCGTGATGAAGGTCTGGTTGAGCCGGGTGAAAGTGTCGTGAATGATCTCGTCGCCCTCGTGCTCGAGCTGCTGTATGCGCACGGCCGCCCGGGAAAGGTGGGAATTGCCGTCCTTCACGGCTTCCAGCAGCAGCCGGGAGGCCTCCGAGATCAGGCGAACCTGCTTGACAAAAGAGTTGAAGAACTTTTCCTGGCGTGGTAGCAGTCTCATACATTCTTACTGTGCGGTTCTACAGCCCAAGACAACGGGGGAAGACCCCTATCTTCTCACCCGCGGGCGGGCAGGTCAACCGGCAGATGGGGCGGCAAATGGGGCGGGTCTTGGCCATTCAGGTCCAGGAAGCGGACATCCAGCAGGCGGCCGGTGTCCACATTGCCCATGGCGGCCAGCATGTTTTCTTTGAGATTCGGGTAGCGCTCTTCCAGGCCGGCGAACAGGCCGCGCAGCGATTCGCGGACCGTGCCGGTGCGCTGCGAGCAGCCGCATGGCACAAGCGGTGCGCCGAGCAGTTCGGCATAGCGGCGGGTGAGGTCCTCGGTCACCAGCAGCAACGGCCGGATGAGGCGAAATTCCTTGTCGCGGGAGTGTGTGACCGGCGGCAGCGCGCTCAGCTTGCCGGTGAACAGCGTGTTGCGGAGCAGGGCCTCGCAGAAATCGTCGGCGGTGTGGCCCAAGGCGATGACGTTCGAGCCCAGGCCGCGCGCCACCTCGTAAACCGCCCGGCGGCGGTAACGGCTGCACAGATCGCAGCCGTGCTCGGGCTGGTCTTCGATCAGGTGCAGCGATGGGGCGTCGCGGAAGTAGGTCCAGGCGACCCCTCGGTTCTTAAGGTACTCGGCCAGCGGCTCGATAGGCCTGAGGAACTTGCCCTGCTCGATGGTGAAGGCGCACACGGAAAACTCCACCGGGGCGCGCTTTTCGAGCAGCAGCAGGACTTCGAGCAGGGTGAGCGAGTCCTTGCCCCCCGAGAGAGCGACGGCCACGCGGTCGCCTTCGCGGATCATCTTGAAACGGCCGATCGCCTCGCCGACCTTGCGCAGCAGGGCTTTTTCCAGATCCACGCCTTATTATAGGAGACGTGCTCTCGCCATCGCGCGCCATTGCCTTCGACATCCTGCTGCTGGTGGAGCGCGGCGGATACGCCACGGATCTGCTGGCCTCGCGAGCGGCGGGCCTGGAGAGCCGGGACGCGGGGCTGGCCGAGGCGATCGTGCTCGGATCGCTGCGGCGCCAGGGGCAGTTGGACTTCCTGATCGGCCACTATGCGGGCCGCGCGGCCGCCGGCCTGGACGCCGAGGTCCGCATCGCGCTACGCATGGGGATCTATCAGATGCGGTACCTGGAGCGTGTACCGGCTCATGCGGCGGTGAGCGAGAGCGTCGAACTGGTGAGGCGCGCGCGGAAACGCTCGGCAGCGGGTTTGGTGAACGCCGTATTGCGGAAGGCCGGCCGGGAGCCGATCGCCTGGCCCGACCGCTCGACCGAACTCTGCCATCCCGAGTGGCTGCTGGAGCGTTGGGACCGGCAATACGGGGTGCAAGCGTCCGCGAGCATCGCGCGGGCCAACCTGGTGGCGCCCCAAACTTACGTGCGAGCGCCCGGCGCGAGCGGGAACGCCCCGGGACTACAGGCCACCGAAGTGCCCGGTTGCTTCCGGTTGCTGAGCGGGGAGGCGCGCGGGCTGCGGATTCAGGATATCGGTTCGCAGACCATCGTGCCGCTGCTCGATCTCCAGGCGGGACAGACGTTTCTGGATCTGACGGCGGCGCCGGGCAACAAGACGGCGCAGGCACTGGAGGCCGGCGTGCGCACAGTCGCCTGCGACCGGTACTTCAAACGTCTGGCGCCGATGAAGTCGCTGGGCTGCGATCTGGTGGTCCTGGACGGCTCCCAACCGTTGCCCTTCCGCGCCCGGTTCGACCGCATCCTGCTGGACGCGCCGTGCTCGGGAACGGGCACGCTGGCCCGCAACCCGGAGATCAAGTGGCGGCTACGGCCATCCGACATTACCGGGTTGGCGGCCAAACAGGCGAGCTTGCTGGCAAATGCGCTGGAACGGCTGGCGCCCGGCGGACGTCTGGTGTATTCCACCTGCTCGCTGGAGCGGGAGGAGAACGAGGGCGTTGTCGAGCAGGCCGGGGCGCCCGTCGTGGGCCTGTTTCGGCGCCTGCCCGGCAGGGACGCCGGAGACGGCTTTTTTGCCGCTGTGATAACATCGGGATAGCCGCTAAATGGTTCAAATCGTTCCCTCTATCTTGGCCGCCGACTTCGCCCGCCTGGGAGAGGAAATCGAGCGTGTCGAGCAGGCCGGAGCCACCCTGCTGCACGTGGACATCATGGATGGGCACTTCGTGCCGAACCTGACGGTGGGCCCTCCCGTGGTGAGATCCATCCGCAACATCACCAAGCTGACCCTGGATGTTCATCTGATGATCTCCGACCCGGACAAGTACGCCCCCATGTTCATCGAGGCCGGCGCCGACCAGATCTCGGTCCATCAGGAAGCCTGTCCGCACCTGGACGGCACGCTGCGGGCCATTCTGGAGCGGGGCATACCCGCCGGGGTGGTCATCAATCCGGCGACGCCGGTGGAGTTGCTCGAGAACGTGCTGGGCCTGGTGAACCATGTGCTGGTGATGAGCGTGAACCCGGGCTTTGGGGGGCAGAAGTTCATCCCGCAGTCGCTCGAGAAGGTGCGGGCGCTGGTCCGCCGCCGCCGGGAACTGGGGCTGAAGTACTGGATCGAGATCGACGGCGGAATAGAGGCGGACAACGCCGGCGAGATCGTGCGGGCGGGCTGCGACTGGCTGGTCAGCGGCACCGCGGTGTTCCGGAGCGGGGATACGGCAGCCGCCTTCCGGCGCCTGCGCGAGATTGCACGGGAAGCGGCTGGCGACCGGCTGTAGCGACGCCGGCTGAACCGCGCTCCGAGACTATGGGAGAATATGTAGACGTTGCTTGGTGCGGCAACCCGGATCGTAGAGCGTGATATGAAGCTACATCGAAAATCGTTTACATATGGCGTGGTGGTGGTTGTGATGGCGGGCCTGGCGTCTTCCTGCGCGTACCATGCCAAGAAGTATGAAAACCCCATCACCAAGAGCACCGAGCAGCCGGACAAAGTGTTGTTCGACAAGGCGGTCAAGGATATCGAGCACGGCCGGTTCGAGGTGGCGCGCCTGACCCTGAACACGCTCATGAACACCTACGATCAGAGCGAGTACCTGGCCAAGGCCAAGCTGGCCATCGCCGATAGTTGGTACAACGAGGGCGGCACGCACGGCTACGCGCAGGCCGAGGCGGAGTACAAGGATTTCATCCTGTTCTATCCCAACATGGAGGAAGCGCCCGAGGCCCAGGAGAAGGTCTGCGAAATCCAGCTCAAGCAGATGGACAAGGCCGACCGCGACAGCACGCACACGGTGCGCGCCGAAACAGAGTGCCGCAACGTGCTTACAAATTTCCCCAACAGCAAGTTCGCGCCGCAGGTGCAGCAGATCTTGCGCAACATCCAGGAAGTACTGGCGCAGGAAGAGTACGGGGTGGGCTCCTACTATTTTGGGAAGGGCCTTTACGTATCGGCCGCCAGCCGGCTGCAAGGCTTGACGGATCACTTCCCGCTCTTCAGCCACGCCGATGAGGCTNNCGCGAGTACCCGCTCAGCTCGTGGGCGGGGGACGCCCAACGCCGGCTGAAGGAGATGGAACGGCCCATTCCCGAGCCCGACCCGGTGGCGCTGGCCCGGCAGAAGTACGAAATGGCGAACCACAACAAGGCCTCACTCATGAGCCACTTCTGGGGGGCTTTCCGCAAGAGCCCGGATATGCGCACGGCAGCCAAGTCGGGAGAACCGGCAACGGAGAGTTTGCGGCCCCAGGTACCGGTCAGCGTGCCCGTGACCGCGGTGAGCGGCGAGGCCGGCGCGGATGTGACCGCCTCCCCCATCACCGGACCGTCCGCATTGGATACGCAGCCCGACGCCCGCCCGGCGCCGCAGGCTAAGCCGGGTACGCAGGGCCAGACGCCGCCGGCCACCGCGCCGCCGGCCGGCTCGGACACCAAGAAACCGGGGCCATGAGCCGGATCTTGCTGGCCGACGACAGTCCGCATGCCCAGCGCATGGGGGAGCGCATCCTGCGCGAGGAAGGCTTCGAGGTCGTCACGGTCACCGATGGGGAGACCGCGCTCATTCGCCTGGCCGACGTGGACCCCGACGTGCTTATGGCCGACGTATTCCTGCCGCACAAGTCCGGCTACGAGATCTGCGAGTTCGTGAAAGGCGACCCGAGATTCCGGCATACGCGGGTGGTTTTGCTGGCTGGACTGCTGGAACCGGTAGACCAGGCCCAGGTGGAGCGTGTGAAAGCCGACGCGGTCCTGAAGAAACCCTTCGAGGCCTCGGCGATGATCGCCACTCTCCGGCCGCTGGTGGAAGCGGCCAGGCTGGCCCGCGAAGTGCTCAGCGAGCAGTCCGCCCCGGTGGCGGAGCAACCCCAGCCTGCCCTGCCCTCGCCTCCCCCGCCCGAGGCCGAGCCGGAGGTGCGGGAAGCCACGCCGGCGCCCTCCGAAGTCGAGATGGATCGCGAGCAGTTGCGCGCCGCGGTGACCATCGCGCTGGACCAGGCGATGCCCGCCCTGATCGACGAGCTCACCGAGCGCGTCGCGGCGGCTCTGCGGCACTGACCCGATCCGGCTGGACGCGGTGTTATCCTGGGCTTGTCCCATGCCCGACAACAGTTTCGATATCGCTTCCAAGATCGACCTCAACGAGGTGAGCAACGCCATCCAGCAGACCATGAAGGAGGTGCTGACGCGCTACGACCTGAAGACCTCCGGATCGCAGATCGAGCTGAATCAGAAGGACAAGAAGATCCTGCTATCCAGCCAGGACGAGTTCAAGCTGCGCGCAGTCACCGAGATCCTGGAGCTCCGGCTGGTCAAACGCGGCGTGCCGCTGAAGGGCCTCTCCTTCGGCGAGGTGCTGCCCGCGGCCGGTTCGACGGTGCGCCAGGAGGTCGCGGTTCAGCAGGGAATCCCCATCGAGAAGGCGCGCGAGATCGTCAAGAAGATCAAGGAAAGCAAGCTCAAGGTGCAGGCCTCCATCCAGGGCGACCTGGTGCGGGTGAGCGGGAAGAGCCGCGACCTGCTACAGGAAGTCATGCAACTGCTCAAGCAGCAGGATTTCGGGATCGACGTGCAGTTCACCAACTACCGGACGTTTTGAGCGCTGCTTGGTGAGGGCCCGAGGAAAGACCGTGTCTACTGGCAACTGGCGGCGTGCCGCAATTCGCGCTCCACGCGGCGCGTGGCCCGCTCGCTGATCAGATCGGCCACCCGGCTCAGCAATTCGGGCAGGTCCTCGGGTTCGATCAGCACCGTGCCGGCAGCGCTTCGGGCGCCGCCGCGGGACCTCGAATTGTGGTACGTGGTGATCAGGGCGGTGGCCGGCTTATAGTCCATCATCCGGGCGTGCGCCAGAACCTTCAACCCAGCCTCGGGAGATTCCATGCGCAGATCGCTCAGCACCAGCTCGTACTCCTGATCGTCCAGCTTCTCGACCGCCTCGGCCGCCGAAGCCGCCGCGTCCACGTGGTACCCCCCCGCCTCCAGAACAGTTTGCAGGGTCAGACGGGAGGTCAATTCATCATCCACAAGCAAGACGCGTGCCAAATCCAGGCCGCGGCTGCGTGGTGCCTGACGGGACTTCACCATCTGGGGCTGGTATCCTTTCCGCAAGCTCAAGTTTAACCCAGGCCCTGAAAAAAAGCACGGTATTTCGTTCGGCGTATATACTACTAGTGTAAAACTATTATAATCGGAATTCGCCATGGCCGCGCGGCGGCGCTGTGACGGCCCTCGGGCCGCCGGCTCGGGTTGCTGGACAAGTCTTTTTAATTGAGCGGATTCCAGGCCGCTGTTCTGGCACACCGCCGTTGTGAGACGAAGGAGTTGTAGCGCCGGCGGTCTTGC
>PMEV01000255.1 GCA_003154855.1 Bryobacterales bacterium
GCCGGGCTTCTGCCCGGCGTCTTCGACATCTGATCGACTTGCTCCTTGTCGGCCTCTGGTTGCATCAAAGAAATCGGGGGCCAAGGATGCGCCACGCTCAATACAAAGATCTGCTTACACGCCGCTCCGCGCTCTTGTTGGCGGCAGCGGTGCCACAATTACTCGCTCAAGGGAGGGAGAAGTCCATGGGACGTCCAGTTGTTCATTTTGAAATCGGATGCCGCGACCGCGCCAAGACCGGCGATTTCTATTCGAAGCTGTTCGATTGGCAGATCACGGCCGCCGGCCCCGCCTCGAATATTGAAACCGGGAGTCCCCAGGGCATCCCGGGGCACATCACCTCGCTCGGCCACGAGCCGCAGCATTACACCATGTTCTACGTCGATGTCGAGGACGTGCAGGCTGCGCTCGACAAGGCCACCGAATTGGGTGGCAAGAGGCTGGTCGGGCCGATCGCCATTCCCACCGGTACCTTCGCCTGGTTCGCGGATCCGGACGGCAACATCATCGGCCTATTAAAGCCGGCAAAGGCGTAGGTAGCGCCGGCGGTCTTGCCGCCGGTGATTCCCGCCCGGTCGTCCCGGGCTTACTCGCAAACTCGCTATAGTACCTTCTATGGCGATCATCGCGGTTGCGGGGCGTAAGGGCGGCATTGGGAAATCCACCATCGCGGGCAACCTGGCCGGGGAATTCGCCGCCATGGGCCACAGCGTCCTGCTGCTGGATGCCGACCCGCAGCACAGCCTGGCGGATTGGGCCGACCTGGGCGAAGGACTGCTCTCCCGTTGCGTCGAGAAGGTGAAAAGCGGCAGTGTCGAGACCCTGCGCGCCCGGGCCCGCACCGCCGAGCAGGCCGCCGACTTCGTGCTGATCGATACGCCTCCCGGCATCTCCGAAGCAGCCTACCAGGCCGCCCTGGTCGCCGACCTGGTTCTGCTGCCCTGCGGCCCCTCCCCCCTGGATCTTCTGGCCCTCAAAGGGGTCCTCAACCTGGCTCTGAAAGCCCGCGCCGAACGCCGCTCCAAGCGCCCGCGCATCCGGCTGGTCCCGTCCCGTGTGCTCATGCATACCAACCTGGGACGCAGTCTTTCTTCGTCGCTCGAAGAGGTCGGCAAGAAGGTGCTCCCGCCGATCGGCCAGCGCGTCGTGGTCGCCGAGGCCGTTGCCCGCGGACTCACCGTCGCCGAGTACGCCCCCAACTCCCTCTCTCGCGAAGAATTCCAGAAGCTCGCCAAAGCCGTCCAGAAGCTCGTCGCCCGTTAGCGCGACTCCCCACCGCCGCTCCTACGGCACTCGGCTCAGGTGCAGATGGTGAATCGCGAAAAGCGGGTTCTCCAGCTCGAGGATCAGGCCCTGTGGCGTAGTCGTAAAGACAATCTGCCCATCGCGGAATCGGTCTTTCGACTCCGGTGTCAGCGGCCAATCGATGTGCCCGGCCTCGGCGTGCAATTTGCCGTCGCGGACCGTCAGACGGTAGACGGCGTCCAGTTCCTCGGATCTGTAATTGCCTTCCAGTGCCCTCAGTTCTTCCATCCGAACAGCGGGCTCGGTTGTCTTCGCCGCGTCACTGGGCTTGGCCGGCGCGCGGGGTTCCTCCTTGACGACCGGATAGCAAACTTCCGCCACTTGCCGTGTGATGCGCTCCGGGTCCGGGTCGGACCGGTTGCATAGGCAGATCACGGAAAAGCGTTCGTCGGGTATCCGATAGATCCCCGAACGGTAACCTCCCCAAATCCCGCTCTGCTCCACGATCTGCCGGTTACCCCACCGCTCGCGCCACAAGCCCAGGCCGAACTCAACAGGGATACCCTTCATCGCGGCTGGCTGGCCGTTGTCCAGTGTGGCGGCCCGCTGCATTCGCGCGATGAGCGGCGCAAAACTGGATTCGGTATCGAAGAATGCCGTCTCCCAGCGCTCCATATCCTCTAAGGTGGTGTGGACCCCGGCCGCTCCCGTCATATCCACCGCCCCGGAGTTGTTGTTCGAGAAGCGGCCTTCCCCTTCCGGCGAATAGCCGCTTGCCCGGCGCGGGATCAACTCCCGCCGATCGTCGATGTAGTGCGTGTCTTTCATCCCCAGCGGGCCGAATATACGCTCATCGGCGAACTGGCGCAGTGACTTGCCGCTGGCCTGCCGGACAATCTGTGCCGCCAGCAGGTATCCCGTGTTCGAGTACGCGGCAGCCTGGCCCGGCTGGAAATTCAGTTCTTTCTGCCGCGAGATCGGCGCCAGCAACTCCGGCCAATCGGTGGTGTCATCGTAGGTTCGGCCCGTCAGCGCCAGCAGGGTGGGCGCATCCCGGAGGCCGCTGGTATGCCCGAGCAGGTGGCGAATCGTGATTCTCCGGCCGTATTCGGGAAGTCCCGGTACGAATTTCGCGATGGAGTCGTCGAGCGAGAGCTTGCCATCTCGTTCCAGGAGCAGCACGGCGAGCGCCGTAAACGTCTTCGACGCCGAGGCGATCTCGAACACCGAGCGCCGCGTCAGCGGGATACCGAGTTCCAGGTTGGCCATGCCGCCGGCGCGTTCATGGATCACCCGCCCGTCCTTCATCGCCGCCAGCACACAGCCCGGCGTCTCGGGCTTGTCGTAGCCCGCCAGCACCGCGTCAATCCGCGCCGTATCCACCGCCCCCAGCAGTCGGAAGCCGATCAGCATCGCCAGCGTATAGCGCACCATCAGACCTATTATGTGCTCGACGATCACCGCCGCCATTCCTATATTCTCCCCGTCCCCTCCGCCGCTTACGGAATCCTGCCCCCGCCAATCGATCCGCCCCGCCCTACAATCTCACATGGAGCCTGCTCGTGCCCCTTCGCCCCTCCGCTCGCCACTACCCGCGCCCCGCCCTCCGTCCCTCCGCCGGTCCGCCCGCACCGAAACCGAAAAGGGCGCCTTCGAAGCCAATCCCGGAAACGGACACTCTTACATAACTCCCGATAGTTCTTATAGATACGCACAAAACAGCCTGCTTTCCAGCCCGCCCGAGGCCCTAAAGCAAAGCCAAAAAGCCAATTCCGGAGCCGCCTCCGATGCTTCCCGCCAGCTCACAAGACCGCGAGACGCCAGCCCATCGTCCTCTCCCCGCCGACCCCCGGCCCCAGCACGATCAGCATCGCCCTCCCACCGTGCCTCGCCGCTTCGTCCCTCCGCCGGCCCGCACAACCCGCGAACTGAGAATGGCACCTTCGAAGCCAATCCCCTTTTCGGACAATCTTACATAACTCTAGGTACGCCTTACAGATACGCGCCAAAGAGCCTGCTCTCCACCCCGCCCGAGGCCCCAGAGCAAAGCCAAAAAGCCAATTTCGGAGCCGCCTCCGACCAGGCCGCCAGAGCCGGGTCGCCACTCTCTCCGCGCCGCTCCTTCCCACCAACGGATATGCGAAGATCGGGCTTAGGAGGGTGCAACCACCATGAGCGAGATTCGTGCATTGGCTGCCCGCATGGCGCGGGGAAAACTGGAGCCGTTCTCTTTCGAAGCCGGCCCGCTCGGAGACGAGCAGGTCGAAATCGATGTCGCTTACTGCGGCATCTGCCATTCCGACCTGTCCATGTTGAACAACGAGTGGCAGAACGCGCAGTATCCGTTGGTGCCGGGACACGAAGCCATCGGAACCGTGGCGGCCATGGGCCGGAGCGCCAAACTGGTCCACGTCGGCCAGACCGTGGGCCTGGGCTGGAATTCCGGATGCTGCCTGCATTGCCCCCAGTGCCTCACCGGCAATC
Organism: Bryobacterales bacterium; assembly: GCA_003154855.1. Lineage (GTDB taxonomy): Bacteria > Acidobacteriota > Terriglobia > Bryobacterales > Bryobacteraceae > Fen-330. Next base: position 3,730 of record PMEV01000255.1, read on the forward strand.
ACAACCTCTGCGCGACCCTGGAACAGACCATCGTCGGCCGGCACGGAGCCTTCGCCAGCCGCGTTCGATGCCATTGGAGTTGGGCCACGCCCATCCCCGACGGCCTGGACCGCGCCAAAGCCGGGCCGCTGCTCTGCGGCGGGATCACGGTCTTCAATCCCCTGCTGCAATTCGGCGTGCTCCCCACCCACCGCGTGGGCGTCATCGGCATCGGCGGGTTGGGCCACATGGCGCTCCAGTTCCTGAACAAGTGGGGATGCGAGGTCACCGCCTTCACCTCCACTGCGTCCAAGGCGGACCAGGCGCGCAGCATGGGCGCGCACCGGGTGATCGACTCGCGTTCCAGCGAGCAGTTAGCCCAGGCGGCCGGCAGCTTCGACTTCATCCTCTCCACCGTGAACGCGGATCTGGATTGGAACGCCTATCTTGGCGCGCTCGCGCCGAAGGGCCGTCTGCACATAGTGGGTGTGGCGCCGTCGCCGCTTCCCATTCCCGCCTTCCTACTGATCTCCGGCCAGCGCTCGCTGAGCGGCAGTCCCTCCGGCGCGCCCGCCACGGTGGCGGCCATGCTGGATTTCTGCGCGCGGCACCAGATCGGCCCGGTTACCGAGGAGTTTCCCATGAGCCAGGCCAACCAGGCGCTCGAGCATCTGGCGGCCGGCCGGGCCCGCTATCGCATCGTGCTCCGCAACGACTTATAGCCCGCCGCAGCCGCGGCTTCGGCCGAATTCGTGCGCGCTGGTGGTTTACAACCAGCCGCAACCGGACAATCCAGACAATAAGGTCCGACAGATCAGCAAGTTACAGTTTGGCACGCGGAGTGCCTCTATCCCGGCGGAGTTGGAAATACAGAAAAAGGAGAAAAGGAAATGAAAACCAAACTGCTGGCTTTGGTGTTACTCGCCGGAGGCGCTCTGTTCGCGGGGCCGCGCGTCTACGTCGGAATCGGCGTGGGTGGTTACGCTCGTCCCTACTATGCTCCGGCGCCGGTGGTCGCGTACGCTGCGCCACTTCCGGGACCGGGCTACTGGTATGGAGTGGGGCCGCATCGTTACTGGCATGCCGGTTACTTGGCGCCGCGCCCCTACGTCCGTGGCTACCGCGTCGCACCTGCCTACCGCTACGGATATCGCCGCTAGCCTGGCTGACGGCCCTCTCGTCGCACCTCTCCCCAGGGGACCGATGAGAGGGCCCGTCACGGTGCGACAATGACGCCAGGAGGTGACGCGTGTTGCGAAGCTCGATGATCGCGGTGGGATTACTCGCCATGGCCTGGCTGCTGGAAGCGCAGGACCTGGCGACTTACAAGCGTGAGTATCTCGGCGAATTAGCCTACGCCAGCCGTAACGTAATCGCGCTGGCCAAGGCCATGCCGGCCGAGAAGTATGGGTGGCGTCCCGGCGACGGCGTGCGCTCGGTGAGCGAAGTCTACATGCACATCGTGACCGCCAACTTCGAGCTGCTCGACATCATTGGACAGAAGTTGCCGGAGGATCTGTACGGAAAGCTGGAACTGACCGGGCGCGCGCGCCTGATGGCGATCCAGAAGCGCAGCGCGGAGCTGGAGAAGACGGTCACCGATAAAGACCGCGTGGCCGCGCTGGTCGAGCGTTCGCTGATCGCGGTCCGCGACGCCATGGACAAGGCCGGCCCCGCCGACCTGGACAAGCGCGTGGACTTCTTCGGTAGGGACGTGACGGCGCGCGCGGTCTATCTGCGCATCCTGGTGCACGTGCACGAGCACATGGGCCAGGCGATCGCCTATGCGCGCGTGAACGGCATCGTGCCGCCGTGGTCGCACCCGGCCGCCAAGGCCCAGTGAGGCCGCACGATCCAGCGGCCGCCAAGGCCCCCGCGATTCCCAAAAGCATGGTGACGACGATCCCGCCGGGCGCCCTGCCAGGCATGATGACCTTGGCGACCGCGCCCACGATCCAATGCGAGCCAGAACCCGCGCCAGAAAGGCGTTCGTCTCGGCGGCCTTCTCGAGCATGGGGTAATGGCCCACGCCGGTCATCACCTCGTATTCCAGGCGCGGCAGGTACTTCTTGAAGATGTCCATGACGCGCTCCGGTCTCCAGAAGGAGCTGAAGAGCGCGAACAGTGCGATAGTGTGGCGGATCTCGGGCTTGTCGCTAAGCCCGTGCCCCGGAAGATCCACCGGCAGCACCCGCCGCGCACCTGCCAGCGGCGCGAACCGGCCTCACCGAGCATTGCCTTGCATAGCCCCCTTGAAAAACTCCCCGGACCTGGTCAGCGCGTAGCCGTCCCAGGAGCGCAGCAGACAGGGCGGCCAATCCGGATCGAAGAGCCAGCACATCCAACTGATCTTCTTTCCCTCGAGATACTTGACGATCGTCTTCCCGTACTCGTTGTTCTCGCCCGCGCCCTCCTCCCCCGCCGTGAATCCAAACTCGGTCGCTACCACCGGATAGTTCTCGGCCGCGAAACCGAAATCCTCATCCCACTTCGGTTCCCAGGGCTGGCTTCTCTTGTTCGCATAGGGATGCACGGTATAGCCGATGCGTTCGGCCGCGATCGGCTCGATGTGCAGCGGCGTGAGATCATAGGCCCAATCCAGGCCCGCCACCAGCGGAATCTTCTCCGCATCGTAGGCCCGGATCAGCGCGATCAGGTCTTCGTTGATCTTCTTCCACTCTCCCCAGCTCATTCGCCCCAGCCTGCCGGAGAACAGCGTCGGTTCGTTGAACAGCTCATAGAACACCACCGTGTTGTTGCCCGCGAAGTGCTCGGCGATGGTCTTCCAGAAATTGGAGGTCTCCGCGAGCGACGTGTCGTAGTTGGGGTCCTGAAAGAGCCCCGCCTTCAAGTTGCCGATGGAATGCCAGTCCAGATCGATGTACAGCCCCAGTTCGGTGCACCATTCCACGGCTTGATCGAGCATGCGGAGGTAAACCTTGGGGGTCCTCTCCCGCCAGGCGATGGGATGCACGGGAATGCGGACCATTCGCGCGCCCATCTGCTGGACCGCGGCGAAGAGATCCTTGTTCCAGTGGCCCTGGCTCGCCAGCTTGTCGGGATCCGCGATGGCCACCCCGCGGAACAGCACCGCGTTGCCTTGCGGGTCGACGAACCGGCTGCCCTGCACGGAGATCAAGGGCAGTTTCTTGAGGTTCGGGTTGGCCGGCGCCGCCGGCACGGGGGGCTGGTTCCACCAATGATAGGTCTGCGCGCTCGCGGCGTTGGAAGCGAGCAACAGAGCGAGAGTCAGTGCGGGTAGGGATGTCCTCATTGCCATTCATTTTGGCATTTCCGGTGCGCCGCCGTCGACGGGCCGCTACTTCACCGCGAAGAAGAAGCTCCGGCCCAAGCCGGTGTCGCCGCGCATGCCGCCGTCGCGGGCGTCCAGCGCCCGCAAATCCCGGAAGCCCGCCCGCTCCAGCGCCGCCCGAACTTCCTCCTCGGAATAGCAGCGCTCGAATACCGTGACGTCGGAGCGCTGCCAGCCGTCTTCCAGCCGGAACATGGTGACTTCGGCGCGGCCCAGGCGTTCGTCGGGATCGTACCGGCCCCGCGTGACCGCCACCGCGTTGTCCTGCACGTCGGCCATGTCGCCGCGCCACATCGTCTCGAAGGATTCGAGCATGTTCAGGTCGAAGACGAACAGGCCGCCCTTTCGCAGCGCGGCATGGACATTCCGGAAGACCGCTTCCAGTTCTCCCAGCGTCAGCATGTGGTTGAGGCTGTCGAAGGTGCTCAGCACGGCGTCGAAAACGGCGTCGAGACGGAAAGTGCGCGCGTCTGCGAGTAGGAACTCCGCTCCCGGCGCGCGCCCGCGGGCGAACTCGAGCATGCGGGCCGACCCGTCGATTCCGGTCACCTGGAATCCGCTAGCCCGCAGGACCGCGGCCAGGTTGCCGGAGCCGCAGCACAGATCCAACACCCGCGCGCCGGGGGCCAGACGCGGGAACACATGGCCTTCCAGCACCGCCTGCGCCTGCTTGTGGTACTCGTCTCCCCAGCCTCTGGTGTAGCACCAGGCAAACGCGTCGTACGTGGTGTAAAGCGGCGCTTCGGGCACATTCCCAGTGTAAGCCAGCCCGCCAGCCAAGGAAGATTTTACAATGTCGAGAGCAGGTCAAGCCGTTTTTACCTGCCAGCGGCGCTGCCGGGCGCCGCCGGGCGCCGCCAGCCCATTGCAGCTCAGCGACATGGAGGGTTTTCGCATGTGGTCCATAAAGTGCTAGAGTGTCCAGTGAGGGAAACATGAGAACTTCGAATGCGGTAATCGGTTTCAGCGGTCTTCTAATGATAGTCGCCCTCTCGAGCACGGGCTGCGCCACGAAGAAATTCGTCCAGGAGCAGGTTAACCCGGTACAGCAACGGGTGGAGGCGGTTGACAAGAAACAATCGGAGGCCCTTGCATCGCTGGATAGCAAGGAACAGAAGGACATTTCGCGCGTGGAAGAGCGCGCGGTCACGGCGGATAGCAAGGCCAGCGACGCTGCGCGCGCTGCTGCGCAGGCGGACAGCAAGGCCGCGGCGGCGGCTGAAGCGGCCCGCAGCGCCAACACCTTGGCCCAGGCGGACCAGACCAAGATCGGCGACCTGACCGTCGAGTTCCAGAACATGGACAACCTGAAGCTGAGCGCCACCGAGAGCGTGCTGTTCGGGCTCGGCAAGGCGACGTTGTCGGATGATGCCCAGGCCAAGCTGGACCAGATTGTCCAGCAGACCGGCAGCCTGAGCCGCTACGTGCTGGAGGTGGAAGGCTTCGCGGACAAGACCGGGTCGAAGGAGTTCAACCTGGTTCTGAGCGCCCGCCGTGCGGACGCCGTGATGCGCTACCTGGTGGACAAGAAGGTTCCGTTGCGCCGCATCCACATGCTCGGTCTGGGCGTGGACCAAGCCGCGGAAGGCGAATCGACGCCCGCTACCCGCAAGGAAGCGCGCCGGGTGGTGGTGAAGGTTTGGGTCGGCCCCGAGGTGAAGTAGTCCCGCTCGCGGTTTCCCCGACAGGTCAAAGGGGGCGGGTCTGAAGCCCGCCCCTACCCCTTAATCATCGTCAGCAGCATCACGACGCCAGTCTTCGCGTGGATGCCATGCTCGAGGTGTGGCGTCATGTAGACGAAGGTGCCCTCCACAACCTCCCGCTCGTCCGAGCCCAGCCGCAGCGTAGCTTCTCCCTGAAGGAACGCGAGAGTCGCCGGATAGGGCGCCGCGTGGGCCGAGAGTTCCTGCCCGGGCGCAAAACCGAACAGAACCACTTTGGTCCGCTCGTCGCTCTGAATGGTCTGGCTGAGGATGCCGTTCTCGGGCACGCGCGCCAGCTCCCGAAGGTCTCGCACGTAGATGTACTGTTCGTCCATACTCCCTTTGTAGCGCAGATGGCGACGGCTGGTCCTACTGCACGCTGCGCAGCAGGTCGTCGGCGAGCAGGCTGGCGCGCTCGGCCAGGTTCCGGGCGCGGAACAGATCGCTCTTGCGCGCCTCTTCGGCCTGCGCCAGGAAAGCGCGGATGCGTTCCAGGTAGGTCCGTTGCTCCTCGTTCAGCCGGTGGCCGGCCAGGGCGGCCAGCGTTTGCCGGGCGCGGGCGATATTCCGGTCGATCTCGTCGTTGTAGGCCTTCTGCTGCTGCTGAGTGAGGATCTGCTCGAGTTGCGGCAAGGGCGGCGGCGGCGGAGCCGGAGGCGTCTCGGCGGCCGGGGCGGACGGCCTGGGCCGGCGGCGGGGCGGGGGCGGGACTTGCAGAGGCTCGAGCGGCGGCGGCTGTACGCCAAGCGTCTGCGGCGGGATCTCGGGCGGGACCGGCCGGGCTTCTTCCGGATTCCTGGCAGGCGGCGGGGCCGGATTGACCAGGGGCGGTGGAGGCGCGGGCGGGGGCTGGGGCTTGGAGCGATGGCAGGCCGGGGAGAAGAGCGCCAGCATCATCGCGGCGGCCAACGGACAGGCCTTGGCGCCGCTCATCGCCGGGGGTCCTTTCCCAGGCCGGGGAGGCGCAGCCGGAAGGTTGTCCCCTGGCCGGCCTGGCTCGAGAAATCGATAGTCCCGTTATGCAATTGGACGACGCGGTAGGTCATCGCCAGACCGATGCCGGAGCCCTTTCCCTTCGTACTGTAATACAGATTGAAGATCTTGTCGCGATGCTCGGGAGGGATTCCCACTCCTTCATCGGAAATGTCGAGGCAACACTCGCCGCCCTCCTGGCGCAACTGGATTCCCAGCCGCCCGCCGGCCTTCATGGACTCGACCCCGTTCACCACCACGTTCAGGATAGCCTGCTTGAGAAGATCGGGGTCCGCGTGGACGAAGATCTCGTCCGGGTGGGACTCGACTTCGATCCGGACCCCCTGCTGCCCGGCGGACGGCCCGACCAGGGCGGCCACCTCGCGCGCCAGGCCGGCCATTTCGAGGTCGCGCATGTTCAGCTCGATGGGGCGCGTGAAATCCAGGAAGGTCTTCACCACGCGATCCAGGCGCTGGATCTCGCGGGCGATGGTCTCGATCTCCGGAGCCGCGATGCCGGACTCGGCGGCCAGCTTGGCTCTAAGCAGCTCGAGGTGAACNNGCCGCCAGGCGGGCCGAAACGTCCAGTTGGGATTGGATCTCGCGGCGCGTCTCGGCGTCCCGCAGGGTGACCAGCGTGCCGATGCGCTGGTGGCCCGGGAAAGCCTCGAGCATCTCGACGTTGACCAGCAGGCGCGGGCCCGGGCCGGCGTCCCGCTCGAGCGCGATCGGCAGATTCTTGAGCGGCTGGCGCAGATCGATGGCGCTCCGTATGGCGGCGCCAAGCGCCGAGGAGAGTGGGAAGAGATCGGCCATGCCGCGGCCCACCAGCTCCCAACGGCCGCGCCCTAACAGCCGCTCGGCCGCGCGCCCGGCCATCACCAGGCGGTCCTGCGCGTCGAACAGCAGGACCATCTCCTCGAGGTTCTCGAGCAGTTGCTCGACGTTGCTGCGCAACTGGCTGGCGTCCTCGCGCGCGCCGCGGAACTGCTGGCCGAGCAGGTTCAGCTTGGACTGCACGGCCGCGAATTCCCGCGCCGCGCCTTCCGGCAGCGGAGGCGGCCCGGCGGCCTCGCCGCGGCTGATGCGGTCGATGGTCTGGCTGATGCTGGCCAGCGGCCGCAGGGCCAAATGCGAGACCACCACCGCCAGCATCATGGAGAGCAGCAGGGCGCCGAAGAAGATCAGCCCGATGCTGCGGACCTGCGGGAACAGCATGTCGCGGAGGAACACCGAGGAGAGGATCACCTTGATGGTGAAGACCTTCTGGCCGGCGACGCCGAGCGGCAGCTTGACCTCGTAATCGCGCCGTTCGGAGAAGACCTCGAGCAGCCGGCTCCAGGAGTTCTGATGCGCCCACTGGGTGAAGTCGGGGAGATCGTAGACGCGGCTGCCCTTGCGCGAGGGAATCGAATCCGCCAGGATGCGGCCCTTCTCATCGGCCACCAGGGTCTCGATGATGACCTGGGAATTGGCGGTCCAGGTCTCTAGGAAACGCGCGATTTCGGGGTCGCTGGCGACCAGTTCCGCAAGGTTGGCGGGCGGCTCCTGGCTGGCCATGCGGTCCCGAATCCGCTGGTTCAGGAACTCCTTCAACTGTTGCGCGTGCATCTCGGCGCGCCGTTGCACGTCGTCGAAGGTGGCCGAGCCCAGGTAGTAGAGATGCATCGCCGAGAGCGCGCTGATCACCGCGACCATCAGGATAGTGATGAACAGGCGCAGCCGGGTGGTCAGGGACATAGGGCCCTACTCGGCTTCCGCCGCCCCATATTCCTTCAACTTGTTGTGCAGCGTTTTGAGGCTGATTCCCAGGATCTCCGCGGCCCGGGTCTTGTTGTTCTTGGTGTGCTGGAGGGTGCGCTGGATCAGGATCTTCTCGGCTTCTCCGACGGTCGAGCCGAGGGGCAGCCGCACCTGGTCGACCCCGCCGTCTTCCTCGACTTTGGGGGCGGCGGAGGCACGGTTGAAGCTGGGGGGGAGATGTCCCAGCCCGATCATGCCGTCGCCCGCCATAATGACCGCGCGCTCGAGCGCGTTGCGCAGCTCGCGCACGTTGCCCGGCCAGTGGTAGCGGCGGAACTGCTCGAGAACCTGGGGGCCGAGATCCACGACCCGGCAGTTGTGCTTCCGATTCAGGTCGCGCAGCAGGGCTTCGACCAGCAGCGGCAGGTCCTCCATGCGGGCGCGCAGCGGCGGCAGCGCGATGTGGAACACGTTGAGACGGTAGTACAGGTCGTCGCGAAGTTGGCCTTTGCGCAACGCGTCCTCGAGCACCTTGTTGGTGGAGGCGATGACGCGCACATCCACCAGCAGCTCGCCCTTGCCGCCCAGGCGGCGGACACGGGAATCCTCGAGCACCCGCAGCAGCTTGGCCTGCGTGGCGATGGGCATGTCGCCGATTTCGTCCAGCAACAGAGTGCCGCTCTGAGCCAGCTCGAAGCAGCCGGCGCGCCGCTCGAGCGCCCCGGTGAAGGCGCCCTTCTCGTGGCCAAACAGCTCGCTTTCCATCAGCGTTTCCGGCATGGCGGCGCAGTTGATGGCCACGAAGGGACCCCCTGAGCGCGGACTCAGGCTGTGGATGGCGCGGGCCACCAGTTCCTTGCCGGTGCCGCTCTCTCCCGTGATCAGCACGGCGGCCTTGCTAGGCGCCACCTGGCGGATGAGCGAGAAGACCTCCTGCATGGCGGGCGCGCGGCCCACCAATTCGCCCAGCACGCCCTGGTAACTCAACTCGCGCTTGAGGCGCTCGGCCTCCTCCGCCAGGCGCTGCTGGGTGGCGGCGCGCTCGAGCAGCACCCGCAGGGCGCGCGGCTCGATGGGCTTCTCGAGAAACCAGAAGGCGCCCAGATCGTGCATGGTCGCAATGGCGGTCTCGATGTTGCCAAAGGCGGTGATCACGATGGCGGGCGGGCCGCCACCCTGCGCGGCCAGGCGGCGCAGCAGCTCGAATCCATCCATGCGGGGCATCATCAGGTCGGTGACCAGGACGTGCGCCGGAAAGGTGGCCAGCTTCTCGATGGCCTCCTGCCCGTCGGCGGCCGTTTCGGTCGTGAAGCCCCAGGCCGCCACCATGCCGGCCAGGCCCAGGCGCTGATTCTCCTCGTCGTCGACGATGAGCACGCGGGTCGGGTTGGCAGACATGCGGCTTACTCCGCGCCCTTTCGAGCGTGGTTGGCCGAGGAGTCGCTGGGCGCGCGGAATCGCAGGCCCGACCAGTTCTCGGCGAGCACAATGGAGTTGGCTGGATTGCGGAGCAGGTACTTCAGGCTGGCCGGCTGCGCGATCCCCGTGACGGGGTCTTGCGGCAGCAACGCGAGCAGCGCCGAGATGTCCTGCGTGGCCGCGTGCTCGACGCCGCCGGTCGTGTAAGTGTAAGAGACGATGCCATCGTGATAGTCGGTAATGGTGGCGCTTCCCACACGGCCGCGCGCGCTCACGCTCAAGCGCCGCCGGCGCTCGCGGTCCGCCGGAGTCACCCGCGCGCGCCGGATCAGCCAGACGGCCACCGCGACCGCCGCTACGGCGCAGGCTGCCAGGATAAACATCCAATTGCCGGTCGCCATTACAGTCCAGTGTCCCGATATACTTTGCGATAGTCCTTCAGAAACTGATCCAGCACCTTGCCGGTGAGCGGATGGTTGAAGAGCATGTCCAGCACTCGAGCGGATTCCCCTCTCTGGCGATCAGCGTCGGGTTGGTGGTCACTCCGTCCACGATTCCCCGTTCTGCGCCTTTGCGAAGCTCGTCCAGGTTGGCGGTGTCCAGGAAGATCTTCATACTTCTACAGTACAACCGATGCGGGTGGACGATGAGGTCGTCGGAACCATCCGTCTTTTCGCAGCCGCTGCACTCATGGCTGCCGTGGCCTTTCCCCAGGGTAAGTTGGCCGACCGCTCCGGGAGGCGGGCGGGCGTGGGACGGGTCAGGGATGCTAGGCTGTACGTATGCGTGCCTTATTGATGCTATTGCCGATTGCCTTGATGGCGCAGGCTCCCACGCCGGCCCCTATTAAAATCACAGCGGAGGCCGGGAGCCCGGCGGCGCTCTCGGACGCCGACCAACACAAGATCGTTTATGCGATTGGCCTCTCGATCTACCAGTCTTTGGGCAGGTTGGATCTGTCGCCCGGAGAAATTGAGATCGTGAAGCAGGCTCTGGCGGAGGCGGCGGCCGGGAAGCCCGCCGTCGATTTCAAGGAGTGGGCGCCGAAGATCAACCTGTTCGTCAGCGAACGCACGGCCCGGGTGGCGGCGCGGGAAAAGGCCGCCTCGAAGGCTTATCTGGAGAAGGCCGCCGCGGAGCCGGGCGCCGTCAAGACGGACTCGGGCTTGATCTATCGCGAGGTGAAGGCGGGCAGCGGCGCCGCACCCAGCGCTACCGATACGGTAACGGTCAACTACCGCGGCACTCTGGTCAACGGAACGGAGTTTGACAGCTCCTACAGCCGCAAGGAACCCACGAGCTTCGCTCTCAACAGAGTCGTCCCCTGCTGGACCGAAGGCATACAGAAGATGAAGGTCGGGGGGAAGGCGACGCTGGTCTGCCCGCCGAACCTGGCGTATGGAGACCGGGGAGCGGCCCCCATGATTCCGGGCGGCGCCGCGCTCATCTTCGAGGTTGAGTTGCTGAATGCGGCTGCCACGCCGGCTCCTCCGCCAATGCCGGTGACGCCTCCAAAGCCGGTTATTCCGCAGCCAGCCGCCAAGTAATAAGTCGTCGCCTTACAGTCGGTTACGGCTGCATGAGGCAGTAGTTCGCCTGGCCGGCCGAGGCCGGAATCCAACCCGCCGCTGGTAGGATAGAAGCGGCATGAAGAAAGACGAGTTGGCGGCACGCCTGGCGAGCGAGGCCGGCCTTAGCCCGGCGGCCGCCGCGGATCAGCTCGACCGGATGATCCACGACATCCTGGCCAGCCTGCGCAGTGGGAAGCCGGCGCCTCTTCCCGGCTTGGGCCGCTTCGTCCCGCCGCGGGGCTTCCAGTTCGAGCCGGAGAGCCCCGGCCGGAGGCGGAAGAAGTAGATGGCCTCCCCTAGCGGGTCCACCAGCGAACAGGTGGCGCACATTGTCCGGCAATGTCTGGAGCAGGGCGGCAGCGTGGAGATCGATGGCCTGGGCGAGTTCCGTCCCGATCGCCAAGGCGGCTTCCAGTTCCTGGCGCGAACCAATCCCAAGATTTTTCTGGCCTACGTCGCGGAGGACGTGGAAGCGGCGGAGAGATTGTACGNNTGCCGGGACAGAATTGGCCGCGCTCGATCGAGCAGGCGATCTCGGTGGCGGACTTCTTCGTGGCCTGCTTCTCGAAGCGGGCGACGGGAAAGCGGGGCTCGTTCCAATCGGAGTTGCGCTACGCGCTGGATTGCGCCAGGCACCTGCCGCTCGAAGAGGTCTTCTTCATTCCGGTGCGGCTGGAGGAGTGCCGCATTCCGGTCCGCATCAGCCGGGAGTTGCAGTACGTGGATCTATTTCCGAACTGGGGGAAGGGCGTACGGCGGATTCTGGCGACGATCCGGAAGCAGGCGCGGCGCAGCAAGGGCGCTTAGGGGTTCTTCGCCAGCTTGTTTCTCACCTCGGCGGCGCGCTTATCCTGGGGGGCCAGGTCGAGGAACTTGGCGTAAGCATCGTGAGCGGCCTTCTTGTCGCGCAGCTTCTCTTCGGCCTCGCCCAGGCGGAGGTAGGCCTCGGCGAAGCCCGGATTCCAGAGCGTGGCTTCGCGGAACCGGCCGGCAGCCGCCTTGTACTTGCCCTTCTTGAAGTAGAAGTCGCCGGTTTTGAGTTCCTTGGCGGCTTCGAGGGGGTTGAAGGGGTAGTCCTTCTTGGGGATCAGGGTCTCGTCTTCTTCGGGCGGCTCCTGCGTTTGCGGCGGCGGAGTCTGCTGCTGGGCCAGCAGCGCGCAGCTCGCCAGCATCGAACTCAAGAGGAAAGCGCGGAATCGTGCCACAATTTTAGTGTAGGATAACGCCGGCCGAGATGGATCTCCGCGACAAAGCAAGCCAGTTGCCCGCACAGCCCGGGGTCTACCTGTATAAGGACGCCGAGGGGCGGGTGATCTACGTCGGCAAGGCCATCAGCTTGCGCCAGCGCGTACGGAGCTACTTCTCGGAAGACCACCTGGCGGACGCGAAGACAGGGAGTCTGATGTCGGAAGCGCGCGACATCGAGTGCATCCTGGTGGACAACGAGCAGGAGGCGCTGGCGCTCGAGAACAACCTGATCAAGCGCTGGCAGCCGCGCTTCAACGTGCTGCTGCGCGACGACAAGACCTACCCCTACGTGAAGCTGACCCGGGAGAAATACCCGCGCGTCTACGTCACGCGGCGGGTTCTTAAGGACGGCGCCACCTACTACGGGCCCTACTTTCCGGGGAGCCTGGCCTACCGGCTGGTGCATGTCATCAACCGGTTCTTCGGAGTGCCCTCCTGCAAAATCGACCTGGACCGGCGCCATCCGCAGCCCTGCCTGCAATACCACATACACCGCTGCCTGGGGCCGTGCGTGGAGGGGCTCACGACCGATGAAGCTTACGCCCGCGCCGTCCACGAGGTGCGGCTGTTCCTGGAAGGCCGGCGCCACGACCTGGCGGCCGAATTGCTCGCGCACCAGCAGCAGGCCGCCGAGGAGATGCGCTTCGAGCAGGCCGCGGTGCTGCGTGACGCCATCGCGACCCTGGAGGAGATGGAACCGAGGCAGAAGATGGCGGCCGCCGAGGGTGAGGATACCGACATCTTCGCCTACTACGCCGAGCCGCCGTTGGTGGCCGTGAACGTGTTCCACCTGCGCAACGGGCGCATCGTGGACCGGCGCGAGTTCTTCTGGGAAGACCAGATGCAGTTCCAGCCGGCCGAATTCGTGGCGGCGCTGTTGAAGCAGTGCTACCTGGACCAGCAGTACGTCCCGGCCGCGGTACACGTGCCGCTGGACTTCGAGGACCGCGAGTTGCTCGAGAAAGTGCTCTCGGAAAAGCGCGGGCGCAAGGTGGAGATCCATACGCCGCAACGCGGACAGAAGAAGGCGCTACTGGCGCTGGCGGAAACCAATGCGAAGCACCTGTTCGAGCAGCGCTTCCGGGTGATGAAGCCGGCCGCGCAGGCCATACAGGGCGCATTGCAGGAGATGCTGGGGCTGGAGCAGGCTCCGCGCCGCATCGAGTGCTTCGATGTGTCGCACATACAGGGGACGGACAAGGTGGCCAGCCTGGTGGTGTGGGAGAACGGGCGGATGAAGAAGGCGGATTACCGCAAGTTCATCCTGCGGGAGGTGGAGGGCAACGACGATTTCGCGTCCATGCGCGAGGTGATCACGCGGCGGTACTCGCGGCTGAAGCAGGAGGGCCAGCCGATGCCGGGGCTGGTGCTGGTGGACGGCGGAGTGGGCCAACTGCACGCGGCGGCGGGGGCGCTGGCGGCGCTGGGGATCACGGACCAGCCGCTGGCCTCGATCGCCAAGCGCGAGGAATGGATCTACGTGTACGGGCAGGAGGATGAGCCGATCGTGCTGGACCGGTTCTCCCCGGTGCTGCATCTGGTGCAGAGCGTACGCGACGAAGCGCACCGCTTCGCCATCACTTTCCACCGATCGCGGCGGGATGCGGCCCGGCTCAGCTCGGAACTCGGGCAAGCGCCCGGCATCGGCCCCAAAACGGTGCGCAAACTGCTCGAGCACTTCGGCAGCGCCGAGCGGGTGCGGCTGGCGCCGGAAGAGGAACTGGCGAAGGTGGTTGGCCCCGCCGCCGCGCGCCGGCTTCTCGAGTTCCAACGGGGCGGGACGGGATAGCGGACCGACCGGGCGGCTTTCCCCGTTCAACTCCCAAAGCGGGGCGCCAGAGGCGAAAATCCGGCACTTCGGGGGCGGGGAGTTTTGCGGGGGCGGGTTTGCGGGTATCATAGTATAACTCGGTCGGCAAGTACCTTTCCTATGAGCATCAACATCGGTCTGGACATCGGCGCGATCAGCTTGAAACTGGCCGCTCTCGGCAAGCCCGAGGACCGCGCGGTGCTGGAGGCGCTTTGCGGGGCCAAGCCGGCTTTCCGGCTGATGGATTGGGAGGCTCCGGGCGGGCGGCGGCTGCCGCTGGCGCTTTCGGAGTACCGGCGGATCGCGGGCAGCCCGATACAGAGCACCTTCGACCTGTTGCAGGAGTTCTACGAGATCGTGCCGGAGATCCGCGTGGAGGGCATACGGGTGACCGGGTCGGGCAGCCGGACGATCGCCAAGATCCTGGGCATCTACTTCGAGAACGAATTCAAAGCGGTGGCCAAGATGGTGGGCCTGTTCTACCCGCAGGTGCGCACGGTATTCGAGATCGGGGGCGAGAGCTCGAAGTACATCCGGCTGGAAATGCAACCGGATACGGGACAGAGCGGGATTCTCGATTACGACCGGAGCGGAGAGTGCGCGGCGGGCACGGGTTCCTTCCTGGATCAGCAGGCGCTGCGGATGGGCTACTCGGTGGAGGAGATCGGCGGGCTGGTCTCGGAGGCGGGGAGCGCGGCGCGGATCGCGGGGCGGTGCTCGGTGTTCGCGAAGTCGGACATGATCCACGCCCAGCAGAAGGGGCACCAGCCGGCGGAGATCCTGCGGGGACTGTGCGACGCGGTGGCGCGCAACTTCAAGAGCAGCATCGTGAAGAGCCGGCCGGTGGTGGCTCCGGTGGCGCTGATTGGAGCGGTGTCGCAGAACGCCGGGGTGACGGCGGCGCTGCGCGAGACGTTCGGCCTGGGCGAGGGCGACCTGATCGTGCCCGAGTTGTACGCCTGGTGCGGGGCCATCGGGACGGCGATCCTGGAGGCGGAGGAGCGGCGGAAACGCAGCATCCGCGAGATACACCGGCTGAGCCAGCACGACGCGGAAGAGAGCGTGACGGATACCAAGCCGCTCTCGATGGAGAACGTGGTCCTGCTGCGGGACCGTGTGGCGCCCTACGTGCCACCGCCGGGTGACGGACCCATACCGGCGTATTTGGGGATCGATATCGGTTCGGTTTCGACCAATGTGGTGGCCATGGACGCGAGCGGCGCGCTGATCCAGGACATTTACCTGCGCACGGCGGGGCGGCCCATCGAAGCGGTGCAGCAAGGGCTGAGCGAGGTGCAGCGCGAGTGGGGCCGGCGGCTGGCAATACAGGGAGTGGGGACCACCGGCTCGGGCCGGGAGTTGATCGCCGAACTGGTGGGCGCGGATGTGGTGAACGACGAGATCACGGCGCACAAGACGGGCGCATTGCAGATCTCGAGCACGCTGGGAGGGGAACCGGTAGACACCATCTTCGAGATCGGGGGACAGGATTCCAAATTCATCTCGATCGAAAACGGGGTGGTGGTGGATTTCGCGATGAACGAGGCCTGCGCGGCGGGGACCGGGTCGTTCCTGGAGGAGCAGGCGGAGAAGCTGGGGATCAGCATCAAGGGCGAGTTCGCGAGGCTGGCGCTGTCGGCGGCGGCGCCGACGCGGCTGGGCGAACGGTGCACGGTGTTCATGGAGCGCGACGTCACGGGCTGGATGCACAAAGGCGAAGCGGCGCCGAACATCGTGGCCGGCCTGGCTTACTCGATTGCGCTGAATTATTTGAACCGGGTGGTGCGCGGGCGGCGGATCGGGAAGGTGGTTTACTTCCAGGGCGGCACGGCTTACAACGATTCGGTGGCCGCGGCCTTCGCCAGCCTGCTGGGCAAGAAGATCACGGTGCCACCGTACAACGGAGTGATCGGGGCCATCGGGATGGCGCTGATCGCCAGGCAGTGGCGGGAGGCGACCGGGGGCGCGAGCCGGTTCCGCGGCTACGATCTCTCGCAGCTCTCCATGGCCAGCCGGGATTTTGTCTGCAGGGCCTGCTCGAATCTGTGCGACATCAAGGAATTTACGATCGAAGGGCAGAAGAGTTACTGGGGCGATAAGTGCTCGGACAAGTTCCGCAAGCCGTCGCCGACGGGGCGCAAGCCGGTGATCGAGGACCTGTTCGCGTTCCGCGAGCGGTTGCTGGAAGGGCTGCCCGGTTACGCCGTGACCGGCCCGAAGTTCAAGCGTGCGCCCGGCCGGGTTTACGTGGGGATTCCGCGGACCATGTCGATGTGGGACCTGTTCCCGTTCTGGAACCGGTACTTTAGGGAAATCGGCGTGGAGGTGGCGCTCTCGCCGGCGACGGATCCGAAGATCGCCGCGCAGGGGGTCGAGATGGCGCTGGCGCAGCCCTGTTACCCGATCCAGGTGGCGCACGGTCACGTGAAGGCGCTGGTCGAGGCNNCTGGAGGAGCACCGGCACATGTTCCTGGTTCCGCGGCTGCACTTCCAGATGGGAAAAGAGCAGATCGCGAGCGGATTGCTCGAAACCATGCGGCGGCTGGGCGTGAGCAAGCGCACGAACGAGAGGGCGGTGGAGGCCGCCTACGCCGCGCAGCGCGAGTTCCAGAGCCGATTGCTGGAGGCCGGCAGGCAGGCGCTCGAAGTACTGGAGCGGAGCGGCGAGCCGGGCATCCTGCTGGTGGGGCGCAGTTATAACATTTACGACCGCAACGTGAATTGCGATATTCCGCGCAAGCTGAGGCATCGTTATGGGGCCAATGTGATTCCTATCGATTTCGTGGTGACGGGACGGGAATCGGTGGCCGAGATGCATCCCAATATGTATTGGACGTCGGGACGCAAGATCCTGGCGGCGTCGCGGGTGGCGAATTCGCGGCCTAACCTGCACGTGATCTATATCTCTAACTTCAAGTGCGGACCGGACTCTTATATCAAGCATTTCACGCGGGAGGCGGCGGGTGCGCCGCTGCTGGTGTTGCAGTTCGACGGGCACGGCAACGACGCCGGCTACATGACGCGCTGCGAGGCGTACCTGGATAGCAAAGGAATTCTGCGATGTTACAAGCCGGGAACGGAAGCCGCGCTGGCGGCGCCCACAGTCCACTGAGCGGGAAGCGCATTTACATTCCGCCGATGGCCTATGGGAGCGGGCGCACGTTCGCGGCGGCGTTCCGGGCGTTGGGCCTGGATGCCGATATCACGCCGCCCTCGGACCATCGCACGCGGGAACTGGGGGCGCGCTACACATCGGGCGACGAGTGCTATCCGGCCAAGGTGACGGTCGGGGATTTCATGAAGGTGCTGGAGACGCCGGGCGTGGATGCGGCGCGAGTGGCCTTCTTCATGCCCACTGCCGACGGCCCGTGCCGGTTCGGGCAGTACGCGCCTTATCTGCGCCGCATTCTGGATCAGAACGGATACCCGAATACGGCCGTGCTGTCGCCATCCAGCCGGGACGGTTACGGCGATTTCGGGGAATTGGCGCGGCCGTTCGTGCGCACCGGGTGGCGGGCGCTGGTGGCGGCCGACATCCTGCAGAAGGTGCTGCTCAAGACACGGCCGCACGAGGAGCGGAAGGGCTCGACCGACGAGATCTACGAGGAGTGCCTGGACGATTTGTGCGCCACGATTGAGCGCGCGCCGCTCGCGCCGCCAGCTCAGTTGAAGGCCATGCACGCGGCCATGGTGCGGTGCCGGGACCGGTTCCGGCGAGTGGCGGTGCGGCGTGAGAGTTCGACGCCCCTGATCGGTATCGTAGGCGAGATTTTTTGCCGGCTGAATTCGTTCTCGAACGAGGATTTGGTGCGGCGGCTGGAGGAGTACGAGGCCGAGGCCTGGATTTCCGATCTCACCGAATGGGTGTGGTACACGATTGCGGAGCAGTTCCGGAAATTCAAGCTGAAGGGGAAGCAGATTTCGTTCGAAGCGGCCGGGGCGTGGATTCGCAAGCAGGTGCAGAAACGCGACGAGCACGCGCTGCTGGAGCCGTTCCGCGAGGATTTGCAGGGCTACGA
>PMEV01000450.1 GCA_003154855.1 Bryobacterales bacterium
CTCGGCGTCGTCCAGGGGCCGCAGGGCGATTCCCGCCACCGCGGGCTCTCCGATTACCGCCTGGCCCGACAGGTACTGATGGATGGACGCCGCAGCGATTCTGCCCGCGGCCACCGCCCTCACTGCCAGATCCGCTCCCAGAACCGCGTCGCCGCCGGCAAAGACTCCGGGCAAATTCGTGGCCAGCGTTCTTTCGTCGGCGGCAATCCCCCGGCTGGTAACGCGCAGTCCTTCGCGCTCGGCCAGCGCGTTGTCCACCGCCTGTCCAATCGCCGAGATCACCGTGGAGCACTGGATTGTGAAATCGGAACCCGCCACCTCCACCGGCCGCCGCCGGCCGGAACTGTCCGGCTCGCCGAGGGCCATTCTTCGGCAGGTCAGCCGGACGCCGCAATCGTTCTTCTCCAGCCGGACCGGCGCCGCCAGCAGATCGATGCAGACGCCTTCGGCTTCGGCGGCCTCCACTTCGTCCATCAGGCANNCGAGAAATTCCACGCCGGCCATGGCGTGTTCTTCGCCTTCACAGCGCAGCCCCTGCGCGCGTTGTGCTCCTATGGCCAGGAACACGGCGTCGTACCGCTCGCGCAGTTCGGCGAGGCTGAAGTGCTCGCCCCAGCGAACGCCCATCTGAAACGTCGCGCCGAGAGCTCGAATGACGCCGATCTCCGCATCGAGCGCATCCTTCGGTAATCGGAATGCAGGGACGCCGTAACGCAACATGCCGCCCGGGAGCGGATGCGCGTCGAGCAGCGTGCAGGCATGACCGTGCTGCAAGAGAAACCACGCCGCCGCCAGACCCGCGGGCCCAGCGCCTACGATGGCGACCGATTTCCCGGTCGCTGGAGCGCGCGGCGGAACGTATGTGGCTCGATCGGCCGCATAGCGGTGCAAAGCGCCAATCGCGAGGCCCTGGTCGAGATCCGAGCGCCGGCATTCCTGTTCACAGAGGCGCGGGCAGATGCGTCCCAGGGAGCCGGGAAGCGCCAGCCGTTGGCCGATCGCCTCCATGGCCCGCCGGTTATCCCCCGTCGCGATGCCGTACACGAACCCGGGGATGTCCAAACCGGCCGGGCAGCGCGCCGCGCAGGGGGCCACGCACTCTCCGGCGTGATCGGAGAGCAGCAGTTCGAGGGCCATCTTCCGCGCGGAGCGTACATCGGGGGAGTCGGTCTGGACCACCATCCCAGCGGCCGCGGGCATGGCGCAGGCGGGCGCCAGGTTGCGGCGGCCTTCGATCTGTACGGCGCAGATGAAGCACGAAGCGGCCGGCTCGATTCCCGGAACGTAGCANNTCGACGCTCACCGGCCGGCCGTCGATGGTCAGGGTAACCATTCTATACGACCTCGATGGCGTCGTCCTGGCAGGCCTGCCGGCACATGTCGCAGCGCGTGCACAGACTGTCGTCGACCGCATGCTTCTCATACGGCCGGTAGGCGATGGCGCTCACGGGGCAGGCTTGCGCGCACAGAGTGCAGCCGATGCAGGCGTCAGTCACGCGGTACCGGATTAGCGCGGGACAGCGTCCGGCCGGACATCGCTTCTCGTGAAGGTGCGCCTCGTACTCTTCGCGAAAATACCGGAGCGTGGTGGCTACCGGGTTGGGCGCGGTTTGGCCCAGCCCGCACAGGCTTCCCCGGCTGACATAGTCGGTCAGGGTCTCCAGTTTCTGAAGATCGTCCGGACGGCCGTTCCCCTCGCACAGCCGGTCCAGAATCTCCAGCATCCGCTTGGTACCGATGCGGCAGAAGGTACACTTGCCGCAGGATTCGGCCTGGGTGAATCGCAGGAAGAAGCGCGCGATATCCACCATGCAATCGCGGTCGTCCAACGCCACCAGGCCGCCGGAACCCATGACGGCGCCGGTCGAGGCCAGCGCGTCGTAGTCGATGGGCGTGTCCGCCAGGCGCGCCGGGATGCAGCCTCCGGACGGCCCTCCGATCTGCGCGGCTTTGAACTCTCGGCCGTTTCGCATGCCGCCGCCGATCTCTTCCACGACCTGGAGAATGGTTATGCCCATCGGCACTTCGATGAGGCCACCGCGGTTGACCTTGCCGGCCAGCGCGAAGACTTTCGTTCCCTTGCTGGATTGGGTGCCGAAGGCCGCGAACGCCTGGGCGCCGTGCCGGACGATCCACGGCACGGAGGCCAGCGTTTCCACGTTGTTGATGAGGGTCGGACGGCCGCGAAATCCTTTCTCGACGGGATAGGGAGGCCGCAGCCGGGGCGTCCCGCGCCGCCCCTCGAGCGATGCGATGAGCGCCGTTTCCTCGCCGCAGACGAATGCGCCCGCCCCTTCGCGAACCTCCAGGCGCAGGCCTTCGAGGAGGCCCCGGCCCTCGGCCTGAAGGATGGCCGCGCGAATGTTCCGCACCGCCAGCGGGTATTCGGCGCGAATGTACAGATAACCTTCCGCGGCCCCGATGGCGTAGGCCGCAATGGCGAGCCCCTCCAAGACGCGGTGGGGATCGGATTCCAGCACCGCCCGGTCCATGAAGGCGCCGGGATCGCCTTCGTCGCCGTTGCAGATGACATACTTCACCGGGTCCGCCTGGGCCCGCGCGCGCTCCCACTTCAGGCCGGTGGGAAAACCCGCGCCGCCGCGCCCGCGCAGCCCGGAGGCCGAGATGGCGGCAATCACCCGCTCCGGAGAGAGCTCTTTCGTGCAGCGCNNCCGCAGTTCTCGAGCACGATTCGCCGCTGGTTCCGGAGGAACTCGGGCGCGTGGAATGGAGCCGGTGGTTCGGCAGTGGCCCAACGGAGCCATCGCGGCCGAAGGTGCCGGCGGGCGATCTTCCGGGCCGAGGCGGCATCCACGTTGCCGTAGAGGGTGCTTCCGCCGCCCGGTTCCAGAACTTCGACCAGCGGCTCGCGATAGCACATGCCGTTGCAGCCGACGGCCTTCACAACGGCGCGCGCTCCGGCGCGCTGCGCTTCGCTCTGGAGCGCATCGCGGACGGATTCGCCGCCGCTGGCTACGCCGCAGGAACCCAGTCCGATTCGGATCTCGACGGCGCTGGGTTTCATGCTCTGAGCGCATCCCGTGCGCTGGCCGGAGTGAGTTTCCCCGCAGTGTGGCCATCGACCATCATCACCGGCGCCAGGCTGCAACAGCCCAGGCAGGCGACTTCGTCCACCGTGAAGGTGCGCGAGGGGTCGGTATCGGCTCCATCGGGGATGGCGAGATAGCGGCGCAGTTCTTCCGTGATCTGCCGCGCTCCGCTGACGTGGCAGGCTGTCCCATGGCAGACGCGGACCAGATGTTCGCCCACCGGCGAACGGCGGAACTGGCCGTAGAAGGAGGAGGTCCCGGCAATTTGGGCAGGCGTGATGCCGGTGATGTCGCAGAGACGGCGCAGCGCTTCATCGGGAAGGTAGCGGTAGTGGGTTTGGATGGCTGCGAGGAGCGGGATGGCGGACTCTTTGCCGCGGCCGTGCAGGGCGATGGCGGTTTCGACGAAGGAGAGGTCTAGGCAAGCTGAAGCTTGCCCTACGCGGGCTGGAGCTGAAGCTTGCGCTACGGCGGGCGGTGGGACGGGGCGTGCCTTAGCTGGTCGTGCCGGAGCCGGCTTGGCGCTGGCCAGGAAGGCGGCGGAGGC
>PMEV01000303.1 GCA_003154855.1 Bryobacterales bacterium
TCCGATACAACGTGGTGGACAGCGCCCAGTTGTCAGCCGTCGAGGTGGCACGAATGGTTCGCGTCCATGCCGGCGCGTTCACGGAGCAGACGGCCAGGGACTTCGGCTCGACCAGCGCCCACCTGGCCTACTACGAGCACTTACCATTGAATTACAGCGCCGACCCGGCTCAAACGTTCCCATTGATCGTCTTCCGGCACGGATGGGGAGGGGCGCGATTCACAGCCGACGGGACCGCCGTTCAGACCCCGCTCTCAGGCTTGCTGGAGGCCGACATGGCGAAACTGATCGACGATGGCCTCTGGGACGACTCGCGTCCCTTCATTGTCCTCTCCCCGCAGCAGTGCATCGACCCTCTGGTTCCCGTCGCGACCGCGCGCCAGATGAAAGTCTTCGTCGATTACGCCATCAACACCTACAAAGTCGACACCTCGCGCATCTACATGGCCGGCTACAGCCAGGGTTCGGGTAACACCTGGGACTACGCGATGAATTACCCTCAGCAGCTCGCGGCAGTGGTTCCGATGTCGGGTGGCTATGGATCGCAGGTAGGCTGCGTGCTCAAGGCGACGCCGGCTTGGGCGTTTGGGGCCGCCGACGATACGGTGGTCCCCTATCAGAACCAGGTCGATACCGTCAACTCGATCAACTCCTGCAATCCGATCGAGCGGGCCAAGGTTACGATTTTCCCGTCGGGCGGGCACGATCTTATCGAAGAGTTCATGACCATTGATCTGACCGGCCTCGGCCAGGGCTTGCCGGCTTACGACATTTACAGCCAGAACATTTATGACTGGCTGCTGGCGCACACCCGCCAGTCGCTTGTCGCCGCGGTCGCCCCCGCTGCCGCCGCTTTCACGGTGACCCCTTCCGCGACCGCCTTCGGCCGTCCCGCCACGCTAAAGTGGTCGGCGGAGGGCGCCGCTTCCTGCCAGGCATCCGGCGATTGGCTGGGCCCGCGTCCGGCCAGCGGAACCGAATCCGTCCAGCCGCCCGCCCCCGGTTTGTACAGCTATGTGCTGACCTGTGACGGACCCGCCGGAACGGTTGCGCAATCGGCGATGCTTACTGTCCGGGAGTTGCCGCCCGCCGCGCCGCCCTACCGCTGAGCCGCGAGGAGTATGCTGTTTCTCATGGCACATGTTGGCAGGGGAGTCGCCTGCGCCGCGGCAGCTTGCGTGCTCCTGCTGTTGTGGGGTTGTCCCGACGATCCATCGACTCCGTCTCTCGTTGCGGCGCCCCCGGCTGCCAATCTCTTGCCTCAATACGAACAGTGTATGTCGACCGCGCCCGTCGATTTGGGCGATCCGAACGAGCCGGCGATTACGCTGCGCGGCCCCCGGATTATCAGCCAGCCCCTGGGCGTTCCCTACGTTGACGCTGGCGCCACGGCCGCCGATCCGCACGACGGCGACATTACCGGCAAGATCGTGGTCAGCGGGCTGGATGTGCTGGACGTCAACACCTTGGGCGACTACCTGGTCCGATACAACGTGGTGGACAGCGCCCAATTGCCCGCCGTCGAGGTTTCGCGGATGGTTCGCGTCAATAATGCAGGCGCCTTCAGGGTGCAAACGGCCAGAGACTTTGGCTCGACCGGCGCCCACCTGCCCTACTACGAGCACCTGCCGGTGAACTACACCGCCGACCCCGCGCAGAAGTTTCCCCTCATCGTCTTTCAGCACGGCTGGGGAGGGGCGCGATTCACCGCTGACGGGACCGCCGTTCAGTCCCCTCTAGCAACGGCCTTTGGCGACATGGCGGGACTGATCCAGAGTGGCCTCTGGGACGATTCGCGTCCCTTCATCGTGCTCTCGCCACAGCGCTGCATAGACCCGGAGATTTACGATTACACAGCGCTGGCGACCAAGATCTTCATCGACTATGCCATCCACACTTACAAGGTCGACACCACGCACATGTATGTATTTGGTTACAGCGCGGGTTCCTGTCTTACCTGGGACTACGTGATTCACTACCCTAACCAGCTTGCGGCCGTGGTCCCCATGTCCGGCGCCGGGGGAACGACTTCCGGGTGTACGCTCAAACTAACGCCCTCCTGGGCGTTTGAGGCCGCCGACGATCCGGCCGGCCCCTATATGAACCAGGTCGACACGGTCACCTCCATTAACGCCTGCAATCCGGTCGAGCGCGCCAAGATCACGGTCTTCGCCTCGGGCGGGCACAATATGGCGGAAGAATACCTGACCATCAACCTGACCGGCCTCGGCCAGGGCTTGCCGGCTTACGACATTTACANNCTCGCGCACACCCGCGCGGCGCCCTCAACCCTTCCCGCAACCACGACCGGGACCGTTCGCCTGACGCCGCCGCTTGCCCGGCAGGCGCTGCCGGCTAACGGCGCCGCGTTTACAGTGGCCCCGCCCGTGATCGTGTTTGGCCGTTCCGCCACGCTGAACTGGTCGGCGGCGGGCGCCACCTCCTGCCTGGCCTCCGGCGACTGGGTGGGTTCGCGTCCGGCCAGCGGAACCGAATCCGTCACCCCGCCCGCTCCCGGTTCGTACGGTTACGTGCTGACCTGTGACGGCCCCGCCGGATCCGTCTCGCAATCGGCGACGCTTACTGTCCGGGAGCCGCCGCCCGCTGCATCAACCTACCGCTAACTCGGCATCAACCCCCCGATGCGGGGGGTGCGGGTTCCAGTACCGTGCTAGTACCGCTGGTTCTTTCTTCCAGGTTGAATTGAGCGCACCCTATAAGGGGACACAGGTGTACCAGTCTTTTTCCCGATCCATCTTCGCGGCACTGCCATTCATAGGCGTCGCTGCCAGCGCAGTGGCGTCCACCTTTGATACCTCCAGCCCCGGCCTGCTCTTCAGCGTATTCGACGTCAGTTACTGTGAGAAGAGCTCCCATATACCGTCCGGTACGAGCATCCCAGGGCTGGATGCGCCATCTTACATTTCTGGTTCGACCTTCAATTTGTTCGCCGGCGGCGATGGCTAATCGTTCGCCTTTGGCGCCCCTTTCGGCGACCACCTGACCGGCCTGAACCCAGATCGGGAACCTGTGATCCCTGAATCATAGACTCTCTGTCGAGGAATACGCCGGGCTCCGGGAACTGAGGACGAGCGAAGTGAGTCCCAACCCACAGATTCATGCGGCCGCTTTGACAGTTTGCGGTACGCCCGGACCCGCGCCCTGGCTACCTGCCAGCGGCGCCCGCTGGGGCTAGGGACCGGCCCTTGGCCACCAGCGAACCTACGTCGGATGCGTACGCGCCGAGCATAGACTCGTAGTGCCTTATCGTCTCCTCAAAGTCGCGGATGGGTATGGCGAGTTTGGTATCCCAGGCGCCGAAATGGAGCGCTCTGAAATGCTCAAAGAGGTATCCCGAACAGTCGAGAATCAGGCACGGGGAGTCGTAGGACGCCCCCAGGTATGCGTAGGGATTGATGACCATGCGACGGCTGGTTGTGATGGCGAAACACGTAGGAGGGCCAATGTACATGCGGATACATGCCGGATTCACGTGCCAAAATCGGAGTATCTTCAACGAGGCGACGATCTCCACACCCATCTCGGTCGGCGCGCGGCTCTCCTGGCTCCCTCGGAGGTCGGCCACGACCGGGTGGGTCAGGAGGAACCGGGTTCTTACTCCTTGCGCGATCTTGGACCTGAGCTTTTCGGCAATCTCCCCATATTCGCCCTTTTGCAGCAGTCCTTTCAGGGACGATCCCACCACCATAATCTCGGCGTACTCCTCATCGAGAGCATGGGCGAAAGCCCTGAGCGCCCTTTCACGCCCTCTTTCAACTGCTATCACGCCCGCTTCCTGTACCGACTTCAGCAGGTCGATCTGCTCAGTGAACTTCTTCAGAACGTTATCGGTCCGGACTTCGATTGAATCGCTGATCAGTTCCTTGAGAACTTCCGGCCGGCACATCAAATCGCCCGACATCAATTTGACAACGCTCTTGTCGAGGCTGGTGACCTTGTCGAGTATGGCGCGGAACATTGCCTGGATCTGCGGGGAATAACTCCGCGAAAGCTCCTCGTTTTCAGCGGAAGTTGCCACTGAGGAATCGGCATCGCGAGCCGGAGACATTGCTGCGGCAATGTGCTGCCGGGTGGCCTCCGTGGCTGCCTGAATGCACTCGGCGTTTTTCAGCTCATAGTTTACAGTCTGGGCGTCCTCGACACTGAGGAGCGACTTCTGGTCGAAAGCGATCAGCTGAACCACCCGCTTGCGAAGGGCGTGGCGGAGAGCAAGTCCGTAGAACACGGTCGGATCGCGATCCGACAGGTCGGCGAGTACGATCCGGTCGTTGGTGAGGTGGCTAACGACTCGCCTCGTGATGATGCCCGACGGCGAAATCCACTCCGAGCGGATGCAGCGAAGGCCACAACCCGCCGCGGCCGGCTCGACGATGTTTTGGAAAACCGCGTTCGCTCGCTCACGGGCTTCCGCGTTCTCCTCGCCGGTGGGAAAGACGACAAAACACGTATTCTCGGGTTGATAATCGAGTTCCGCCTCTGAAAGAGCTTCGGATATTTCGGAAATCCCCATCGTGGTGTCTCCTAGGGCACTGAGTGTATACCTGACGATTTCGCGGCTGGCCCTCTTAACCGGGAGCTATTTGCCGTCCCGGTATGGCATTGATTGTACACCAACCGCCCCTGCTGGAGCTATTTATTCCATTTTCCCTATCCAGAACGACTCCGGCGGCCCCAAAGGGGTCAATTGTGGCACTTCCGAGTACAGAGGTTATCGGTAACTACCCGAAAAGGAAATGCAGGCTAACACCGCCGGGATCCCCAGCATCGGCGTCGACAGCCTTCCTCATCCCGATTCCCCGCTCCTGATCGGAGCCG
>PMEV01000429.1 GCA_003154855.1 Bryobacterales bacterium
GCAGCCTTCGAAGAACAGGCCGGGCCGGTACAGGCCGTCCTCGGAAGCGAAGACCGCGATGGCGCCGCCGGCCAGGAACGTGCCGAGCAGCAGGTAGCCCAGGGTCACCGCCGCGAGCAGCGCCGGGAACATAAACAGCGGCCGCCCGCCGGTCTCGAAGAGCGCCTCGGCCAGCCACTGGAGGTCGAAGTTGTCGAACATGCGCTGGGCGTACAGGCTGTGCCCGAGGTCTTCGTAGAGCCAGGCTCCGAACGGCAGCACGATCGCCAGGGCGAAGGCCAGCGTGCAGAGCCAGAACACCAGCAGCATCCGCCGGGCGCGCAGCACAGCCTGCGCCCCTCGCGAGACCGCCTGCAGCGGGGCCGTCACGAGACACCGCCCGCCGCCAGCAACAGATTCTGGGCCCAGAACAGCAGGTTGCGCCACCACTTGAGGAGCGGTTTCGCCGCCACGTCCCGCTGGTAGCTGTTATTGGCGAAATTGACGTCCAGCAGGATCTTGCGGGCCGGATCGACCTCGACCGATTCCACCTCCGCGGGCCGCTTGAAGGTGTATTTCACCCAGCGATACTCGCCGTCCCACTTCCGCTCCTCGACGCGGCCATCCTTAAAGCGAATGCGGATTTCGACCGGCAAAATGGCCTCGCCTTGGCGTTGGATCTTCACCACGGACTCGAACTGTTTGTTCTTTTCGCCAACCTCCCGGCTCTGGACGTCGCCGACTTTGTAGTCCAGCACGTTGGAGCCGTATACGAACTGGTCGAAGAACCGGCTCAAGTCCCGGCCGGATACTTCGCTCGCCACCTGGATGAAATCCCGGGTACAGGGGTGGCGGAAACGCCAGCGCTGAAAGTAAGTGCGCATGATGCGGGCCATCGTTTCCTCGCCCAGAAGGTTCTCCAAAGTGCGCAGCGTCACGCCGGAACGGGCGTAGGAGTTGATATCGTAACTCATCCCGTCGTAGTATTCCCAGGCGTTACGCAGCAGGCTGTCTTTCTTGGCGCCGGACAAATACTCCGCGCGGTTGATGGCATCCCAACCCGTGCCGGGACCGCGCAGCCATCCATCCAGCGGCAGCAGGAATTGCGGTCCGTAGACCTTATCGAGGATCTTACTGGTCGAGTAAGTATTGAAGCCCTCGTCGAGCCAGGCCTCCTCGAACTCGTTGTTCGCGATCATCCCGTACCAGTATTGGTGTCCGAATTCGTGGACCACCACGCCCTCCGGCTCGTGCCGGCGCGGGGAAACCCTCCAGCGCGTGCCCGCCGCGATGAGAGTGGGATACTCCATGCCGCCCGCGCCGCCGGCGCCGTAGGGAGGGTCCACCAGAGTGATGGTCGGGTAGGGGTACTTT
Source organism: Bryobacterales bacterium (assembly GCA_003154855.1). Classification (GTDB taxonomy): domain Bacteria; phylum Acidobacteriota; class Terriglobia; order Bryobacterales; family Bryobacteraceae; genus Fen-330. The sequence continues at coordinate 1,354 of PMEV01000429.1, forward strand.
CCATACCACAGGCCGAAGTACTTCAACCCGGCGGAGAGCGCCTTGAAGTGCCTCTCGATTTGCGACGCATGCTCGGGCTGCATCAGTAGGATCATGCGCACCGGCTGGAGGCGCACTTCGCTCTCGGGAAGGCCGAGGAGCCTGGCGGTATCGGCCAGCTCGCGGGCACTCATCTCGCGCTCCGGATCGAAGCGGCGCTCGACGCGCTGAAAGAGCGGCGACGCGGTCCAGGCGAAGTCGTGGACATTTTCCTGGAGGAAGCGGTAGGTGGCGGTCTTGGCGAGGGGGTCCAGATGGCGGCTCTCCAGCACCCCGGTCGCGCCCACCACGTAATCCGCGGGCACGGCGATCGAGACGGCGTACCGGCCGAAATCGGCGTAGAATTCGCTGTTGGCGTGGAACTGGTGGCAATTCCACTGTCCCCGAGTGGCGTAACGCTGGCCCGCTTTTTCCCACACGCCGATCTTGGGGAACCACTGCGCCACCATGTAGAAGTTCCCGTGGTAGCCGGTGCGTGCTGTGACGTGGGGCAAGCGGGTGCGGAAATCGATATCGAGGGTGATCGAGCGGCCCGGCCGGACGGGCTCGGGCAACGCCACCGCCATCACGGTGCGGTCGTCGGCGTTGTCGTCATCCGGATGGATGAAGCGGAGGGCGCCGGTCAAATCGGGGCCGCCAGAGATGCGCAGGCGCAGCACGTCGATGGATCCGACTTCGTCCTTCTCCAAGTGGCCGCCGGCCTCGCGCTGAAACGTGCTCCGCTGGTCGCGGAAGGCGTTCATGTAGAGATGGAACCGCAACTCGCGAACGTCTTCCGCCGAGTCGTTCAGCCAGGTGAGCGTCTCGTGGCCCTGCACCACGTGGAGATGGGGGTCGAGCCGCGCCGAGATCTGGTAATCGACGAGGGGCGCGCTCCCGGCGCCATAGGCGACGGCAGCCGCCAGAGCCGCGAACACCCAAATGCCTCTGTGCATAACCTTTCCGGAGAATATCACACGCCGGGGGCCTGGAAACGCGCGGGCAAACTTATCCCTTTGACCCGACCAACCCCGACCTGGAGGTCGGGGTGCGGCTCTGGAGAGCCGCCCCACGTCAGCGGTCTACTTGGCGTTGCGGTTCGCCGCTTGGGCGGCCATCTTCAACTGATTGTTGACTTGATCCAGCAGATTCTTGGCCCTCTGAGCGTGGCCCTCCATATCCCATTCATTCGCCTTCTGAGCGTCCACGACCTTTTGCCAAGCCTGGCGGCTCAACTCCTGCGCCGCCGCGAGATTCGGATGGCGTCCGGGGTTGACATTCTCCTTAGGCCTTTGCCCAACGGCAACGCCTCCAACGAACAGCAGGAATCCGCAGACAGCGGAGAGAATACGAGTCTTGGTCATGGAACGATTATAGATGGAAAGCGGAAATCGATGTCAACGGAGGGCGCGGGGCTTATCGGAAAGGTATCGATGCCGCCAAGGCAAGATTATCCCTCAAGAGCCAAACCAGGAACACGGATGGCGGATCGCCGGAACTCTATCTTTCGTGGCGGTTGGCGGCCTCGGCGGCGCGCTTCAACTCCTTGTTGACTTCATCCAGCAGATTCTTGGCTTTCTGGGCGTGACCATCCATGTCCCACTCGTTCGCCCGCTGCGCATCCACGATCTTTTCCCAGGCCCGGCGGCTCAAATCCTGCGCCTCCGCGAGATTCGGATGGCGGCCCGGGTTGACATTCTCCTTAGGCCTTTGGGCGACGGCAATGCCTCCCACGAAGAGCAGGAAACCAGCGAGAACGGGAAGAACTCGAGTTTTGATCATTTGCCGATTGTAACTCCACGACGGAAGCCGGCGTCAACAGATCGGAGGGACTTTTTTCTGCACGGGAAGTCGAAGTGCTAGAATCATGTGACCGAGGGTTCGGAGAAGAGAGAGAGCTTGGTCAAACGGGCCGCCGCTGGAATCGCGATCGCCATTCTGCTGGCCTATGTGGCGGACGCCGCGTGGGTGCGGCTGCGGATGGCGAGACATCGCGACCCCACCAGCGCGGTCCAGGTGCGCGTGATGCTGGCGGTTCCGCAGAAGAACGGCCGCATCGAATTCGCGCCGGGCACTACCGAGACCCGCTATTGCGTTCACTCCTGGTTTCCCCATCTGGGACTGGCGCCCTGCTGGTACCTGGAGCGGCACACGCGGAAGCAAGTCAACTTCTGAGAGCTGCGCGCGCCGGCTGGGCCGGCAAACCTGCATAATAGAAAGTATTGGTTGANNGGCTCTCCCAACGCGCCGAGACCGCGCCGCCGCGGCTGGCTGTGGCTGCCGATCCTGCTGGTGGTGGCCGCGGGCGTTTACTACTGGTCGAGGCGAGCCGTTCCTCAGGCGCCCGCGGCGGCCGCTGGAACGACGGCAGGTGGCAGAGCCGGCCGGGGAGCGGGCGTTACTCCGGTAGTGGCGGTGAAGGCGCAAGCGGGGTCGATCGGAGTATACTTCGACGGCCTGGGCGCGGTGACGCCGGTCTATACGGTGACGGTGAGGAGCCGGGTGGATGGCGAGCTGATGGCGGTTCATTATCAGGAGGGCGAGATCGTGCAGAAAGGCGCTCTGCTGGCCGAGATCGACCCGCGGCCGTTCCAGGTGCAGCTCACGCAGGCGCAGGGGCAACTGGCGCGGGATCAAGCGCTGCTCGACAACGCGCGAGTCGACCTGGCGCGCTACGAGACACTGATCAAGCAGAACGCGGTTCCGGAGCAGCAACTGGTGACGCAGAAAGCGTTGATCGAGCAGTACCAGGGCGCCATTCAGACGGACCAGGGGGCCATCGATAGCGCCAGGCTGAACCTCACCTACAGCAAGATCACAGCGCCGATCGCGGGACGAATCGGCTTGCGGCTGGTGGATCCGGGCAATATCGTTCACGCGACCGACACCAACGGGCTGCTGGTGATCACGCAACTGCAGCCCATCAGCGTGATCTTCACCATCTCCGAGGATCAGCTCCCGGTGGTCGTCCGCAAGATGCAGGCGGGGGCCCATCTGCGGGTGGATGCCTACGATCGGGACATGACGACCAAGCTGGCGTCGGGAACGCTGGCCACGATCGACAACCAGATCGATCAGACCACGGGCACACTTAAACTGAGGGCGAACTTCGACAACTCGAGGAACGAGTTGTTTCCCAACCAGTTCGTGAACGCGCGGCTGCTGGTGGAACAGAAGAACGGCGTGACGCTGATTCCCACCGCGGCGGTGCAGCGCAACAACCAGATGACCTACGTCTGGCTGGTGAAGCCGGATTCCAAAGTCACCGTGCAACAGATCGGGACCGGCGTCAGCGAAGGCATCCAGACGGAAGTCACCTCCGGCCTCAAACCTGGCGACGTCGCGGTAATGACCGGCGTCGACAAGCTTCAGGAAGACACGCAGGTGAATGCGCAGTTCGAAGGCGCCAGAGGAAACCCGAATCAGGCCGGCGCGGCGAGTCCGGCGAACCAGCCCGGGGCGGCCAAGCCGAACACGGGTCAGGGAGCGGTCCGCGGGGCCGGCGGCGGCAAGGGGAGGCCACAGCAACCCCAGTGAGCCCGTCGCGCATCTTCATTCTCAGGCCGGTCGCCACCACGCTGTTGATGGTGGCCATTGTGCTGGTCGGNNTATCCGGGGGCCAGCCCGGACGTGATGGCTTCGTCGGTGACTTCTCCGCTGGAACGCCAGTTCGGACAAGTGCCCGGGCTCAAGCAGATGACTTCCACGAGTTCCACGGGAAGCTCCATCATCACGCTGCAATTCAACCTGAGCCTGAACATCGACGTGGCGGAACAGGAAGTGCAGCAGTCGATCAACGCCTCGGGGACCTATCTGCCGGCGGACCTGCCGACGCCGCCGATCTACAGCAAGGTCAACCCGGCCGACACGCCGATCCTGACGCTGGCGCTTTCATCGTCGTCGCTGCCGCTATCGAAAGTGGAAGACCTGGCGGATACGCGCCTGGCGCCGAAAATCAGCCAGTTGCCGGGCGTGGGGCTGGTGTCGATCAGCGGGGGCCAGAAGCCCGCGGTTCGGATTCAAGCGAATCCGACGGCACTGGCGGCGCGCGGGCTGAACATGGAGGATCTGCGCAGCGCGCTGATCGCGGCGAACGTCAACCAGGCGAAAGGAAATTTCGACGGGCCGCACCAGTCCTACCAGATCGGGGCGAACGATCAATTGATGTCCAGCGCGGACTACCAGCCGCTGGTGATCGCTTACCGGAACGGCGCTCCCGTGAAGCTGGCGGAAGTGGCCGACGTGGTGGACGACGTGGAGAATGTGCGGCAGGCGGCGTGGATGAACGCGACGCCGGCGGTGATCCTGAACATACAGCGGCAGCCGGGCGCGAACATCATCACGGTAGTCGACCGGATCAAGAAACTGCTGCCGCAGTTGACTCTGACGCTGCCCTCGTCGGTGGACGTGCGGATTCTGACCGACCGGACCACCACCATCCGGGCGTCGGTGAAGGACGTCCAGTTCTCGCTGCTGCTCACGGTGGCGCTGGTGGTGATGGTCATCTTCCTGTTCCTGCGCAACCTCTCGGCCACCCTGATTCCGAGCGTGGCGGTTCCGCTGTCGCTGATCGGGACCTTCGCGGTGATGTACCTGCTGGGGTACAGCCTGAACAACCTCACGCTGATGGCGCTCACCATCTCGACCGGATTCGTGGTGGACGACGCGATCGTGATGATCGAGAACATCGTGCGCTACATCGAGCAGGGCGAGACGCCGATGCGGGCGGCGCTGAAAGGCGCCTCGCAGATCGGATTCACGATCGTGTCGCTGACCATCTCGCTGATCGCGGTGCTGATCCCGCTGCTGTTCATGGGCGATATCGTGGGGCGGCTGTTCCGGGAATTCGCGGTGACGCTGGCGGTCACGATTCTGGTCTCGGCGGTGGTCTCGCTGACGCTGACGCCGATGATGTGCTCGAGACTGCTGAAGCACACTCCCGAAGCCAACCAGACGCGGCTGTTCCGGGTCACGGAGGGCGGGTGGAATGCGGTGCTCAAGCTCTACGACCGGACGCTGAAGGTAGTGCTACGGCATCAATTCACGACGCTCGTGGTGGCGATCTCGACCCTGGCGCTGACCATCTATCTGTATGTCGTCATCCCCAAGGGGTTCTTCCCGATCCAGGATACGGGCGTGATTCAGGGGATCTCGGAAGCGGCGCAGACGGTTTCTTTCCCCCAGATGTCGAGCCAGCAGCAACAGCTCGCGAAGATCATCCTGAAAGATCCGGCGGTGGAGAGCCTGTCGTCGTTCATCGGCATCGACGGAACGAATACGACGATGAACAGCGGGCGAATTCTGATTAACTTGAAGCCGCTGGATCGGCGAGAACTCTCGGCCAGCGACGTGATCCGGCGGTTGCAGCCCAAACTGGCCGGAGTGGCGGGTATCACGCTGTTCATGCAGCCCGTGCAGGACATCTCGGTGGAGGACCGGGTGAGCCGCACGCAGTTCCAATACACGCTGGAAGACCCCAACGCGGACGAGCTGAACGTGTATGGCCCGCAGATGCTCGAGCGCCTGCAGCGGGAGCCGGCACTGCGGGATGTGGCGAGCGACCAGCAGGTGCAGGGCTTGCAGGCCAGGCTGGTCTTCGACCGCTCCACGGCGTCGCGGCTGGGGATCACCTCGGCGGCGATCGACCAGGCGCTCTACGACTCCTACGGCCAGCGGCAGATCTCGACCATCTTTACGCAGCTCAACCAGTATCACGTGGTGCTGGAGGTGAAGCAGGCGTTCCGGACCACTCCGGAAGACCTGCGGGAGTTGTTCATCCGAACCGGCATGGGATCGTCGGGCAGCAGCGGATTGGTGAGCGGCGGAGGGGCGGCGACGCAGGTCTTCGGAGCTTCGAGCGCCTCGGCGGCGGCTCTGAACGCGAACATCTCGACGACCGGCGGGACCAGCGGGAGCATTGCATCCAGCACGGTGTTCGGCGCCACGCCCGGATCGGCCAGCGTGTTCCAGAACGGGGGACAGGTGCCGCTGGCCGCGTTCACGCACTTGGAAACCCGGACGGTTCCCATCGCGGTGAACCACCAGGGACAGTTCCCGGTGGTGACGCTGTCGTTCAACCTGGCTCCGGGCGCCTCGCTGGGAGACGCGGTGCGGGCCGTGAACCGGGTGAAGCAGGAGATCGGCATGCCGCCCAGCGTGCAGGGGGACTTTCAGGGCACGGCCGAAGCGTTCCAGACGTCGCTGGCAAACGAACCGATCCTGATCCTGGCCGCGCTCATCACGGTCTACATCGTGCTGGGGGTGCTGTACGAGAGCTATATCCACCCCATCACGATCCTGTCGACGCTGCCTTCGGCGGGGGTGGGCGCGTTGCTCGCGTTGATCCTGTGCCGGAACGATTTCAGCGTGATCGCGCTGATCGGAATCGTGCTGCTGATCGGAATCGTGAAGAAGAACGCCATCANNCCATGGCCGCGCTGCTGGGCGGGGTGCCGCTGGCTCTGGGCACGGGCACGGGATCGGAGCTGCGGCGGCCGCTGGGGATCACCATCGTGGGCGGCTTGATCCTGAGCCAGCTTCTGACCCTGTACACGACGCCGGTGATTTACCTTTACTTCGACCGGCTGGCGCGGAGGTTGTCGGGCGGCCGCGCCTCCGCAGCGGGGGCGGAGCCGGTTCCGGCGGAGTAATCGATGAACATCTCGGCGCCCTTCATCCACCGACCGGTCGCCACCACGCTGCTGACGATCGCCATTGCGCTTTCGGGGGCGGTGGCGTTCCGGGTGCTGCCGGTATCGCCGCTGCCGCAGGTGGATTTTCCGACCATCTCGGTAAACGCGGGGCTGCCGGGGGCCAGCCCCGAAACGATGGCCTCCTCGGTAGCCACGCCTTTGGAGCGGCAATTCAGCCGGATCGCCTCGGTCACCGAGATGACGTCGTCGAGTTCGCTGGGCTCGACGGGCATTACCCTGCAGTTCGACCTGAACCGGGATATCGACGCCGCGGCGCGCGACGTCCAGGCGGCGATCAACGCGGCGCGCGGATACCTGCCGACGAACCTTCCGAGCAACCCGGGATACCGCAAGGTGAACCCGGCCGACTCGCCGATCTTCATGCTGGTGCTGACCTCGCCGGTGCTCACCAAGGGGCAGATGTACGACGCGGCCTCGAGCATCATGGCGCAGAAACTGTCGCAAGTGCCCGGCGTGGGGCAGGTGATGGTGGGCGGCAGCTCGCTGCCCACGGTGCGCATCGAGCTGAATCCGGCAGTGATGAACAAGTACGGAATCGGCTTCGAGCAGGTTCGCACGGTGCTGGCCGGCGCCAACGCCAACACGCCTAAAGGGCACTTCTCGGACGGTCATCGGATTTGGGAGATCGGCGCCAACGATCAGATTTTCAAGGCATCCGACTACCAACCTCTGGTGGTGGCCACGCACAACGGCACGGTGGTGCGGATCACCGACATCGGACGGGCGGTGGCCTCGACCGAAGACATCCGCAATGCCGGCTACGCCAACGGGAAGCCCTCGGTGCTGATCATCCTGTTCCGGCAGCCGGGGGCCAACATCATCGACACGGTGGACCATGTGCGGGATTTGTTGCCGCAACTGAAGGCGGCGATCCCGCAATCGATCGACATGCGGGTGGGCATGGACCAGACGGTCACCATTCGCGCTTCGGTGCGCGACACGGAGAGGACGCTGATCATTTCGGTGCTGCTGGTGGTTCTGGTGGTGTTCGTTTTTCTGCGGGACGTGCGGTCGACCCTGATCCCCAGCGTGGCGGTTCCGATTTCGCTGATCGGAACGTTCGGGGTGATGTACCTGTGCAATTTCAGCCTGGACAATCTGTCGCTGATGGCGCTGACGATCTCGACCGGATTCGTGGTGGACGACGCCATCGTGGTGATCGAGAATATCACCCGTTATCTGGAGCAGGGCATGCAGCCGTTCGCGGCGGCGCTCAAGGGGGCGAGCGAAATCGGTTCCACGGTGATCACGATGAGCGTCTCGCTGGTGGCGGTGTTCATCCCGTTGCTGCTAATGGGCGGGATCGTGGGCCGGCTGTTCCGCGAATTCGCGGTCACTCTATCGGTGGCGATTGGCGTCTCCATGCTGGTTTCGCTGACGGCCACGCCGATGATGTGCGCCCACCTGCTCAAACAGCACACCGAACATGGAGGGGTCTACCGGGTCACCGAGCGGGCCTTCAATCGGGTCGTGAACCTGTATGGCCGGGCGCTGACCGTGGTGCTACGGCACTCGTTCGTCACGCTGATGATTCTGTTCGCGACCATCGTACTGAATTTCTATCTGTACATTCATGTGCCCAAGGGCTTCTTCCCGCAGCAGGATAACGGGCGGCTGATGGGCGCCATCATGGCCGACCAGGACACCTCCTTCCAGACGATGGACGGCATCCTGCGGAGGATGGTCAATATCGTGGCCGCCGATCCGGCCGTCGACATGGTGAACGGTTTCACGGGCGGAGGCATCGTCAACTCGGCCCGCATGTTCGTGTCGCTCAAGCCGCTGGCGGAACGCGGGATCACGGCCGATTACATCATCGCCCGGCTGCGGCCAAAGCTGGCGCGGGTGCCCGGGGCGACTCTGTACCTGCAGGCCGGGCAGGACATTCGCGTCGGTGGACGCATGAGCAACGCTCAATACCAGTTCACGATGCGGGGCGATAACCTGGCCGACTTGACGAGGTACGCGCCGGCCATGCTCAGGGAACTGCGGACGGTGCCGCTGATCGCCGACCTCAGCAGCGACCAGCAGAACCGGGGCATGCAGGCGCTGCTGGAGTACGATCGCGAGACGGCCGCGCGGTTCGGCATTTCTCCGCAATTGATCGACGCCACGCTGTACGACGCCTTCGGGCAGCGGCAGGTCTCGACCATGTACACGACGCTGAATCAGTATCACATCATCATGGAGGCCGCGCCGGAGTTCTGGCAGAATCCCTTGTTCCTGCGGGACATCTACGTGCGGAGCCCGGGCGGGCGAGCGGTGCCGCTGAGCGCGTTTACGCACTATGCGCCGGCGACCGCACCACTATCCGTCACGCACCAGGGACTGTTCCCGGCAGTCACCCTGTCCTTCAATCTCGCGCCGGGCGTGGCTCTGGGGGACGCCGTGGATGCGATTTACGAGCGCGCCCAGAAGGTGGGGCTTCCTCAGACCATCCAGATCGGCTTTTCGGGGACCGCGCAGGCGTACCAGGACTCGCTGGGAAGCGAACCGCTGTTGATCGCCGCCGCTCTGGCCGCGGTTTACATCGTGCTGGGGGTGCTCTACGAGAGCTACATACACCCGGTCACGATTCTGTCCACGCTTCCCTCGGCCGGCGTGGGCGCGCTGCTGGCCTTGATGCTGACCAAGACCGACCTGAGCATCATCGCCATCATCGGCATCATATTGCTGATCGGCCTGGTGAAGAAGAACGCCATCCTGATGATCGATTTCGCCCTGGCCGCGGAGCGCAAGGACGGCATGAAGCCCAAAGACGCCATCTATCAGGCGTGCCTGTTCCGCTTCCGTCCGATCATGATGACGACGATGGCGGCGNNTTGCGCCGCCCGCTGGGAATTGCGATCATCGGCGGTCTGATCCTGAGCCAGGCGCTCACGCTGTTCACGACGCCGGTGGTTTATCTGTATTTCGACCGGCTCCAGCACTGGTGGTATCGCATCCGGAAGCGGGGGCCGCAAGAGTTCGATCCGCTGGAGGCGGAGAATGGGGCGGGGAATGGGCGATGATTGGGGAGAAGAGTCTACGATGAGCCAGA
>PMEV01000080.1:0-7066 GCA_003154855.1 Bryobacterales bacterium
TGCCCAGCATCTCGAAGAAGGTATGATGGCGTCGCGTGTAGCCGACGTTCTCCAGGTCGTTGTGCTTCCCGCCCGCGCGCACGCACTTCTGCGACGAAGTGGCGCGCGAGTAATCGCGCTTCTCCATTCCCAGGAAGACGTCCTTGAACTGGTTCATTCCCGCATTGGTGAACAGCAGCGTGGGATCGTTGGCGGGCACGAGCGACGAGCTGCGCACGATGCGGTGGCCGCGCGCGGCGAAAAAGTCGAGAAACTGCTGGCGTATTTGATGGCCGGTCACAAATTCATTGTGCCATGCGCGGCCTGGGCCGCGTATACTGGCAGCATGCGGACGCTATTCTCGGCCTTGGGTGTTGCCGGTTGCGCTCTGGTCGCGGGCCAGTTCGCCTTCGCCGACGAGCCGCTTTACAAGGTTGGCGGCGACGTCACGGCCCCGCGGCCGATCCACACGGTCGAAGCGGCCTACACCGAAGAAGCCCGTCAGGCCGGCGTTCAGGGTGCCGTCGTCCTCTACCTCGAAATCAGCGCCGAAGGCCGCGCTGAGAACATTCACGTCAGGACAAGTCTGCGCCCCGACCTCGATGAGAACGCCATCGCCGCCCTCCAGCAGTGGATATTCGAGCCGGCCAGGAAGGACGGCAAACCCGTGCGGACAGCCGAAACGATGGCCGTTACTTTCCGGCTGCCGCAATCCTCCACCGGCGATCCGACCTACGAGGCGGGCCCAGATGTCTCGGCGCCGCGAGTCATCAAGAAGGTCGAGCCGGAGTACACCGAGGAGACTCGTAAGGCGGGCGTTCGCGGCACCGTCATTCTCAGCGCGGCGATCAGCCTGGAGGGCCGTCCCGAGGAGATCGTAGTCGTCCAGAGCCTGCACCCGGACCTCGATAACAACGCCATCGCCGCCTTCCGGCAGTGGGAGTTCGAGCCGGGCAGGAAGGACGGCCAGCCCGTGCGCGTGCAGGTAACCGTGCAGATGAATTTCGCGTGGAGACCGTAGAACGGGCTAGCGCTGGATCTCCGCGAGTATCCTTCGCGCCTCGGCGGCCGGATCGGGCGCGCGCGTGATCTGCCGGCCGATCACCAGGTAGTCGGCGCCGCTAGAGAGCGCTTCCGCCGGCGTGGCCACGCGCTTCTGATCGCCCTGGGCCGCCCCGGCCGAGCGCACGCCGGGCGTCACCAGCACCGCTTGCGGCCCCGTGATGGCGCGCACCGCGGCCACTTCCAGGGGCGAGCACACGATCCCGTCCACGCCCGCCTCCAGGGCCTTGCGCACGCGCAGTTCGACCAGCTCGGAAACCGTACAGGGATATCCCAGATCGGCCAGGTCGGCCCGATCGAAGCTGGTGAGCACCGTCACCGCGAGCAACTGCAGCTTCGACGCTCCGCGCCCCTCCACCGCCGCCTGCATCACCGCCTTGCTCCCGTGCACGGTAGTGAAGCGCACGCCGCTCGCAGCCAGTTGCGCCACCGTCCGCTTCACCGTCTCGCCGATGTCGTAGAGCTTCAGGTCCAGGAAAACGTCCTTGCCCCGCCCGATGAGTTCTTTCACGAACGGCATGCCGGCGGCGGCGTAGAGCTCCAGTCCGACTTTGTAAGTGGGAATCCACTCGCCCAGCGCCTCCACCAGTTCGCGGGCCCGCTCCGCCGACTCGAAATCCAGCGCCACAATCAGAGGATTCATACGATTCGAATCGCCTTTTCCCGCCGCTCGATCACGCGGCCTATCAGATATGCGCCCGGCAGGTTCCGCGCGATCGCGGCAGCTTCCGGCACGGCCGCCGAGATCAACAGGCCGCCCGAGGTCTGGGGATCGTAGAGCAGGTTCTCGATCTCGGGCGCCAGCTCGCGCGCCATCTCGACCGCGCATCCGGCGAAATCCCGGTTGTTTTTCAAGCCGCCCGGAATCGCGCCCTGCCGCGCGTACTCCAGCGCGCCCGGCAGAAACCGTACCTTCCTGGCTTCGATCTCGATCGTGACGCCGCTGGCCAGCGCCATTTCCCGCGCGTGCCCGATCAGCCCGAACCCGCTCACGTCGGTGCAAGCGTGCGCCCCGAAGGCAATCATCGCCCCGCAGGCCTCGCGGTTCAATTCCAGCATCGAGGCAATCGAACTCCGGACGTGCCGCGGCCCGGCGATGCCGCGTTTCAATGCGGTCGCGATCACGCCCGTGCCCAGCCGCTTGGTGAACGCCAGCAGGTCGCCCGGCCGCGCCGCCAGGTTCGGAAAGACGCGGTCCGGATGCACCAGACCGGTCACCGCATAGCCGAACTTGATCTCCGCGTCCGCCACGCTGTGGCCGCCCAAGATCACGCAGCCCGCCTCCAGCATCTTCGCCGCCCCGCCCCGCATGATCTCGACCAGATCCTCCGGGTCCCCTTGGGCCGGATACGCCACCAGCGTCAGCGCCGTTAGCGGCCGGCCCCCCATGGCGTAGACGTCGCTCAAGGCGTTGGCCGCCGCGATCGCGCCGAAGGTGAACGGATCGTCGACGATGGGCGTAAAGAAGTCCACCGTCTGCACCAGGGCGCACTCCGGCGTCAGCTTGTAGACGCCGGCATCGTCGGCGTTCTCAAACCCTACCAGCACGTTCCTATCCGCCACCGCCGGCACGCGGGCCAACACCTGGTCCAATAACTTTGGACTCAGCTTAGACGCTCAACCCGCGGCCTTCACATGCGCTGTCAGCTTCTTAGCCATCGCAACTTCCTACCAAGTTTAGCCGAAATTCGCCTGGCCCAGCCGCGGCTTGCGAAGATTCCCTGCAACAATCGCAATCGCGACCGATATGCCAACTAGAGGTGTGATCCATGGGTTCCGTCTCTTCGCTCAGTCCGGGCATCGCGGACTTGTTCCAGACCCTTTCCAATATGAATTCATCGCCGCTGTCGTCGGTGGTCACAAAGACCATGCTGAAAAACGCCTCGACGACCGACATCGTCCAGCTAAGCATGGCCGCCACTCAGTTGCAGGGCATGAACGAGCTGTTTGGAGCCTCCAACAGTTCGTCGAGCACTCCCGCCAACAGTCTGAACGGCTTTCTTGAGAACATCCAGGCCGACTTGACCGCGGCCGCCTCCGGGGCGAACCAGCCGGCCACCGGCGCATCGTCCGCTTCCGCGGCCTCCGCCGCCGCAGCGGCAACCAGCCAACTCGCCAACGATCAGACCGCCGTACAGGGCGCCATGATGGCTGAGTTGCTAAACGCCGGCTCGGCTAGCAGCCTCTCCAGCTCCTCGCTCGATACGACCGGCTGACGCGTTACGGCGCCCCGCCTCACAGCACATCGGCGAAGCCACGCTTGAGGTGACGGAAGAAGAAGCCTCCGGCGACGAAGGCGGCCAGGGCGTAGGCGCCCACAATGGCCATCTCGCGCAAGCTCGGCGCCCGGCTCGAGAGCAATCGGTCGCGGTAGGCCCGCACCAGGTAGGCCAGTGGGTTGGCCCGCAGCACAAAACGCCAGCGCGGCGGAATCATGCTCTCGGTGATGAAGATGGGCGTGAACCAGAACCAGAACGTCAGAACCACCGCGAGCACCTGCGCCGTATCCCGCAGGTAGACGTGCAGGCTCGAGACAATCCAGCCAATCCCCACCGCCAGCAGCCCGATCAGAAGCATGTACACCGGCAGCCACAGAACCTGCGCGCTGAAGTGCCGCTCCCAGATCCCGATCGCCCCTATCGCCAGCAGCAGCGCAATCAGGTGGTTCACGAGCGACGACAGGAAGATCGAGACCGGCACGATCTCCGCGGGAAAGACCGTCTTGGTGATCAGATTCTCGTGCTCCAGCAGGCAGGTAGCCGATCGCTGCACGGTCTCTTGAAACAGCAGCCAGGGCAGGAAGCCGGCGAACAGGTGCAGCGCGTAATTCCGCGTGGGCGCGTCGGCGGGTAACTGAAGTCCCATGCAGGTCTTGAACACGAACACCCAGCTCACCAGCAGCACCAGCGGCTGGATCACGCCCCACAACCAGCCGGCCGCCGACCCCACAAAGCGCTGGCTGAAGTCGCGCCGCACCATCTGAAACAGCAAGTTTCGCCGCTCCACAAGGTTGCGCATGAAGTGGGCGCCCGGAAGGCGAGTCATTACAGGCATTGTAGCGTGGCCATTCATTAAGATTTATCCACCCTGGCCCGCGCCGAGGTAAAATGGTTCCGACTTGGCCGCCTACTGTTCCGACCCCGCCGTCCCGCCTACCGAGGTCGGTGTTCTTGTGCTCGCCCGGAACCCCCAGGATGCCCAGCGGCGCCTCGACGAGCTGGCCAGGGCCGGCATGAAGGTCCGCGCCGACGTGGTTTCGACGCCGGAGGATTTCCGCAATGCGGCCGCGGCCCGGCCCTGCGATGTCATCCTGGCGGACTCCGAGCTGCCCGGATGGACCGGCCTCGACCTGCTGAACTTCTTGCGCGAGAGCGGTCTCGATATACCCGTGGTGCTGGTGGCCTCTCCGGCGGGCGAGGAGGCCGCGCTCGACTGCCTTCGCCGGGGCGCCTCCGATTACCTCCTCGAGGACCGGCTGGGCCGTTTGCCGCTGGCCCTTCATCGGGCCATCGAGCGCCGCGCCCTGCTCGGCGGTAGGCGGCGCGCGGAGGAAAAACTCCTCCACCTCAACCGCCTGTACTCGGTCATCAGCCATCTTCGCCAGGCCGTGGTGCGCAGTCCCAGCCGCGATTCTCTCTTCGACGAAGTCTGCCGCATCGCGGTCCAGGACGGCGGGTTCCGCATGGCCTGGATCGGACTGGTCGATCCGGAAACGCTGCTTGTCGAGCCGGTCGCGCACTGGGGCTTCGAGGACGGCTATTTGAACGCCGTGCGGATCTCGGTCCAGGAGGCGCCGGAGGGCCGCGGACCCACTGGCAGCGCGCTGCGCGAGGGGCGCCACTTCATCTGCAACGATATTCCCAACGACGACGCCATGGCGCCCTGGAGGGACGAGGCGGCCCGGCGCGGCTATCGATCCGCGGCCGCCTTCCCGCTCCATATAGCGGCTAGACCGGCCGGCGCGTTGACCTTGTACGCCGGCGAGCCGGGCTTTTTCGATCCCGAGAACATCCAGTTGTTCGAGGAAGTCGCCGCGGACGTCGGTTTCGCCCTCGAGAACATGGAACGGGACCGGCAGCGGCGCCGCGCCGAACGGGAGCGCGCCCAGCTCTATCTCAGCGAGCAGGACGCCCTGACGCAGGCCCAGGCCGGCGCTCGGTTCCTCGAACTGCTCGAAGCCGCGCCGGACGCCATTCTCGAGGTCGATCGCGACGGGCGCATTCTGCTCTTGAACGCCGCGGCCGAGAGGCTCTTCGGATTCGCTCGCGAAGAGCTGCTCGGACAGCCCGTCGAACTCCTGGTGCCGTTGAGATTCCGGGAAGCGCACCCCGTGCATCGCGCCAGCTTCCTGGCGGACCCCTCGACGCGCGAGGTCGCCCCGGGCGGTTGCGTCGAGGCGCTCCGCAAGGATGGCTCCCAGTTTCCGGTCGAGATCGGTCTCAGCCCCATCCAGTCCGCCAGCGGCGATCGGGTCACCTGCATCGTGCGCGACATCGCCAAACGCAAACGGACCGAGGACGCGCTGCACGAATCCAGCCGGCGCATCTCCAACATCCTGGAAAGCATCACCGACGGATTCTTCGCCCTGGACCGCGATTGGCGCTTCACCTATCTCAACCGCAAGGCCGAGCAGCTCATCGGCCACTCGCGGGAGAAACTGATCGGCGGTAATATCTGGGAAGCGTTCCCCGAGTTGCTGGGCACCGTCTTCGAGACCCAATGGCGCACCGCCGCCGCCGGAAACGTCCCGATAGGCTTCTCGGCGAGCTATCCGGGCGGCAAGTTCTGGGCCGAGGTGCACGCCTATCCCTCCGAAGACGGCCTCTCGGTGTACTTCCAGGACATCACCGCGCGCATGCGGCTGGAAGAGCAGTTCCGCCAGTCCCAGAAGCTCGAGGCGCTGGGACGCTTGGCCGGCGGCGTCGCGCACGACTTCAACAATCTGCTCACCATCATCGGCGGCTATGGACAGATCGCCCTGGACGGCCTCGCGGCCCGCGACCCGGTGCGGAAGGACCTGGAAACCGTGGTCGAGGCCGCCAATCGCGCCAGCGCATTGACCAGGCAATTGCTGGCCTTCAGCCGCCACCAGGTCGTGCAACCCAAAGTCCTGGATCTGAACCGCCTGGTTCACAAAGTGAGTAAGATGCTGCGCCGCGTGATCGGCGAGGACGTCGAGTTGCGGCTGGCCCCCGCGCCCCACCCTCTCCGTGTCAAGGCCGACCCGGGCCAGCTCGAGCAAGTGCTCATGAACCTGGCCGTGAACGCGCGCGATGCCATGCCCCAGGGCGGCCGGCTCAGCATTGAGATCGCCTCCGTCGATCTGCAGGCCCACGCCCCCGGCGCACCTCCCGACTTGCCCCGCGGCGGCTATGTGATGCTCTCGGTCGCCGATACCGGGACCGGGATGGATGAAAAGGTCCGCGCGCGGCTCTTCGAGCCGTTCTTCACCACCAAACCCAGGGGCAAAGGGACCGGCCTCGGTCTCTCCACTGTCTACGGCCAGGTGAAGCAGAACAAAGGCGACATCCTGGTCGAGACGGAGCTGGGGAAAGGCACCACCTTCCGCATCTACCTTCCGCGCATCGATCGCGCCCCGAAACCGCTCCGCAAAGAGCCCCCCGCGCGGCCGCCCCGTCGAGGCAGCGAGACCATCTTGCTGGTCGAGGACGAGGACCAGGTCCGCGAGCTTACCCGCGACATGCTTCTCTCGCAGGGCTACAAAGTCATCGAGGCTTGCGACGGACCCAGTGCCCTGCGCATCTTGGAGGCCCACCCCGGCCCTATCGACATGTTGCTTACCGACGTCATCATGCCCGGAATGAGCGGCCGGCAGTTGGCCGAAAAGCTTCTCTCCATGCAGCCGCATCTCAAGGTGCTCTACATTTCCGGCTACACCGACGAAGCCATTGCCCGCCACGGCCTCCTGGAACACGAAACTCATCTGTTGCAGAAGCCTTTCACCCGCAAGGCCTTGGCATCCAGGGTCCGGATTCTGCTCGACGCCGCCCCCCGGCCCGCCAAA
>PMEV01000080.1:7187-10845 GCA_003154855.1 Bryobacterales bacterium
CGGCAATGACAGGAAGAGTGCGATCCTTCGACCAAGGACCGTGAAGGCTTCGAAGAAGGCGCGCTCCACTTGTTGCGGCGTTCCCTTCACCGCCGCTGGGTCGGGAATTCCCCACCGGGCGGTGAGCGGGTGATCGGGCCAGATTGGGCACGTTTCGGCCGCCGCTCTGTCGCACACGGTAAACACAAAGTGGATCTTGGGCGCGCCGGTTGTGGCGAACTCGTCCCAGTTCTTGCTGCGCAGCCCCTCCGTCGGTAAGCCGGCGCCTTGCAGTTGCCGGAGCGCCTCGGGGTGGACGTGACCCGTGGGGTGGCTGCCGGCGCTGTACCCGGTGAAGTGGGGTCGTCCTTTCTGATTCAGGATTGCTTCCGCCATGATGGATCGCGCCGAGTTGCCGGTGCACAGGAAGAGCACGTTGAAGTGTCGTGGTGTCATAGCGGCCTCCGAAATGGGTATTCTCATCTTTCCTCCCTCTGTTGCGTTGCCTTTCAACTGCGACTCAGCGATCAATACTGGCGCCTTCTGTTTCCGGAAACCAGTGGCGCGTCCGGTTGCAGAAGGCGCATACGGAGAGCATTACGGGCACCTCGATGAGGACGCCGACAACCGTTGCCAGGGCCGCTCCCGATCCCGGGCCGAACAGCGCGATTGCGGTTGCGACGGCGAGCTCGAAGAAGTTGCTGGCGCCAATGAGCGCTCCCGGCGCGGCGATCGCGTGACGGACCCTGAAGAGGCGCATCAGGCCATACGTGAGCGATGAGTTGAGGTACACCTGCAATAGGATCGGTATGGCGATCAAGGCCACGTGGAATGGCTTCGCGGTGATGTTGTCCGCTTGGAAGGCGAAGATCAACACGAGTGTGGCGAGCAGTGCCGTCATGCTGACGGGTGCGAAGCGGGGCAGGAGTTGTTGTTCGAACCACTCGATTCCATGGCTGCGAATGAAGGCGATCCGCAAGGCTGTGCCGGCCGCGAGAGGAACTACGATGAAGATGCCGACGGCATACAGGAGCACCTGGAATGGGACGCGCAGCGTGGACGCGCCACTTACCAGGAATCTGACGATGGGCGCGAACAGGAAGAGCATGACGAGATCGTTGATCGACACTTGCACGAGTGTGTACGCGGGATCGCCGTCGGTGAGGTAGCTCCAGACGAAGACCATCGCCGTGCACGGAGCCGCCGCGAGAATGATGCATCCGGCGATGTACTGGTCGGCGTCCGCGGGTGTGATCCAAGCCCTAAAGAGGAATCGGAAGAACAGCCACGCGATCAGGGCCATCGAGAACGGCTTTACTAGCCAGTTCACGAACAGCGTCACGAGCAGGCCGCGCGGCTTGTGGCCCACGTTTCGGATGGCGGCGAAGTCCACCTTCATCATCATGGGGACGATCATTAGCCAGATGAGCACCGCGATTGGGATGTTGATCTGGCTTCCCGCGCCGAACTCCAGCCGCCGGAATTGGTCGATGAGCTGGGGTATGGATTTGCCGATGAGTACGCCGGCTAGCATGCACAAGGCGACCCATAGGCTGAGGTAGCGTTCGAATCCTCTGAGCCTCTTCGGCGAGGGCCTTCTGGCATCGACGATTGACGATTGACAGGGCAATCGAATGACTCCTGGCGTTAGATGATGGCCACGAGGGCTCTGAGCCGGCGCAGCCCGTCGAAATTGATGCAGTAGCCCACGCGTGACCCGTCTTGAGAGCTGCGTACCAGGCCGGCCTCCTTGAGGATGCGAAGGTGCTCGGAAACGGTGGATTGGGCCAGCGGCAGTTCGTCGACAATCTGGCTGCACACTCGCGCTTCCTTTCGCGACAGCAGACGGAGGATGCGCACGCGGGCGGGATGCCCGATGGCCTTGGCCAACTTGGCCAGTTCCTCGTCCGCTTCCGCTCCTTCCAGGTTGGGCGGACTCAGTTCCGGCGGCGCCGGTTCCGGTGGGCAGCACAGGTCGCCGTTGGACTCCTTTGCTCGCGTACTCATATCGTCGATTAACGATAACAGGAGGATTCAGCGCTTGTCAAGAGGAGGTGACGGGCGATGCTGCGCTGCGGACTGTGGCGCGACACGTTGATGGGTGGGCGCGGTTGGGGTTAACCTGATTCTCAGGGTGACGGTGGCGTATCGATGGCGGAGCGCACGGTTCGTTTGAGCGGTGTCGTGGCGATGCTGCTGCACGCGTTGGCAGGGTGGGCCTACTGCGGCCTGTTGATCGGTATGGGGAGACGGTTCTTGTCCATGCACGCCACGCTGGCCGTCCACGCCATCGGCGCTCCGATTGGGTTTGGGTTGCTCTCGCTGCTGTACTTCAAGCGATTCGCTGGCACCAGCCCGCTGCAAACGGCGGTAGTCTTCCTCTCGGTGGTCGTTGCCATGGATGTGTTCCTTGTCGCACCGGTGTTCGAGCGAAGTTACGCCATGTTCGCAAGCCCGCTGGGAACCTGGATTCCTTTCGCCCTCATCTTCGCGGCAACCTACCTTACCGGCCTGGCTGTGGCACGCGGGTCGCCGCGTTAGTTGATGGCAGACCCCGCAGATCCGCAGACCGCCGCCCCCCGGCCCGCCAAACCCCGCCACTCAGCCAGCCGTGGCCCCGCCCAACCTGCTAGAATCGTGACCAGGTTGGAGGAACCATGAAAATCTCGTTGCTTGCTTCCCGCTTTGCGATCGCTGTTGCCTGCCTGCTTCTCGTTACCGGCGTGGTTTCGGCCGGCGAGAAGAAGCTCATGCACAGCTTCTATTTCACGGCCATCGAGGCGGCCACCGACGCCGACTGGCAAGCCTTCTTCAGAGCCACCGACGAACTGCCCGGCAAGATACCCGGCCTGAGCCACGTCTGGTACGGCAAGCTCGCCCGTCCCATGAAGGTCGGCGACCAGGTTCGCCAGTGGGGTGTCTGCATGGAGTTCACCGACCAAGCCGCGCTCGACGCCTACTCCACCAATCCGGCCCATGATGCTTGGTCCGCCGCCTACTCCAAAGTCCGAGTGCCCGGCACCACCACCGTCAACTTCATGGGAAAATAGCGCTCGCGCGGACACCGCCCGGCCCCTTCCGGCCAGTTACGCCGCAGCTCCGCCCGTCTCGGCGGCGCCCGGACGCACCCGCGTGCTGTGCTGACTTTAGCCGCGAGGCCAACAACGAACGATACGCATATCCGTGCCAGGAGAGATACCCCGATGAAGACCAGATTTGTGGGGCTGGCTCTCATGTCGCTCACTCTTGCCCTGCCGGCGTTCGGCTGGACTTACAAGAGTACCTATCCCGTTCCTTGCAGTTAGGCCTGGAGCGCGGTCCAAGAGACCCTTGGCGATCCGGACCACTACGAGGTCGTTAAGCCGGGAAGTACTTTCTAAGCCCCTCTCTTAAACCGTGAACGCCTCCTCGCGGACTCGACAGGCGCAGTTGGAGCGGTTGCGGCGGACGGCGCGGGAATCCGGGGCGCACTGATAGCTGAACATTGCAAAAGAGGTCCTTTATGCAACAGGCTCCTATTGTGTCCGAGTGGCCGGCGAGAACTAAACCGCTGGCGCGGCGGACGCTACGGCGTCGGTTTGTCGGTGTCCGTCGTTCCCGGTTTCGCTTCTTCCTTGTCGTCAACGGGCTTGGAGAGATGGAGTTTGCGCATCTCTTTGGCTCCGACCCCGGGATCCTC
>PMEV01000439.1 GCA_003154855.1 Bryobacterales bacterium
CCCGCCGGTTCACCGAAACCGCCCGCGCGCGCATCGGCGAGTTTCCCGCCTCCCCCTATCAGCGCGCCCTGTACGCCATCACCGAACTGGTCACCGACCGCGACCACTGATCCCGCATCTCCGCGGCCCTTCGTTTCTTGCCCAGCGATGCTACAAAGGATCGCCGCCCTGCCGGCGCCCACCGGATAGGCCGCTGCAGGAAACCAACCGGGCGAATGAGGCACTTCCGGGGTCTTCTGTACCCGGAAGAGCGAGAGTTGGCCCCTCCCCGGCTGCCGCAGCCGCTCGGGATCGAAAAAAGCTGAAAAACGGCTCCAACGGAGGCGGCTGGGTGTATGATCGGTGCCGGTCGGAATGAAAAGACGGAGATTCCGGCTGCGCTGCACCCACTTCTTACGCAGTACGAGGAAGAAGATGGGAATCTGCACAGAGTTTGCTCCCAGGTCCGCAAGTTGGTTCAAGGCAGCCGTGCTCGGTTTGGCCTGTCTCGCCGCGGCCGCTGGCCAAAGCGTCACAGTAGACTCAGGTCCAGTTCTTACGGAGAGCGTGGCGAATCCCACTCATAGCGCGAATTGCCCGGTCACGGCTCCCCCGACCGTCTCCGCATTCCACGCCGGCGATCCCGTCATGACGATCTGGCTTGGACTTCTCGGGCTTACGCCGCAGGACTCGGTCCAATTCGACTTCAGCTACAATGGCGCCCCAGAGCCCACACTCGGCTGGAACTGGGCCGCAGGGTCGTTCCAATCCGGATATAACTATCTCCTGTGTCCCAGTCTGGGATCGTCATCCGTTCTCCAAGGATGGGGCCAGGCCTTCACGTCCTTGTTTCCCAACGGTGGCGGAGCCGGCTCATGGACCCTCGGTGTCTATATAGACGGGTCTTCGTCGCCAATCGACACCATCCCGTTCACCATCCTCAGCGGCAGCGGCAATGCCAACCCGGTGATCGCGTCGGTCACTACTGCCTACGCCGGCCCGGTCATCGCCCAGAACACTTTCATCGTCGTCAAGGGCACGAACCTGGTGCCCGCCAGCACGCCCGCGAGCGGCGCTATCTGGAGCACCGCCCCATCCTTCGCCATCGGGCTGCTGCCCACACTGCTCGGCGGCGTGAGCGTCACTGTCGACAACCAACCCGCCTTCGTGTATTTCTATTGCAGCGCCGCAACGGACCCAGCCTGCCCGCAAGACCAGCTCAACATTCTCACTCCGCTCGACACCACCGTTGGTCAGGTGCCCGTCGTGGTCGCCAGCGGAGCCGTTTCGAGCCCGCCGTTTGCCGCCAACATCCAGCCATTCGCACCTTCGTTTCTTTTATTCAGCACAGCCGGGGACATCGCGGCGACGCATGCGGACTACTCGCTGGTGGGTCCCACGACCCTGTATCCGGGACTTTCGACCCCCGCCGCGCCCGGGGAAGAGATCGCCCTATACGCGGTTGGCTTCGGGCTGCCGGCGACGCCGTTAATCAACGGGTCGTCCACCCAATCCGGATCCCTGCCGGTGCTGCCCGTGTGCCAGGTCGGGGGACTCCCGTCAACTGTGGCCTTCGCAGGATTGGTCGGTCCCGGGCTCTACCAGTTAAACCTCACGATTCCACTCACTGCCGCCAACGGCGATAACCTCGTCAGTTGTACTTATAACGGGTCCACAACGCCCGCGGGAGATCAGATCGCGGTGCAGTCGAGCGCGCCGGTTCCAACCCTCACCATAACGACGTCGGGCACAGGCAACGGCACAATCGGTTCTTTTCCTGCCGGGACTTCTTGCGGCTTAGGTTGCCTGAGCTTTCCCGCGGGAACTGTGATCACCCTCACGGCCACGCCGAACGCCGGTTCCACGTTTGCCGGATGGTCCGGAGCCTGCTCGGGAACCGGCAGTTGCACCCTGACCGTGACGGCGAACTCGAGCTCCAACACGGCAGTTACCGCCACCTTCAACTTGGCGGCGCCAGGAGGGCCCAGCACCTTGGCTGTACTTCCAGGCCAGGTCATTTACGGAGTGATTGATCAGAATGGCGGCGCCTATAGCAATCTTACTCCTTATCTTCTGGTGGCGACGGGAGGGAATGTCCTTTCCGGTTATACTTGGTCCGTGCCGTCGGGCTCGCCGAGAAATTACCCTCCGGCCATTGCCATTCAGCCCTTTGGAGTCGTCGACGACGCATCGCCGGCATCCTTAACACCGGGCGTTTTCACGATGCCTGTTGAGGTTTCCGAAGGCACTACCGCCGTAACCAGCCAAGTTACAATTGACCTTTCCTCGGTTTGCAATAGCAGCAACGGCCCTTCTAATAACCCGTGCTATTCGGCCGGCCTGACCAACCAGCATATCCAATACCTGCCCAGTGGCACAGTCGGCAAAACATACGCCGCGACCATCGTCACTTCGGGCGGCACACCGCCATACTCGTGGTTCCTGGGCGCGGGAAGCCTTCCGCCTGGAATTGTCATCGACCAGGCCAGGGGCATACTCAGAGGCACCCCAGCGATCGCCAATACCTATCACTTCTATGTTCTGACAACCGATGCCGCTGGCTCAAATACGTGGCCGGAGATTAATGATACTGTCTTAGCCGCTCAGTTCACCATTGTGGTTCACTGACCCGTAGTGTCCTGAGCCGGCCAACGCGGGGTTTACAATGTCCAGAGAGCAGGCTAAGGCGAGGCAGTTCGCCACAGCGACCGTCGACATTCCGCACGCGGGTGTCTACAAACTGGCGCTGCAATGCCCTAACCGCGGCAGCAACGCGACAATCGAGGCATTCACCAACGCGGGCGAGCCACGGCCGATCGCGTGGCCAACGGCGGCGGAGCGTGGAATCCACATTCGCCGCACGGATGACGATAGCGCGACCAACGGCGACGCGCTCGCGCCGACAGGGTTATCGCACGTCGGGCGATTGAATGTGTTCCCCAACGAAACGGTGGAGTTCTCGTTCTCGATCATGTCGACGCCGGGCGACCTGGCTCCCGTGGAAAAAGCGAAACGCCAGGTGTTTCAGGAGGTGTGTTTCTCCGCTCGGCAGCCGAAGCCCGTTCCGGCGGCCACACCGGTGCGCGTCACTGGAAACATCAAGCCTCCCACGAAGGCGAAGAACGTGCGGCCAGTCTATCCCAGGCACGCGCGGATGGCTCGTTTGAAGGGGGTCGTGGTCCTGGATGTAACTGAAGCCGCCATCGACGCCGTCGCGCAATGGGAGTGCGCGCCCACGTTGCTGAACGGCGCCGCGGTTCCGGTCATCATGACGGTCCCCGTAAGCTTCACGTTTTAGCGACCGGAGAAGTTCCCTATGAGTTCGCCGGCACACAGCGTTTTTCCGGGCCGTTTCTCAGGGCTGACTTGCTGGGCTCGCCGGTCGCGTGGTACCTTGAGCTTTAGCCTTCCAGAGGAGAATCCATCATGCCCTTAGTTCCCATGCGACAGGTCCTGGACGAAGCCGCGAAGGGCGGCTACGGCGTTGGCGCGTTCAACGTGAACAACCTGGAACAGATCCAGGCGATCATGGAGGCCGCGCGCGAAACCAAGTCACCGGCCATTATTCAGGCCAGCCGCGGCGCGCGCAAGTACGCCAACGACACGTTTCTGTATCACCTGATGGTCGCGGCCAGCGAGATCTATCCCGAAATCCCCATCGTGATGCACCTGGANNCGCGAAGTGGTCGAGATGGCGCACGCCAAGGGCGTCACGGTGGAGGGCGAAATCGGCTGTCTGGGCGGCATCGAGGACGGCCACGGCACGGGCCTCGACGGCCTTAGCCACCTCACCGACCCGGCCCAGGCCCAGGAGTTCGTGGAGGCCACCGGAGTGGATGCGCTGGCCATCGCCATCGGCACCAGCCACGGCGCCTACAAGTTCACCAGCAAGCCCACCGGCGAAACCCTCAAAATGGGCCGCCTGATCGAGATCCACAACCGGATTCCCAAGACCCACCTGGTGATGCACGGCTCCTCGAGCGTTCCCAAGGACCTCCAGGACGTCATCAATCAGTACGGCGGCCACTTGCGGCCGACCTGGGGCGTGCCGGTCGAGGAGATCCAGCTCGGCATACGCAACGGCGTGCGCAAGGTGAACGTGGACACCGATAGCCGCCTCGCCATCACCGGCGCCATCCGCAAGGTGTTCTTCGAGAAGCCCGAGGAGTTCGACCCGCGCAGCTACCTGAAGCCCGCCCGCGAGGCGATGCAGAAGGTGGTGGTGGCGCGCATGACAGCTTTCGGACAGGCTGGACACGCGGGCGATTACGCACCCATACCGATGGCCGAGATGGCCGCGCGGTACGCTCGCGGTTAGCGTTCACCCCATTTCAGCTTCTGCCGCAGCACGTCGAAGAACAGCGAGCGCGGCGGCCGGATCAACTGCAGCACGCTCGAGGAACGGCTGGCCACCACACGGTCGCGGGTCTTGAGCGGCTCGCCGATTTGCCCATCGATGGTGAGGTAGGCCCCGTCGTCCTCGGCCAGATCGATGACCTGGACGATGCTGGTATCGGGCACGATCACGGGCCGGTTGGTGAGCATGTGCGGGCAGATGGGCGTGAGGCAGAGCGCGCCGACCTTCGGGAAAATGATGGGACCGCCGGCCGAGAGCGAATAGGCGGTCGAGCCGGTGGGCGTGCAGACGATGAGGCCGTCCGCCTTGTAGGCACAGACGAAGTGCCCGTCGACGATCACGTCCAGGTCGATCATGCGGGCGATGGAGCCCTTGGTGATCACCACGTCGTTCAGCGCCTCGTATTGAGAGACCGTTTGGCCGTCCCGCTGCACCTCGCAGTGCAGCATGCGGCGCTTCCCGATGCGGTGCCCGCCGCGGAAGGCGCGCTCCAGCTCCGGCAGGATCTCGTCGATGGTGACGGCGGTCAGGAATCCCAGGCCGCCCAGGTTGACCGGCAGCATGGGGATTTCCCGGCCGCGTAAGGCGCGCGCGGCGGCCAGCAGCGTGCCGTCGCCGCCGAGCACGATGAGCAGATCGCAGTCCGCGGCCACGCGCTCCCGTGGCGCGCCCTCGGACAGGCCCGCATAGCCCGCCGTCACCTCGTCGCAGCACGCTACGATGCCGCGCCCGCCCAGCCACTCGAGCAGCCTCGGCACGAGCTCCGCGGCCCGCGGCGAGTTCGGCTTGGAAACGATCCCGACGCTCTTAATGTCGCGCATACAAGAGAAACTCCCGGTTGCCTTCCGCGCCCAGGATGGGGCTCTCCATCAGGCTGGTCCGGAATCCCAACTGCCGAACCGCCCGATCGACGCGCGCGCTGGCTTCCGCGTGCAACTGCGGGTCGCGCACAATGCCGCCTTTCCCCACCTGGCCGCGGCCCACTTCAAACTGCGGCTTGACAAGTATGACCATTTCCCCGCCCTCTTTCAAGAGGGGCACAAGCGCGGGCAGGATCAGCGTCACCGAGATGAAGCTGACGTCGCAGACCGCCAGATCCACCGGCTCGCCGAGATCCTCGCTACGAAGATAGCGCGCGTTGAGGCCCTCGCGCACGACCACGCGCGGATCGGAGCGCAGCTTCCAATCCAATTGGCCGGCGCCCACGTCGACGGCGAAGACGCGCGCGGCGCCGCGCTGGAGCAGGCAGTCGGTGAAGCCGCCGGTGGAGGCGCCGACGTCCAGGCAGGTGCGGCCCTGGACCGCGATCCCGAAACCATCCAGCGCGGCCTCGATCTTCAGCCCGCCGCGGCCGACGTAGGGCAGACGATGGGCCAGCTCGATGCGGCTATCCACGGGCAACGTGTGGCCGGGCTTGGCGGCCTTCTGGCCCGCGACGAAGACCTCGCCCGCCAGGATCAGGGCCTGGGCCTTGGCGCGCGAATCGGCCAGCCCGCGTTCCACGAGCAGTTGATCGAGCCGCTGCCGGCCGGGCGCTTTCATTTGGTGCGTTGGACGATCAGGTCCGCCACCTCCAGCAACCGCTGCGCGCGGGCGCCGAAAGGAGCCAGACTCTGGCGCGCGCTCTCGCACTCGCGCTCGGCCATGACGTGCGATTCGGCGAGGCCGTAGACGGCTGGGAAGGTGATCTTGTGCTGCGCGGCGTCCTTGCCCGCCGTCTTGCCGAGGGCTTCCGAGGGCTGCTCGACGTCCAGGATGTCGTCGACGATCTGAAAGGCCAGGCCGATGCGCTCGCCGTAGCAGGTCAGCGCGCGGAGTGCCTCGTCGGAGGCGCCGGCGCAGATGGCGCCCATGCGGACGCTGGCGCGAAGAAGCGCCCCGGTCTTGGCGCGGTGTATGCGGTCGAGCAGTTCGGCGGTGGGCGGCTGGCGCTCGCCGAGTAAGTCATCGAC
>PMEV01000141.1 GCA_003154855.1 Bryobacterales bacterium
CCCAATCTTGACGATGCAACGGCGGCGCGGAGTTGCCTGCCCACAGCGCTGGCGCGGGGCGCGGCGGGCGACACGCAGCGATTGGTCAGCCGCCGATCTCGAGCCGGTCGGCCAGCAGGGCGGAGAGGCCGGCGTCGCGGATCTTGGCTTGCGCCGCGGGAACGTCGTAGGGGACGCGCCGGAACTCGACCCGCCGCTCGTCCGGAGCGTAGATGAGGTAGCTGGCGCGGGGGTCCCGGTCTCGGGGCTGCCCGACCGATCCGGGATTGATGAGGTACAGCACATCCCGCTCGATCTCGAAGGCCTTGCGGCTCTCTTCGCCCTCCGGCTTGGCGAGACGCAGCACCTCGTCGCCGCGGCACAGGAAGCCGCCCTGGATGTGCGTGTGGCCGAAGAAAGAGACCTGTCTTTCCAGGTAGGGAACGATCTGCGTGACGGCGAAATTGGAAACCAGGTAGTCGTCTTCGTCGAGCGGCGAACCATGCAGGATCTGGAACGAATCCAGCACAACGGGGCCCTTGGGCAGGTCGCGGAGGTAACTCAAATTGTCGGGCGTGAGGCTGGCGATGGTCCAGGTGGCGGCGGAGCGGGCCACGGGATTGAACCACTCGAGGTCGTCGAGCCCGGTGCAGGCTTTGTCGTGATTGCCGCGAACCACTAGTTTGGCGCGCTGGCGAGCCCAGTCGACCACGAGATTAGGGTCGGCGCCGTAACCCACCAGGTCGCCGCAACAGAGAATCTCGTCGTAATCGCCCTGGGCGTCGCGCAGGACGGCCTGGAGGGCTTCCCAATTGGCGTGTATGTCGCTGAGGATCAGGTAGCGCACAAGCGTAAGAGCGCGATCTCGGGCGGCGCCCCGATGCGCGCGGGAACTCCCACCGTGCCGATTCCCCGGGTTACCCAGAGCGCCGCCGGTCCCAGCCGGTACAGTCCGTAGGTGAAAGGCGTGAAGAATCGGACCACGTTCAGATTTTGATGCAGGATCTCGACATTCACCTGCCCACCGTGAGTGTGGCCGGAAATGGTGAGGTTGAAACCCATTTGGGAAGAGACGCCGAACACATCGGGGTTGTGCGAGAGCAACAGGTTGGTCATACCCGGCGCGAGGAGCTTGCCCGCGCCCGCCAGATACCGCATTCCCATGCGCTGATAGTCCACTCCACTAATGTTCAGCGTAGCATTGCCGAAGCGCAATTGCCGGGATTGCTGCCGCAAGAACCGGATGCCCAGCCGCGCGCCCCCGGAGGTCGTGGCGTTTTCCGAGCGGGCGTAGATCTCGTGGTTGCCCAGGCAGCCCAGGATGCCCGCATCGGCCCGCAGCCGCGCCAATTGCCGCAGACAGGCATCCAGCGGATCGCCCTGGCCAGTGATGAGATCGCCGGTGACCAGCGCCAGGTGGGCGCGCAACTCGTTGGCCATGCCGACGGCTCGCTCGAGTTCGCGCTCGCTGAGGAAGGGGCTCAGGTGGATGTCGCTGATCTGGACCAGCCGCAGGCCATCGAGGTCGCGGGGAAGCTGCGGAATCGGCACATCCACCTCGCGCACGCGCAGATCGTGCCGCCCGATGAAGATGCCAAAACCCATTCCCGCGAAAGGGGCGGCCAGAAGGGCGCTTCCCGCGGCGCGCACCAGGACGCGGCGCTTCCCGCTGAAACGCGGCGCCAGCCGGTACACCGGGAGCAACAGGAAGGCGACGATGGAGGCCATCGACCAGGCCAGCGCGCTCCCGCGCAACCAGGCAACGAACGAGGAGGACGGCAGCCGCAGGTAGGCGAATGGAAAATTCGAGAGGAACCCGTACACCACCCAAGCCGTGAGCAGGGCGGTGGCGATCCGGATCGCCCGGCGCGCCGGCGGCCAGCGCTTCGCCGCATGGCTTTCGAGCAGCCAGCGGCGGAGCAGCAGTTGAATCCAGACCGCGACCACGAGGCCGGCGATTTCGGGAATGTTGCGCCAGGCGAGACCCAGGATCCCCATCGACGAACTTCCATTGTATCCGCTCGCGGGCCTCGGCCCGGCTTTTCGAGAAGTCGCGCGCGGGTACGCTACAATCGAACCATGTCGCTGGTTGTGGTGGGGTCGGTGGCGTACGATGGCGTCGAAACGCCCGCTGGAAGCGTGGAACGAATGCTGGGCGGCGCCTGCACCTACATCTCGCTGGCCGCCAGTTTCTTTACCGAGGTCGCCATCGTCGGGGTGGTCGGCGACGATTTCCGCAGCGAAGACGCTCAGTTGTTAGCGGGGCGGGGCATCGACTTGGCCGGGCTGGAGCACGCGCCCGGAAAGACGTTCTTCTATTCGTGCACGTATTCGGCGGACATGAACGAGCGCACCACACTGCGCACCGATCTCAACGTATTCGCGGATTTCGAACCCAAGCTGCCGGAGCATTATCGCCGCCAACCCTACCTGTTCCTGGGCAACATACAGCCGGCCTTGCAGCGCAGCGTTCGCGCCCAGATGACCGCGGTGCGCGCGGTGGGCGGCGACACCATGAATTACTGGATCCGGGAGACCCGCGAGGAGTTGCTGGCCACCATCAAGGAGTGGGACTTTCTGCTGATCAACGACAGCGAGGCGCGCCAGCTCTCGGGCCACTCGGACCTGCGCCGCGCCGCCGCCGCGATACTCGAGATGGGGCCGCGCACGCTGATCGTGAAGCGCGGGGAACACGGGGCGGTGCTGTTCGGGCCGCAGGGCCATTTCACGGCGCCGGGCTACCTGCTGGAGCACCTGGTGGATCCGACCGGCGCGGGCGACTGCTTCGCGGGAGGATTCTTCGGATACCTGGCGGGGCGGCGCGAGGCCGTCGAGGATCCGCGGGAGCTGCGGCGCGCCGTGATCTACGGGTCGGTGATGGGCAGCTTCTGCTGCGAACAATTCGGAGTGGATCGCTTTCGGACGCTGACACGCGCGGAGATCGATGGCCGTTTCCAGGAATTCAGAGAGTTCACCGGGTTCTAGAGCGCCACTCGGTTTGCTCGGCTTTCTGGCCGCCCTCAGCGCCGCGGCCATCGCATTCTTTTACGCGCAGGGCTCGCTGCTCTATTCCGGCGACGCCACGGCGCACCTGAACATCGCGCGCAGCATTCTGGACACACGCACGCCCGGCGGGCGGCAATTCGGGACGGTATGGCTGCCGCTGCCGCACCTGCTGATGCTGCCGTTCGCGCACTCGGACTGGCTGTGGCAGACCGGGCTGGCCGGGGCGATCCCGTCCGGCATCTGCTTCGTGGTGGCGGGCCTGCTGGTGTTCCTGGCCGCGCGGCGGGCCTTCTCGAGCGGGGAAGCGGGCGTGGCCGCGTGCCTGCTGCTGGCCCTCAACCCCAACCTGCTTTACCTGCAGTCGATCGCCATGAGCGAGGCGGTGTTCCTGGCCGCGCTCGCGGCGCTGCTGTACTTCACGGTGCGGTTCCGCGAGAGGCAGGGGTTCGGCTGGGCGATTGCGGCCGGGGTGGCGGCGTGCGCCGGCTCGCTGGCGCGCTACGAAGGCTGGTTCCTCATCCCGTTCGCGGCGTTGTATTTTCTGGTGGCGGCCAAGCGCCGGCGGTGGCTGACGGCCCTGGTCTTCGCCGCAATCGCCGGACTGGGACCGCTGGCCTGGCTGGCGCACAACTGGTGGTATTCCGGGAACTTTCTCGATTTTTACAACGGCCCGTATTCCGCGCAGGCCATTTACCAGCTCGCGCTGGACCGTGGGCTGGCCCGCTACCCGGGCGACCACGAGTGGGCCAAAGCCTGGCTCTACTTCAGAACGGCCGTACAGTTGTGCGCGGGCTGGCCGCTGGTCTGGCTGGGCGTCGCGGGGGCCGTCGCGGCGTTGCTGAAGAAGGTGTTCTGGCCGCTGGCGCTACTGGCCCTGCCGCCGGTCTTCTACATTTGCAGCATGTATTCCTCGGGCACGCCGATCTTTGTGCCCCAACTCTGGCCGTTCAGTTACTACAACACGCGCTACGGATTGGCCGCCTTGCCGCTGCTGGCGCTGGCCGCCGGCGCCCTGGTGGCGGTGGCCCCGGTGCGCTTCCGCCGGCTGGCGGCGCTCCTGGTGGTGCTGGCCGGGATTTCGGGCTGGATCGCTTTTCCGCGGCAGGAGGGCTGGATCTGTTGGAAGGAAAGCCAGGTGAACTCCGTCGCCCGCCGCGCCTGGACCCGCCAGACCGCCGATTTCCTGCGTGCCGAGTACCGCACCGGAGACGGAGCGCTGTTCTTCTTCGGGGACCTTTCGGGCGTGTTCCAGCAGGCGGGCATCCCCTTGCGAGAGACCTTGCACCAGGGTAACGAACCGCTGTGGTGGGCCGCGGTAGCGCGCCCGGACCTGTTCATGTGGGAGAAGTGGGCGGTCGCGGTGGCGGGCGATCCGGTCTCGGTGGCGATGGGCCGGGCCAGGAAGAGCGGGCCGAGATATGATTGTGTGAAGACCATTACGGTGCAAGGAGCGCCGGCCATCGAGATCTACCGGCGGGTTCGATGAGAATTCCATTTGTCAAAGCGCACGGCGCCAAGAACGATTTCCTGCTGACCTGGGCTTCCGACGTCCCGCGGGATAATCTGCCCTCCTCCGCCCGCGCCATTTGCGACCGGCGCACCGGGGTGGGCGCCGACGGCTGGCTGCTGGTCGGAGTTCCCACCGAGAAGCCGCCGGAGTGCGAAGGCGTCATCCGCCTGTTCAACGCCGACGGCAGCGAAGCCGAGATATCGGGCAACGGCACGCGGTGCGCGGCGGCGTTTCTCATGGATGCGGGGTTGGTGAAGGGCGACCGCGTGCGGATCTCGACCGGCGCCGGGGTGAAGCATCTGCGGCTGCTGGAACACCATGGCTTAGCGTATTCGTTCGAAATGCGCATGGGCGTCCCGGCGGTGGCCGAAGGCGGGTTGCGCTTCCGCTTGCCGCTGGAGAGCGGAGAGCGGGAGGTCAGCATTTTGAACCTGGGCAATCCACAGTGCGCGGTGTTCGTCGACAGCCTGGATTTCGATTGGCCAACCCTGGGCGCCGAGATCGAGACGCATCCTCTGTTCCCCAACCGGACCAACGTCTCCTTTGTGCGCCTGGTGGACCAGCATACCCTGGACGTACGTTTCTATGAGCGGGGGGTCGGAGTGACCATGAGTTCGGGGACCGGCTCGACCGGCGCCGCCGCCGCCGCCATTCTGCGAGGCGTGGCACAGTCACCGGTTCGGGTTCTCACGCCCGCGGGACCTCTCGCTATTCGATGGGACGACGATATCTATATGACCGGCCCGGCCGAAATCGTGGCTGCCGGGGAATTCTATTTGTGAGGATGGAAAAGCATGGACAGCACCAGCATGGAATCCAAGACCCACGAAGAAGCGCTTGCGGAGAAGATCCGGGCCCGCGCCGCCCGGGTCGGAATTGTGGGGCTCGGCTACGTAGGACTGCCGCTTGGGGTGGAGTTCGCCAAGGCGGGCTTTAGCGTCATCGGGATCGACATCGGGGAACGCAAGGTCGCCCAGGTGAACGCCGGCGATTCCTACGTGCTGGACGTGCCCAGCGCCGTGCTGGGGCCGCTGGTCCAAACGGGCAAACTGCGCGCCACCACCGATTTCGCGGCGCTCGCGGAGCTGGACACCGTCAACATCTGCGTGCCCACGCCGCTGCGCAAATCCAAAGATCCCGACATGAGCTACATCGACGCCGCGTGCCGCGAAATTGCCCGCTACATCCATCCCGGCATGCTGGTCATTCTCGAATCCACCACTTACCCCGGCACTACCAACGAGTTCGTGCTGCCCCTGCTCGAGAAATCCGGCCTGCGCGCCGGCCACGAGTTCTTCCTGTGCTTTTCGCCCGAGCGAGTGGATCCCGGCAACCCCAAGTATCAGACGGTGAACATTCCCAAGGTGGTCGGCGGCATCACCCCGGCCTGTACCCGCCTGGGATCGCTGTTCTACGCGCAGGCGCTCGATACGGTGGTTCCGGTCAACTCGACCCGCGTGGCCGAGATGGTGAAGTTGCTCGAGAACACCTTCCGGATGATCAATATCGGCCTGGTGAACGAGCTGGCGATGATGTGCGACCGGATGAACATCGACGTCTGGGAGATCATCGACGCGGCCGCCACCAAGCCGTTCGGATTCATGCCCTTCTATCCGGGGCCCGGCCTGGGGGGGCACTGCATCCCCATCGACCCGTTTTATCTTTCCTGGAAGACCCGCCAGGCGGGGTTTGAAGCGCGGTTCATCGAACTGGCGGGCTACGTCAACGGGCAGATGCCGCACTTCGTGGTGGACAAGGTGCAGAACGCCCTGAACGACCACGGCAAACCGGTGCGCGGCTCGCACATACACATCCTGGGAGTGGCCTACAAGAAGGACATCGACGACCTGCGGGAATCGCCCGCGCTGGATGTCATCCACCTGTTGAACCGGCGCGGCGCCCGCATCAGCTACAGCGACCCCTTTATCCCGCGGCTGACGGTGGATGGGCTGGATCTGGCGGCGGAGCCAGCCGAAGAGGCGGCTGCCCGGGCCGACTGCGTGGTGATCGTCACCGACCACGCGGCCTTCGACTACCCCGCCCTGGTCGCACGCGCGCGCCTGATCGTGGACACCCGCAACGCCCTCAAGGGCTGCGTCTCGGACCACATCGTGCGCCTGTAGCCGGGCTTTAGTGGGCGATCTTTACAAACTGCCCGGTAGTCGCGTCGACGTAAACCGAGAAGTTGCTCATGGCCACCGATTCGCCCCAGAACACGCGCCAGGCCGGATTGCGCTGCGTCTTGTTCCATTCCAGCAGGAGCTTCACCGGCATGTCGGGGTTCTTCTTGGCGTAGTCCGCGCCCTTCTTCATGGCGGTGGCGTAGGCCGCCACGGCGTCCGTCTTGGCCGCCTGGATGAAGAACGGTCTGGCCTGGCCGGGGACCCAGACTTCCTCGACGCCGCTGGAGACTCCCTTCTGGAGGCCCGAGGTGGGAACCGCCACCACCGAGTAGGTGAAGGGACGGGTGCGATGGCGCGGCTGAGTTACGAAGGTGCACCCCCAGGCCCCGGCCTTTCCGTCCACGCTTTTGACGTCCTTCAGATCCAGGCTGGACATCTGGAGCACCTGGGCATCCGGCGCCCAACCGCGTGCCGTGATGTACATCTGCTGCAAGGCATACTGCGCCGCGACCGGCTCGGCCGGCTTCTCGGGTTCCTTTTGCACGGTGGGCGTGGTCTCTTGGGAGCACCCGGCCATGAATAGCAGGATGGGGAGGCAACTGACGATTCTGTGAGTTCGTTTCATACTGGTTAACCTGATTAAGCATCATTCTAGCCGAAGATGGGCGTCCGCAACAGCTAGTTTTTTCGGTGGGGGTCGGCGGCGGGCTTCAGAGCCTGCGGTCCCGCATTCCAGAGGGTCCCGCCGGCCGAAAGCCAAACCGTGCCATACTGGGGGCAACGGAGGCCCATGGCTGGCACGCTTACGGCCGCTCTCCTGGCGCTGGGACTCGCACTTTCCGGTGAGGTGGTGACTGCGCAGGCCCAGTCTCGAGGTTCGGGGCCGGGCACGGGTTCCTCCGGAGGGTCCACCACTACCGGGAGTTCCACCGTCCCCCCGCCGGGCTCGATGCCCACGGATTCCAGTTTGCAGATGCCGCAATCCCTGGATTTGCAGCGTACCATCTTCGTCTCCGGCCGGGTGATGCTGGAGGATGGCACGCCACCGCCGGTGATCGTCGCGATTGTGCGCGTTTGCTTCGGCAACCCCCAGCCGCAGGCCTATACGGACGGCAAAGGCCGTTTCAACTTTGAGTTGGGCCACGGTCTCGGCATGGTGCCGGACGCCAGCATGGGTTCCCAGGAGGTTATGACTGCACGGACTCCGACCTCCGCCGAGAGCGACCGCGCCCTGGGAAACGCGCCCCAAAACAACCCAAACCGGGGCTGTGAGTTGCAGGCCTACCTGCCGGGCTATCGTTCGGACTCGGTCGACCTCACCGGGCGCCGCTCGATGGATAACCCGGACGTCGGCACCATCCTGCTGCACCGCATGGCCAACGTGCAAGGCAGCGTAATCAGCGCCCTCAGCCTGCACGCACCCAAGGATGCCAGGAAGGCGTACGAAAAGGGGTTCGCGGCCCTCACGAAGGGCAAGTGGGACGAGGGGGAGACGCACCTGCAACAGGCGGTGGCGCTCTATCCTCGGTATCCCGACGCCTGGTTTGGCCTCGGCGCGGCGTTCCAGAGCCAGGGCAAACTCGAGGAGGCGCGCCAAGCTTACGGCAAGGCGCTCGCCGCCGACGACAAGTTCCTCAAGCCCTACCGGCAAATGGCGGAGATCGCCCTGCATGATCGAAATTGGGAGGAGGCGGCCCAGACCACCGACCGGCTGCTGCGGCTGGATCCGGTGGATTACCCGGAAGCCTATTACTTCAACGCGGTGGCCCGCTTCAATCTGGGGGACATGGATGCCGCCGAGAAGAGCGCCCGCGAGGGCCTGCGGGTCGATGCGCACCACCGCCTCCCCGGGCTGGAGCACCTGCTCGGGACAATCCGTGCGAACCGGCGCGACTATGCGGGCGCGGCTCAGTTTCTGCGCAGCTACCTCGACCACCAGCCCGAAGGGAAGGATGCCGAGCTGATCCGCAAGCAATTGGCCGATCTCGACAGACTCGCCGCGCAATCCGCCTCTCAGGCCCGGCCGGGGCAGTAGCCAGGCGCTCGCTGGGGCCATCGTTCCGGCCCGGCACGTCGATTATCGAAACCTGTCGGGAGCGGAGCCGTCTATGCTGATGAGCGCGTGTACGAATCGGTGTGGGGAGCGCAGGACAAATGGTGGGCGATCTATGAACAGATACTTTAAGGCAACTCTCTTATTTGCAGTTCCCGGACTGTGGGTCTCGGTTCTCGCGGCTCAGCAGCCGAGCCAGATGCCTCCGGCGCCGATACCGGTCCAAATCCTGACGGCAAAGAAAGTCTTCGTCGCCAACGCCGGCGTCGATCAACCCTCGTATCCGGAGCCAATATTCAGCGGAGGACCGGACCGCGCGTACGACGGGCTCTTTGCGGCCCTGAAGACCTGGGGAAGGTATGAACTGGTGGGCGCTCCATCGGGCGCGGATCTGCTTTTCGAAATAGGGCTTACCGTCGGCCCGGGATACCTGTCGCGAGGGTCCGCCGCGTACTACGATGCACGGTTTCGATTGGCGATCCGCGACCCGAAGACAAACGCCGCACTGTGGGCGCTCCACGAGCAGGCCGAACCGGCTATTCTTCAAGGCAACCGCGACAAGAACTTCGACCAGGCTCTGGCCAGAATGGTGAGCGAGGTGAAGAAACTGACCGCGCCGTCCACGGCTCCGGCCGGCGACCCGAACAAGCCATAGACACCGCGCATTCGATGGGATTGCGGGCTCGCCCGGGGACTGAATGCGTTCGCTACAATTGTGGACTGCACCATGCCGACCCCAGCCCGCCCGGGCGCCCGCGATTACGCCGCCGACGATCGCGTCGTCATGACGCTGGACGCCGGCGGCACCAAATTTTCGTTCTCCGCCATGCAGGCCCAACGGCCGGTGGTCGAGAGCTTCGCGCTTCCCTCCGAACCGCACGACCTGGCGCGCTCCCTGGACACTCTGGTCGCGGGTTTCGAGCGCGTGCGTTCCCAGGCACCCTTCCCTCCCGTCGCCATCAGCTTCGCGTTCCCCGGTCCCGCGGATTACCCGCGCGGCATCATTGTGCGGCCACCCAACCTGACGGCCTATCGCGACGTGGTGCTGGGTCCGATGCTCGAAGACCGCTTCGGCCTGCCTACCTTCATCAACAACGACGGCGACCTGTTCGCGTACGGCGAAGCGGTGGCCGGATTCCTGCCCTTCGTGAATGCTGAGCTCGAGAAGGCGGGAAGCCCGAAGCGGTTCCGTAACCTGCTGGGCGTCACCCTGGGCACCGGGTTCGGCGGCGGAATCGCGCGGGATGGCCAACTGGTGGCCGGCGATAATTCCGCATGCGGCGAGATCTGGCTCATACGGAATAAGCTCGACCGGAACACCAACGTGGAAGAGGGCGCCTCGATTCGCGCGGTGCGGCGGGTGTACGCCGAACGCGCCGGCCTGAGCCTGGAAGACGCTCCCGAGCCCCGCCTGATCTGCGACATCGCCGACGGCGCCACGTCCGGCGACCGCGCCGCGGCTCGGGAAGCGTTCCGCCGGCTGGGCGAAGTCGCGGGCGACGCCATCGCCCAGGCCATCACGCTGCTGGACGGACTGGTGGTCATCGGAGGCGGAATTGCCGCGGCGCACCGGCACTTCCTGCCCGCTCTCGTGGCCGAGATGAATGGCAGTTACACAACGCCCGATGGCCAGGCGCTGCCGCGCTTGATTCCGCGCGCCTTCAACCTGGAAGAACCGGCCGAACTCGAGGCTTTCGTGAAGGGCGAGGCGAAGGAACTGTCCGTCCCCGGCAGCGCTCGAAGGGTGAAGTTCGACGCGCTCCAGCGGGTCGCGGTTGGCATTTCGCGCCTGGGCACCAGCGAAGCCATAGCCATCGGCGCCTATGCCTTCGCCCTGAACCATCTGGACAGGGCCGCCGGCCCCGGCTAGCGCGATCCCGCCACAGACCCAGGTACCTCACGGAACACCTCGGCCTCGTAGGTGATGGCCAGAGAGGCTATCCGGACGATAGTTCACTTCGGCGGCAGCACGTAGTTCACGTCAACCCTTGTTACAACGAAGCAGGGCTTGCCGTTCAGGGTGGTCGGTCTGTACTCCCACTGGCGGACTGCGTCCTCGGCCGAGGGAGTCAACTCCTCGGGCCCGGAGTCCGAATGCAGGAACAAAACCTTCCCGTCGAGACCGAGCACCACCGTCAGTTGCACCGATCCCTGTATGCCGAGCTCGCGCGCCCGCTGTGGATAGAGCGGAGTGACTCTCCGAATGAGGTTCGCTTGTTGCGCGTTCCCGCCTACGCGGATTGTGATCGCTGGACGCTCCCCGCGCGCTGGAAGCGTGGTCGGCAGAGTCAGAAGCGATATCGCCTCGGGCGCCGCCCTCTCGGCCTTGGCCAGCAGCCGGTTGCCCAAAGGTGTGTAATCCCAGTCGAGTTTCCCGTCTGCCCACAAGATGGCGCCATCCCGCAGCAGAGCCCCTGCCGCAGCCACTAAGAAGTCTTTGTTTGTCGCCTCCTCCAAGGCGCGCTGCGCCTTTTCCGCGAAGGGGCGCTTCCGGAATTCAGGATCAGAGCCAGCCGGATCATTGCTCAGATACGACCCGCCTGTGACGCCGAGCACGGCAGCGGCGTATA
This sequence comes from Bryobacterales bacterium, assembly GCA_003154855.1. Lineage (GTDB taxonomy): Bacteria > Acidobacteriota > Terriglobia > Bryobacterales > Bryobacteraceae > Fen-330. The sequence goes on from PMEV01000141.1 coordinate 11,242, forward strand.
GGCGGCCCAAGCCAGGGCTGTCCTTTGCTTCCGTAAGGATCTGTTCGGCCTGCTCCGGGGAGCAGTACTGAATCGCATCGACGGCTGCGCGCCGGATCTCTGCATCCCCAGAGTTTCTCTTGATCTGTTCCAGCCACGCTTCCTCCACACGCCTGTAAGCCCCGGGATCGGCCAGATCATCGCCCGCACAGTGCAGACGGTGGACGCCCATCGAAACCCGAAACAGTACATGCTTTGGATCGTTCTCGATCAGCCAGAGGATGTGCCTCAAACGTGCCGCTTTCACCGCCGAGAGATCCGCGCCGGCTGACGGCGCAGCGTAGTAGGAAAGCAGCTCTGTGCGAGCCTCCGTGTCATCCGGCTTCTTCTTGACACGTTCCTCGAGCTTCCCGGCATCCTGGGCTGAGAGATTACTACCCTTCTTGAGCAAGTCAATGGTGCCTTTCATGTCGCGAGGCTGTGCCTGCAAAGTCGATGCGAGCGTCACCGCGGCGGCGATCCAGTGGAAGGCGTTCATCGCTTGACCAGTATACTCGGCCGCGACGCTGCGCGGATCTGGCGCGGCCGGCCGCTCGACGCCCGGAGGGGTATGAGAAGATCGGGCTAGGGCA
>PMEV01000340.1 GCA_003154855.1 Bryobacterales bacterium
TCGGACAACCTGGGTGGAATTCTGGCCGTAGCCGATTACCTGAGCCGCCAGGGACGCGACATCCTGGTTCAAGATGTTCTAAGGCGGATGATTCAGGCGTATGAAGTGCAGGGGGTGCTTGCCCTTACGAACAGCTTCAATCGCGTGGGGCTCGATCACGTGTTGCTGGTGCGGGTCGCCACGGCGGCGGTAGCGACCGCGATGCTCGGCGGAGGGCGTGACGAACTCATCGATGCTGTTTCCAACGCGTGGATCGACGGCGGTGCGCTGCGCACGTATCGCCATGCCCCCAACGCAGGCCCGCGCAAGAGTTGGGCTGCCGGCGATGCCACCAGTCGCGGGGTCTGGCTGGCTCTCCACTGCCTGCGCGAACAGACGAGTTATCCATCGGCGCTGTCGGCCAGGCATTGGGGGTTCCAGGACGTTCTCTTTCGAGGCCGGGAGATCGCACTGGCACGGCCGCTGGGAAGCTACGTGATGGAGAACATTCTGTTCAAGGTCTCCTGTCCCGCCGAGTTCCACGCCCAAACTGCTGTGGAAGCCGCCGTTCGGCTACATCCCACTTTGAAGGACCGGCTGGACAGCGCGGAGCGGATCGAGATCGAAACACAGGAGGCAGGCAAGCGAATCATCGACAAGACCGGACCGCTGTCCAACCCGGCCGATCGCGATCATTGCCTCCAGTACATGGTAGCGGTGGCGCTCCTCAAGGGCGGCCTGACGGCAGAGGACTACGAAGACCAAACCGCCGCGGAGCCGCGCATCGAGGAACTGCGCGAGAAGATGCGCGTCGTTGAGAACCACCGCTTCACGCACGATTATCTGGACCCCGAAAAGCGCTCCATTGCCAATGCCGTCCGCGTGTTCTTCCGCGACGGCCGAGCGACCGAGCGAGTGGAGGTGGAATACCCCCTGGGCCACCGCCGCCGGCGGGCGGAAGCCATTCCGCCGTTGCGCGCAAAACTCGAGCGCGCCATCGCCGCCCGGTTCGCCCCGCGCAGGGTGGAGCAGCTTCTCAGCCTGTTCGACACTACTCGGGAACTCGCCGCGAAGCCGGTCCGCGAGTTCATGGACCTGTGGATTGGATGACGGATCATGGGCACTCCCCGGACGGTGTGCGCTGAGGATCCGATCTGTTGGTCCGATCGTTCGGCGGAGAGAAGGGCGGCGTGGCTGGCCCTCCCAACGGCGTGGTCTTACAAGGTCGTGCTCTCGACGGTCTTCAGTTGCGTATCCGGAACACCGCCGCACATGTGGGCCGAGAAATCCGAGACGTTGTGAAGCGCGAACTCCGGCACCCCGGCCACGCGCGGCGCCTTGATCCGGAAGAAATCGGCGTCCTGCACGTCGTCCATCACGAACACCGGCCGTAAGTCGTCCTTTTCGGCTCGGATCTCGATGTTATCGAATTGAATGCCCTTTACGTGCCGCACATAGAACCCCTGTGAAGGCATGTTGTGCAAGGGGCCTCTTCCAAAACCGCGCGGGGCCGCGCCCCTTCCGCCAGACGCTACGGGCTCCGCGGGGGCGCTCCCGCGGCCGTGTCCCTCGGGATACCATTTCCCGTCCGGGCCGCGTCCGTTGGGCCGCTCGCCGCCGACGAACATGTTGGGTTCCGGATACATCTCTTCGTATTCGGGCGGTTGATAGGCGGCATCTTCTTTAGTTCCGCCGCCCTGGTGCAGCACCTGGATATTGCTAATCTTCACGTCTTCGATCTGGTGGCCCGGAATCCCGCTGATCACCGAGCCCAGCCCGTGGACGGCATTCGAGCACACCAGGTTGCTGATGATCACCCGTTTCAGGGTTCCCACCGGCGTGTTATCGGGGCCGCGCATCCGCCTGCCTAAGCGCATGAAGATGGGAGCGCTGGCGATATCGCGCATCGAGATGTTCGTGATGGTCACGTCTTCCAGAATGGCCCCGTCTACTGTCTCGAGCGCGAGTCCCTGGCAGCCTTCGAAGACGCAATTCGAGATCGTGATGTTGCGGAATCCGCCGTTCGATTCCGTGCCGAACTTGATGCGGCCGGTGTGCGGGACCCGGGCTTCCGGCGCGAACTTCTTGTACGTGCCGTCCAGCATGGTCCCTTCTTCCCAGCACCCGCTGACATAACAGTTGGTGATGGTCACGAACTCGCACACCTTCGCGCTGCCCAGCGCGTAATCGGCCTTCAGACAAAAGCCGTCGTCCCAGGGAGAGTTCACGTAGCAATTCGAAATGCGCACGTTGCGGCAGGCATCCACGTCCATGCCGTCGCGGTTCGTGTCGATCTTCAGGTTGTCGATAGTCAGATTATCGACGCCCGTCGCCAAAATCGCGAAGTGGCCGCCGTGGAGAATCGAAAAATCGCGCAGCAAAACGTTGTGACAGTTCTTCAGGCTGATGGACTTGTTGCCCATACCCGGAGTCTGGGCGTTCAGGCCGCGGCTCAAACCCTTGCCCCAGATGCGGCCCGGCCCTGTGATGGCGATCTCCTCGATCGCCTCGCCCCAGATCAGGCTGTTGTGGAAATGGCTGTGGCCGAAATCCTGGTACATGTCCCACTCATTGGGCTCGGCGGGATCGTATCCGCCTCCGGCGCCCTCCGCGGGCAGATCGGCCGCGATGATCGTCGCGCCCTGTTCCAGGTGCAGCGTAACATGGCTCTTCAGGCGGATGGAATAGGAAAGATAATTACCGGCGGGAAAAAGCGCGGTTCCTCCGCCCCCGGCTGCCGCTGCCTCGATGGCCTTGTTGATGGCGGCCGTGTCGAGAGTCTTTCCGTCGCCGGTGGCGCCGAAGGTCCTTATGTCATAGTTGCCGGTTGCGGACAGACTCGTGGCGGCATGCGCCACGCCCCGATCTGCCCCAACCGTCAAGGCGGAGCCGGCAATCCCCGCGCCGGCAAGCCGCAAGAAACTCCTGCGCGGATTCGGTTGATTCGACATAGATTTTTCTCCGATCGACTATCGCAGCAGTGCCGACGCCGCCCACAGCACCGGCGCCTGCCCGTGGAAATCGCCAGTGCGGCGTGGGCGAGCCAGGTAGTAATCCAGATCGTCGAGCTTGTTCGTGCCTGTACAAATGGACGTCACGTCGGCGTTCTGATCGACGTAGCCGGCCAGCGCCAGCCAGGCCCTGCGCGCCACCGGTCCGTAGGTAGCCGCGTCGAGCCAGCCGTTCTTGACGCCGGTGATCAAGGCGAATGTGAACATCCCGGTGCTGGACGTTTCCGGCCAGGAATCGGAACGGTCGATCAACTGGCGCCACATGCCATCGGCTCCCTGGGAATCGACCAGAGCCTTCATCATCTTCCGATAGCCTTCCAGGATGCGCGCCCGGCGGGGATGGTCCGGTGGCAGGGATCTGAGTAGTTCGGTCATTCCGGCGGCCACCCAGCCGTTGCCGCGCCCCCAATAGTACTTCACCTCGGGCTCGTGGTAGAAGAGCCCGCTGGGCATCTGCAGCTTGTCCAGGTAGGCGACCATTTCGAGCGACGAACGGTCCAGATACTTGGCGTCGCCCGTGGCACGGAAGGCCTGCACTTGAACCAGGGTCTCCATGTACATGTCGTCGATCCAGAAGCGGGTTTCTTGAGTCAACCCGTCGGGCCGCGGATTCTCCCACTGGCGGTCGGCGAACCAGATGCCCATATCGAAGTACTTTTTGTCCTTGTTCTCGAGGTAGATCTGGAGGGGCACGGCGCCGAAGATGGAGAAGTCCACGTGCGGCGTCCGCTGGATCAATCCGGCGTTCTCCGGCAGCAGCAGCGGGTCGAAACGCTTGATGAGGGAATCCAGCAGCTCCTGGTCCCCGGAGAGGCGGGCGAACGTCAACGCGCCGTACCAGGTGCAAACCTCCGGATAGATGATGCGCCTCGGGTCCTGATGGGGGCTGGTGACGAAGTGCGCGGCCACGCGCTTTCCCAACTCCGCGGGCGACATGCCGGAGGGCCAGTTGACAAAATAATCCTGGCCGGCGGCGTCGGGCAAGACGGCTTTGACAAAGGAGACCACGACTCCGTCCGGATCGGCTACGGTGAGCATGGTCGGACGATTCGCCGGCGTGAGTGTGACGGCCAGGCCAAACCCCCGAAGAGTCTCGGCCGTGCGCCCGAGGTCGGCGACTCCGAACTCAACTCCCGATTTGACGTCCGCACCGGCCGCCACGAGGTCCACTTCCTGGCCGGAGTCGCCCGGCATCCGCAGACGCGCGGAATCGCCGGTATTGATGTTGCCGAAGCCAAGTTTGTCGAGATAGAAACTCCGCATCGCCGGCACATCGCGCGCGACGGAAGTTGCGCCTACCATAATCTGCGCCACCCGCTTTTCGCCCAGATGCTTGCCACGATCCTCGAAGTGCCGCGATCCGGGCATGTACTGCGTGTATTCGATGACCTGGCCTTCAGGGTCCTTCATGACCATCAGCAGGTTGCCGGCTCCGGCTTTCCGCACATCGGAGACGGCGAGCCCGCGCTTCACGTACTCGGCATGCAGCGATTCGAGGTCGTGCGACTCATAGCAGACGTGCATCAGCCCGAGCGGCCGCGACGCGTCGGTTTGCGGGTACAGTTCGATGAACTGATGGTCGTTGACCTTGAGGAAGGCTTCGGTGGTCTGGTCCCCCCGCTTCATCTCGGAGAACTGGTCGAACCCCAGCTTATTGTAGAAGGCGCGCGTGGCTTCGAGGCTGGCGACACGGAAGGCGACGTGAGCGATTCCGCTCTGGTTCGCGGGCTGCGCCCAGCAGAGTGTAGCGCAGAAAAGGCCGATGAATAACGATGTCGATCTCATGTCTATGGATATCCCAACTGGCTTCATTGTAACTCCTCTAGCCATTGCGGCCGCACGCAGACCACCCCGGCGAAGCCGGCCGCAGCCTCGCGATTCGAGTTCACATCTCGCCCAGCGGCGGCGCTACGGCTGCACTACCTTTATCGCCATGTAGAGCACTTCCTTGCCGGGCGCCACCTTTACTTGGTGGGGCATCCCAGCGGGGATCGTCAGCACGTCGCCGGCGGCCACATGGTGCGCTACGCCTCCTTCGATGGCGGTGCCGCGGATCTCGGTCGGCGAGGCGTTCGTGGGGTTCACCACCGTCCCGCCCGTGACCAGGTCGGCTTCGCCGCTTTCGATCACGAAGATGTCCGCCATCTTCAGGTGGACTTCCACGGACCCGGACTGCCGGCGCAACGCCAGCGCGAAGTTGTAGTTTCCCATGTCGGCCAGCTTTTGGCTGGCGATCCCCTGCGGACTCAGCCTGGCGACGAGCTCTCTAGCCGCCTGCTTGACATTGTCGACGGTCCACAGACCGAAAGCCGGGGCATCGGCCGCCCACACTGAGGCGCCGAGCAGTAAGAACAACATCAGGAGCGATTTCATGCGAACAACGTTAACACAGTGGCTGGTCCCGGTGCGAGAAGGGTCCTACAGGAAGGGCTGACGCTTCCGTCCGCCGCGCATCGTTCACTGTTGCTCAACGGAGCCTTCAGTTGTTTCGCATTGACATCGTAGGGGGAGCTCACCTAGTCTCATCTAGGGGACCTCTCTCTTGATTGGCGATCGCAGATCGAGCAGACGCGCGTTTCTCGGATGGGCCGGAGGGTTGGCCGCGGCCGGATGGCTGGCGAAGCCGGCGCATGCATCGGCTTGGGACGAGGCAGACCGCATTCTGGCTCGCATCCAGCCGCCCGTATTTCCAAAGCGGGACTTCGAGGTAACCCGTTACGGGGCTGTGGGCGACGGAACGACCGACTGCAGCGAGGCGATTGCTCGGGCGGTTGCGGAATGCACCCGCGCCGGCGGCGGCCGCGTGGTATTTCCCGCGGGCGTCTTCTTCACCGGACCGATCCGGCTCAAGAGCAACGTCGATTTGCACGTGCCCGAGGGGGCCACGCTGAAGTTCAGCCGCGATCCGCAGCGCTACCTGCCCGTTGTCTACACCCGATGGGAAGGAATCGAGTGCCTGAATTATTCGCCCCTGATCTACGCCGACGGGGAAGAGAACCTGGCGGTGACCGGCGGCGGCGCTCTCGACGGCCAGGCCGACTGCGAACATTGGTGGCCGTGGAAGGCCAGAGAGAATTGCGGGTGGCGCCCCGGCGTTCCCAGGCAGGACGACGCGCGAAACGCGCTGTTTGAGATGGGCGCCACGGATGTGCCCATCGGAAGGCGCGTCTTCGGAGAGGGACACTACCTGCGGCCCAATCTGTTCGGGCCTTGCCGCTCGAAGAACATCCTGCTGGAAGGCGTCACGGTCGGGGACTCGCCGATGTTCGAGGTCAGTCCTCTGTTGTGCAGCAACGTGACGATACGAAACGTCCACATCCAGGGCCACGGACCCAATAACGACGGCTGCGATCCGGATTCCTGCACCGACGTTCTGATCGAGAACTGCAGCTTCGACACGGGCGACGACTGCATCGCCCTCAAGGCGGGGCGCAACCGGGACGGGCGGCGGATGGCGAAGCCGACCGAAAACGTAGTGATCCGCGGGTGCCGGATGAAAGACGGACACGGCGGCCTGACGATCGGCAGCGAGATGTCGGGCGGGGTGCGCAACGTCTTTGCCGAGAACTGCCTCCTCGACAGTCCCAACCTCAACCAGGCGCTGCGCTTCAAGACTAACGCCGTGCGGGGCGGCTCGATCGAGCACATTTATTTTCGGAACATCGAAATCGGCGAGGTCTCCGACGCCGTCCTCCAGATCGATTTTCACTACGAGGAAGGAGAGCGGGGACCGGAGCGACCGAGTGTCCACGATATCGAAATCCGCAACGCGACCTGCAAGAAGAGCAAGTACGCTCTCCAGGTGCGAGGATTCCGGTCCGCACCGGTCCGGGACCTTCGCCTCGCGGATTGCACGTTCGACCACATCGCCGAGCGGAACATCATCGAGCACGTCGAGGGTCTCACGTGCGAAAATGTGAGAATCAACGGCACAATCTTCACCGGGAGGTAGAACAGCGTGGCAACACTGGCACAGACGCAACTCGAGAAAATGATTTTCCGAAAAACCAACGTGCGGGCCGGGCGGCACATTTCGGTGACGCCGGCCAACAGCACGAATCGCCATCTCTCCTATGGGCGGATCATTCTCCGGGGCGAGACGAAGTCCGCCACTTTCGAGACCGGCAGCCAGGAGACGGGCCTGATCGCGCTCTCCGGGGCCGCGACCGTGAGCGTGGACGGCGAAGACTTCGCCCTGTCCCAGTGGGACTCTATCTACGTGCCGCGCGGAAGCAAGGTGCGGGCCGACGCCGGCGAGAGCGCGGACATCGCGGAGTTCTCGGCCCCCGTGGAGGGACAATACACGCTGCAGGCCATCCATTACGCGGAGTCGTCGCGGAATCCGGCGCTGACCTTCATCGCCGGTGTGCCGGGGCAGCAGCGGCAGGTCAATATCGCTGTCGGAAAGAACGTCGAGGCGGGCCGGCTGGTGCTGGGATTCACCTTCTCGGAGCCTGGGAACTGGACGAGTTGGCCGCCGCACGAGCATACCGCGATGCTGGAGGAAATGTACGTCTACATCAATATGCCCGAACCGGCGTTTGGCATTCAGTTGGTCTATAACGACACGGAGTATCCCGAACTGGTGACCGTGGTTCGCGACGGAGACGCCGTCCTGATGCCGGCCGGCTACCATCCCAACGTGGCCATCCCGGGCTACCGGATTGGTTTCCTGTGGGCCATGGCGGCGCACCGGGAGAAGGAAGACCGGCAGTTCGGTGTGGTGAACGTACAGCCCAGCTTCAGCGGGAAAGGGTCGGGACTCGAGGCTAGCCGGAAATGAACTTCGATACATTCAGCTTGAAAGGGAAGAACGCGCTGGTCACCGGCTCGCAGACCGGCTTGGGAGCGGGCATGGCAGTGGGACTCGCGGAGGCCGGCGCGAATGTGGTGGTCCACGGCAAAGACTCGGCCGGGATCGACGAAGTGTGCGCGGCCGTCCGCGCGGCCGGAGCCAGAGCCGTCCCAGCGGTGGCCGACCTGTTCCAGCCGGCGGTTGCCGAGGAACTGGTCGGGCTGACGGTCCGGGAACTGGGCTCGATCGACATTCTCATCAACAATGCCGGGATCATCCGCCGCGCGCCCGCGGTCGACTTCTCCGCCAAGGATTGGAGCGACGTCATCGAACTCAACCTCAACGTGGTGTTCCGCCTCTGTCAGGCCGCGGGGCGCCACATGCTGGCGCAGGGAAGCGGCAAGATCGTCAGCGTGGCCTCGCTGCTGTCGTTCCAGGGAGGCGTGTTCGTGCCGTCCTATGCGGCCGCCAAAGGGGCGGTGGCTCAGTTGACCAAGGCGCTGGCCAACGAATGGGCGTCCAAGGGCATCCAGGTAAACGCCATCGCGCCAGGCTACATGGCTACCGACAACACCGCCGCCCTGCGCGCCGATCCGGTTCGCAGCCGTCAGATCCTGGAACGCATTCCCGCAGGCCGCTGGGGCACTCCGCGCGACCTGGCTGGGACCGCGGTCTTCCTGGCGTCATCGGCCAGCGATTACGTCACGGGGCACGTTCTGGTGGTCGATGGCGGCTGGCTCGCCAGGTAGGTGCGGCCGAGCCTTCCTGAGCCGGGCCTCACACGCCGCGTGGGAGCCCATAACGAGAAGTTGTTCCTGGTCGAGCACCGCATGCAGAACGGTTGGGACTACGCGGCCCACAGCCACCCGCACGACCACGTGGTTTACGTGGTCTCGGGCCGTCCGCGATAACTGGGACCGGTTCCTGAAGCCCTACATCCGCAGGTAGGGTTGGCGTACAATCGATGCTGACCACGGAAAGAAGGAGTGCCGCAATGCGCAGAACATCCGCGTTCCTGCTGACCGTCACCCTGGCCGGGGCGCTGGGAAGCGCACAGAACAAGCCGTCCAGCACTCTGGACATCTGTTTATCGACACCGAGGGTGGGCACTCTACGCTGTATGTCTCCCCCTCCGGCGAGTCGCTCCTCATCGATACCGGCAGCCCCGGGGGCCGCGATCCCGACCGTATCATGGCGGCCATTCAAGCGGCCGGCGTGAAGCAGATCGACCACCTGCTGCTGACCCACTACCACGGCGACCATGTGGGCGGCCTGCAGGAATTGGCCACCCGGATCCCGATCGCGCATTTCATCGATCACGGCGCCAGCTCGGAGCCCAGAGAGCAGGTGCCGGGATTCCAGAAAATGTACGCGGAGATGAACGGCAAGGTCAAGCACACGGTGGTTGTGCCCGGGGATACGATTCCGTTCGCCGGCCTGACGGTGACGGTGGTCACCTCCCACGGCCAGGTGCTGAAGACCCCGCTTCCCGGGGGCGGCAGGCCCAATCCGGCTTGTGCCGGCTTTGTGCCCCGGGATGAGTCGCGCGTAGACCCCGATAACCCGATGTCGGTCGGCGTGGTAATCGCCTACGGCAAGTTTCGTACGGTCAATCTGGGCGACTTCACCTGGAATAAGGAACAGGAGCTGATGTGCCCGAATAACCCGATTGGGACGGTCGATCTGTACCTCACCTCGCATCATGGCATCGACCAGTCGGGCTCGGCCGCGCGTTGCGGTCATGCACAACAGCGCCTTCAAGGGCGGCGCCATTCAAACCATGCAGATCCTGCACACCTCGCCGGGGCTCGAAGACATCTGGCAGCTCCACTGGGCCTACGCGGCCGGCCTGGAGCAGAACTCGCCGGGGCTCTTCATCGCCAATATGGACGACAATGCGGCCATCGCCAACGTCCTGCTGAATCCTCCGCCGACGTTTGGACAGCGCCGCGCCCCGGGCGGCCCCGGCGCGCCGGGAGCGCGCAAAGAGCACACGGGCCCGGCATTCTGGATCAAGGCGTCCGCGGAAGCGGACGGAACGTTCAGCGTGACGAATACCCGCAACAACTTCACCAAGACTTACGCTGCACGGTGAGAGGCGCGCGGCGCGTAACATAATGCGAGTCGTGGTGCGGAAACTGGTGGAAGGCCGGCTACGGTGGGCGCTCATTCTGTGGGTGTTCGTCATGAGCGCGATCGCCTTCCTGGATCGCGTGAACATCTCCATCGCCGGCCAGGCGCTGGCGCGGGAATACAAGCTCTCGAACCAGCAGTTGGGCTATGTGTTCAGCGCGTTTGTTCTGGGCTACGCGCTGTTTCAGGCACCCGGCGGCCGGCTGGCCGATCGCTTCGGGCCACGGCGGGTCATCGCGCTGGGCGTGGTGTGGTGGGGCCTGTTTACCACCTTGACCGCGCTGGTCCCAACCGGCTTCGCGCTGGCGCTGCCGCTGTTGATCGTGGTGCGATTCGTGCTCGGGAACGGCGAGGCGGTGGTGTATCCGTCCTCCAACCGGCTGGTGGCCAATTGGATTCCGTCGGCCGAACGCGGCATCGCCAACGGCCTGATCTTCGCGGGCGTGGGAGCCGGCGCGGGCATTACGCCTCCGCTCATTACTTACATCATGGTGCACTGGGGCTGGCGCTGGTCGTTTTACTGCAGCGCGCTGATTGGCTTGGCGGCCGGAGCGGTCTGGTACTTACTAGCGCGGGACACGCCGCGAGGGCACCCGTGGATCGGAGAGCTCGAACTGGCGCACATCGAGGCCGGTCTGCCCGCGGCGGCCGGGGAGCGGAACGCGCGCGAGGCCCCACCGTGGAGACGAATCGCCGGTAACACCAACGTGCAAGTGGTGACGCTCGCTTACTTTACTTTCGGCTATGCTTCTTACATTTTCTTTACGTGGTTCTTCACTTACCTGAATAAAGTTCGCGGGCTGGATCTCAAATCGAGCGCCATTTACTCGACCATCCCGTTCCTGGCGATGGCCATCGGCTCGCCGCTGGGCGGATGGGTGGCCGATCTTCTGGTGAAGCGCTACGGGCGGCGCGCGGGACGATGCGGAGTGGCGGCCTTCGGAATGGGGCTGGCCGCGGTCTTCCTGGCGCTGGCGACCCAGGTGCGGAGCGCCGAGCTGGCCAGCCTCGCGCTGGGGGGCGGCGCGGGCGCGTTGTATCTCTCGCAGAGCGCGTATTGGGCGGTGACGGCGGACATCGCGGGCCCGTGGGCGGGCTTCACGTCGGGCCTGATGAACATGGGGGCGCAGATCGGCGGTGCGGTGACCGCTTCCTTAACCCCCTGGATCGCCGGGCGCTTCGGCTGGAGCGCTTCGTTCCTGGTGGCGGCGGCGCTGGCGG
>PMEV01000422.1 GCA_003154855.1 Bryobacterales bacterium
CGGCCGCGATGGCGCCGCCCGTCGAGAGCAAGCCCGCGGCGGCCGCTCCCGTGCGCGTCGAGGAGAAGACCGAGACCAAAGTCGAAACCAAGATCGAGCCGAAAGTCGAGTCGAACGTGCCGCCTCGGCCAGTGACCCAGGACCAGCCCAAAGTCTCGCCTGGCGCCCCCGCTCCGGCTAGGCCCGTGTGGCGGTTCAAACCGGTGGTCAAGCCGCCCGTTCCCCCGCCGGCCCCAGCCCAGTCGGTTCCACCAGCCGAGTCGGCGAAAGCGCTGAGGATCCAGCCGGCTATCAAGCCGCCAGTTCCCCCGGCGCAGCCGGCGCGCCCCGTTTCACCGCCTGTCGAATCGGCGAAAGCTCCCCAGCCGCCGCAGGTGCAGCCGGCCGCTAAGCCGCCCGTTCCGCCGGCGCAGCCAGCGCGCCCCGTTCCGCCGCCAGCCGAATCGGCGAAAGCGCCCCAGCCGCCGCAGGTGCAGCCGACCGCCAAGCCGCCGGTTCAACCTGTTGCCGCGGCCCAACCGATGCGGCCCGTTCCGCCGCCGGTTGAATCGCCGAAAGCAGCTGAACCGAAGGTCCAGCCGCCGGCCAAGCCGCCCGTTCAGCCTGTCGCCGCAGCCCAACCGGTGCGGCCCGCTCCATCCCCAGATGAGCCGGCGAAACCGGCCGAACAGAAGAAACCTCGCGCGGAGCCGGTGCCCGCACCGGCGACTTCCGAAGAAAAGGCTGTGCCCGAGTTCCGGTTTGGGGCTGAGGATAAGCCGCGTGGCAGAGGCCGCGGGCTGCTGGTGGGTGCACTGGTCCTGGTGCTAGCCGCCGTGGGACTCTTTTTCCTGCTGCGTCCCAGCCAGCCCATTGGACCGCCGGCGCCGCGGGTGCCCGCCGCTAACGCCGCTCCCCAAGCCCCGGCCCTCGTATTGCTGGTGGAAGCGGCGGATTCGGCTTTGATGGTCCGCTGGGATAGCTCCAACCCGGTTATCGCGGCAGCTTCCAGCGGTAGCCTCACCTTCGTGGACGGCGGCGTCAACTCAAGCTTCCCGCTGAGCTCCGCGGAGCTGAAGCAGGGCGCATACAAGTACAAGCCCCGCTCGAACGATCTGGCGATCCGCCTGGAGGTGAGCGGCGCGCCTGGGTCCCCCAACGTTTTTGGTGCGACGCGCATCCTGGGAGCCCAGCGCATGCTGGCTCCGGCGTCCCACTAGTCCGCCTCTGGCAACGCGACCCGCGCGAGGGCTTGCTCGGCGCAGGACCGGCTCGACTACAATAGCTCCATGAGTGGAACCAAACCAACCGACGGCCAGCGAAGCGTGTTCCACTATCCCCTCGTCTACCGGATCGCAGCCGGTGTGGGGACCTTGTTCCTCGGGACGTCCACCGTGCTGGCAGCGGGCGTCGGCCATGGAATGGGCGGTGGTGTGCGGTGGCCGGCCGTTTTCTTTGGCGCGTGCGCTGCGCTGAATGCGTGGTTCCTGTGGACCCTGCTGCCGCGCATTGAGACGGATGCCGAGGGGATGACGCTCCAGCGGCTCGGCCTTAAGCGCCGCTTGCGGTGGCGCGACGTGCGAGCGGTGGAGCATCGGCCGGCGAGCTCGAGCCTGATCGTCCGTGGCCCTTCGGGGGCGCTGCGCATCCATCGCCAGTTGCAGCAATTCCTCGTGTTCTACAACCGGCTAAAAGCCGCGGTGCCCAGTGAGGCGCTGGGGCGGCCCCTGCAGCTTCCATTTACCGTGGCCGGTTCCCGTACGCTGTTGTTCTCGTTCGGAGGCGCGTTCCTGTTCTTCGCGTTTCTGGGAGGGGCTGGGTTGTTCTGGGAGGGCTTGCGGTTGCCGCTGATGCTGCTCGGCTTGGCCGCGCTCTGCCTGTTAGCGGTTCTGCGCTACGTGCCGCGTCGCTTCCATTTCGATCGGGATGGCCTGCAGGTGGTCTACCTGGCAAGAAAAGCGAAGTATCGGGCCGAGGACCTCATTGGAATCGAGTTGATTCAGCGTTCCGCCGTGATCCTGCTGCGCATGAAGTTCCGGAGAGGGACCGTGGATCTGAAGGACAGCCAGATCCTGATTGCCCCGGAGCGGCTCTACGAGAGCCTCATCGAGGCCTACCCGGTGGCTAAGGGTTGAGCTGCAGGGTGAACTTCAGCAGGGAGCCGTCCTTGATTTCGATCTCCTGGTCCGCGCGGTGACCGTCTTTGAGCACGCTCAGGTTGTACTTGCCGGCGGGCAAGGTGAGCTTGGCGGGCGTGGTCTCCGGGATGGGCTTGCCATCGACCAGGATCTGGGCTCCCAGAGCATCGGCCATCACCATCACCGTGCCGACCATCCTGGTCAGGGGCACAAACAACTCCTGCGGCTGCCGGCTGGGAGGGAGAATCCGCAACTCCGCGCGATAACCGGCCAGGTTGAACGCCAGCGTGTGCCGCTGGGAGTCGAGCTGGAAGGAACACGGCGATTGGCAGGTCTTGGTCGAGTCTTCGTCGAGCACCACCTTGGCGCCCGGCGGGTCGGTTACCACCTGAAGCGGTTGTAGCGCGGGCGGCTTGGGTTGCGGAGGCGCAGTTGTTTTAACTGCTGTCGTCTCGAGAGGCTGGGTAGGTTTCGCCGCGGGCGGAAGAGGCGCCGGCATGGGCAGGGTCGGGCTTGGCCGCGGAACCGAGGCGGTGGGCCCCGCTGGCGCTACTACTTGCTCCGGCGGCTGCCGATCCGGCTGCCGCTCCCAGGGCCGCCAGTGTCCGAACCAAACGATGACCCCGGCCACTCCCAACATGGCCAGGAGTAAGGCCAGGATGGGCCAGAGCACGCTCCGCCGCCGGGACGCTTTCAGACGCGCGTTCCGCTGGGTAGTGGTCACGCCGATGGGCGCGCCCATCACCTCCGTCGGCAGGTTCTGGCTCGAACCCCGCGCCAGCGGCTTCCAGCCCTTCTTGGTCTTCAGGGCCGCCTCCAGCGCGACAACAAACTCCGTGCAAGTGGGGTACCGTTTGGCCGGGTCCTTCGACAGCGAGCGGCCTAGCACCATCGCCACAGCCCAGGCCAGCGTCGGATTGAGGTGCTGCGCAGGCAGAGGGTCCTCCGAGACGATCTTGTACAGCACCGTAGTGAGCGTCTCGGCGGCGAAAGGCTTCTCGCCCGTCAGCATCTCGTAAGCCGCCACCCCCAGCGAGAACTGGTCCGCGCGGCCGTCTACGGACTTGCCCTGCACCTGCTCCGGCGACATGTAATTCGGCGTGCCGAGCACCATGCCGGTCTGCGTCATCTGCTGCGACTGGGCGATCTTGGCGACGCCGAAATCGGCGATCTTGGCCGTCCCATCCTCGTCCAGCATGATGTTGGCCGGTTTGATATCGCGATGGACGATGCCCTTCTTATGGGCGAAATCGAGCGCCGCCGCCGTCTGCTGCAGGATGCTCAGGATGGTCTGCGGCTCCGGCGGCTGAGACGCCAGCAGCAACTTCTCGAGGCTCGATCCGTTCACGAACTCCATCGCGATGTAGGTGACGTCCCCCTCTTCGCCCACATCGTAAACCGTGACGATGTTGGGGTGAGAGAGGATGCCGGCCGACTGCGCTTCGCGGAACAGCCGCTCGCGTAAGCGCTCCCGCTCGACCGGATCGGAAAACTCCGCCAGCTTGATGGTCTTGATGGCCACGGGGCGGTTGATGGCCGGGTCGAGCGCGCGATACACCACTCCCATGGCGCCGCGCCCCAGCTCGCTCAGGATCTGATATCGGCCGATCGATTGCATTTGAGGTGCGCAGTCAATTGTAACCTAGAACAGGCCGCCGCTTACAGCCAGAGTCTCGGAATTCACCCACGCCCGGACGGCAAACCCGCTCCCTCTTCCGCCGAGCGCCCACTGCTACAATATAGCTCAGTAATGATTCAGACATTGTTCGGCTCTGTATCGTCCGAACCCTCGCTCCTGGACCGCCTCAAGAGTGGCGTCGAGAAGACCCGGCAGGGGCTGGTCTCGCACCTGGAGACCGCGCTGGCGGGCCGCAAGGAAATCGACGCCGATCTGCTGGAGGAGCTGGAATACACGCTCCTGGCCGCCGATATCGGCATCAAGACCACCCAGGAGATCCTGGAGATCATCCGCCAGCGCGTGGACCGCAAGCTGGTGGGCGACGCCCAGGAACTGCGGCAGCTCATCTGCAATCACTTGATCGAGGTGCTGCAAGCCACCGAGCGGCCGCTGCCGCGACTGGCCGAACCTCCGGCGGTGGTGCTGGTGGTCGGGGTGAATGGAACCGGCAAGACCACCACCATCGGAAAGCTGGCCCGCCTGTACCGCGAAGAGGGCCGCAGCGTGCTGCTGTGCGCCGCCGACACCTTCCGCGCCGCCGCCATCGAGCAACTGGAAATCTGGGGCCAGCGCACCTCGACCGAAGTCATCCGCCAGCAGCCCGGCTCCGATCCCAGCGCGATCCTGTTCGACGCCATACAGGCCGGGCGGGCACGCAAGATCGATTACGTCATCGCCGACACCGCCGGCCGCCTACACACCAAATCCAACCTGATGGCCGAATTGGAGAAGATGCGCCGCACCGCCGCGCGCCTCATTCCGGGCGCCCCGCACGAAGTGCTGCTGGTCATGGACGCCACCACGGGCCAGAACGGCCTGGAACAAGCCCGGCGTTTCTCGGAGACCTGCGGCGTCACCGGCATCGTACTTACCAAGCTCGACGGCACGGCCAAGGGCGGAGTCGTCATTCCGATCGCCCGCGAGCTGAACCTGCCCATACGCTATGTGGGCATCGGCGAAAAACCCGAGGACTTGCTGCCCTTCGAGCCCGAAAAGTTTGTCGCCTCCCTGTTTGAAGCATGACCCAAGACTACATGCGCCGGGCGTTGGATCTGGCTCGCCAGGGCGCGGGACGAACCAGCCCGAATCCGGCGGTGGGCGCGGTGCTCGAGCGCGAAGGCGCGGTCGTCGGAGAGGGCTTCCACACGTACGCGGGCCAGAAGCACGCCGAGATTCTGGCCCTCGAAGAGGCCGGCGAAGCCGCGCGCGGAGCCACCCTGTACATTAGCCTGGAGCCCTGCTGCCACCAGGGGCGCACCGGCCCCTGCACGGAAGCGCTCATCGCGGCGGGCGTCCGCAGAGTGGTCGCCGCCATGGAAGATCCCAACCCGCGCGTCGCCGGAGAGGGCTTGCGGCGTCTCGCTGCCGCCGGCGTCGAGGTAGCGCTCGCCAAAGAGTACGCCGCCGAGGCCGAGTCGATCAACGAGCCGTTCGTACACTTCATGCGCACCGGCCGGCCGCTCGTGTTCGTCAAGTCCGCTGTCACCCTGGATGGGAAGATCGCCGCCCCGGACGACAACCGCGGCTGGATCACTAGCGAAGCGGCCCGCGCCCACGTACAGTTGCTGCGCCACAACTCCGACGCCATTCTTACCGGCATCGGAACCGTGCTGGCCGACGACTGCGTGCTCACCGACCGTAGCGGGCTCGATCGCAGCCGGCCGCTGGTCCGCATCGTGCTGGATTCCCAACTGCGCCTCCCTATGGCATCCCGCATGGTGGCCAGCGCCCGCTCCGACGTGGTGGTGGCTACGACCTCGGCCGCCTCCGCCGACCGCCGCCGTGCGCTGGAGAACGCCGGCGTCGCCGTCTGGACGCTGGACGGCGCCGGCGGCCGGGTCAGCCTGGCGGGCGTGGTCGAGCGCCTGGGCCGCGAATCCAGGCTATCGCTGATGATCGAAGCGGGAAGCAAGGTCAACTGGACCGCGCTGGAATCTGGCGTCGCCGACAAGATCTTCTTCTACTACGCGCCGAAGATTCTGGGGGGCTTGCAGTCGATCCCGGTCGCCGGGGGAATTGGCCGCCGCAGCCGGAAGGACGCCATCCGCCTGCGCGGCATGAAGCTCCACCAGATCACCGCGGAGGAGTTCGCCGTCGAGGCCTGGCTGGTCAAGGACTGAGATGTTCACGGGCATCATCGAAGAGCTGGGCACGGTAGACCGTGCCGACTCTGCGCGCCTTCGCATCCTCTGCCGCCGGGTGCTGGAGGACATGCAAGCGGGCGCGAGCATCGCGGTCAGCGGCGTTTGCCTCACGGTGGCCGGTTTCGACGCCGCTTCCTTCTCAGCCGACGTCAGCCCGGAAACGTTGCGAGCCAGCAACCTGGGCGATCTGGGCCATGGCTCACCCGTCAACCTAGAACGGGCGCTTTCGCCCTCCGGCCGTTTGGGCGGCCATCTGGTGCAGGGGCACATCGACGGCACGGGCGAGTTTCTCGCGCTCGATGCGCTGGGCGACGACAACTGGTGGCTGAAGATCCGCATTCCGCGCGAGTTCGAGCGTTACGTGGTGGCCAAAGGATCGATCGCCATCGACGGCATCAGCCTGACGGTGGCGTCGCTGGAGCAGGACGTGCTGGCCGCGGCCATCATTCCGGTCACCTGGCGCGAGACCGCGCTGCGCTCCCGCCGCGCGGGCGACCGCGTCAACCTGGAGTGCGACATCCTGGCGAAATACGTCGAGAAGCTGCTGGGGGCGCGGCCGGACACTCGGCCGGCACTGACGATCGACCGGCTGCGGGAGTTGGGATACTGATGCGCAAGGTCTTTCACTTCGATTCGCCGCGCGAGAAGTACCATTGCGATGCCGCTATCGTGTGGTGTTTCGACAACCGTTTCGAGCTGGGCTTCCGCAAGTTCCTCAAGCGCATCGGCGTGGTCAATTGCGATCCCATTAAGGTGGCCGGAGGCGCGAAATGCCTGGCCAGCCCGGAGCGCGAGACGGAGCGGGAGTTCGTCCTCGAGCAGATTCGCAAATCCATGCGGCTGCACGGAACCAACCGCGTCATCCTGATGCTGCATACGGATTGTGGCGCCTACGGCGGGCTGGCCGCGTTCGGCGGCGACCCGCGGGCGGAGGCCGAACAACTGGTGCGTGAGATCGCCCTGGCCGCGGCCACGCTGCGGACGGCGATCCCCGGAATCCGCGTCGAGGGCTACTTCGTGGACTTCGAGGGTGTGTGGGACGCCGAGGTGGACGGCCCAGGCGATGGGGCCGCCTGAGGCCAACATCCCCCCTCTCAGTGGCTCAGTTCTGCGCGGATCTCGGCCGCGACGCGGCGCGCGCTCTCGAGGTCTCCCGGGGGAAAGCTGATGGCGCCGACTCGCGGGTGCCCGCCTCCGCCGTAGCGCTCGCAGATGGACGCCAGATTATGGGTGAGCGGCGCGGCGGCCCAGGGGTTCGATCCCACCGAGACCTTGGTGCGAAAACTGGGCGTGCTCACCGACACGGTGTAGGTGCAATCCGGAAACAGGTAATACGGGATGAACTTGTTGTAGCCTTCCAGGGCCTGACCGATCAAATCGAAGTACACCACGCCGTCGCCACACTGGGCCAGCTTGCGGATCAGGTCGATGGCCATTAAGTGCCGCTGGTAAAGCGGCAGGTATTCCCGCTGCACCTCGGGGATCTCGATGATCTCGTCCAGCTTGCGGCGCCGCATCCAGCGGATGATCTTTTGAACCATCTCCGACCCCTCCACACCTTCGATCAGCAGGGTTAGCTTCATGGCCGGCGCGGCGAGCTCCACCGCCGACTTCGCATCCGCGTATTGCGCCCCGTCGATGATCTCCGCCCAGCCCACCAGGTCCGCCAGGTCCGGCGCCTCGAAGCCGAACTTGTTCCGCGCGACGGTGGCGATGAAATTCGTGCAGGAGCGGAAGGAGGGATCGTAGGCCTTCTTGTCGCTGTGCTCGCGCTGGAAATGCGCGGCGTCCTGGGGGCTCAGAAACGCGCTCTGATGGTGGTCGAACCACCAGGTGACGCGCGGATCGGGCGAGTACTTGAAGTCCACGATGGCGTTCTCGTCTCCATCGAACATGCTGTCGTCGAAGAGCTGGTCGGCCTTGTGGGCCATGCCAGTGAACAGGAACTCCGCGTCGGGATGGAACCTGCCCTGGATGAAGCGGCTGAAGAACGCAGCCGCGGCCGCGCCGTCGAAGCAGTGGTCGTGATAGAGAATTCGAACGCGCATGGGAAAGCCTTTCAGCTTGCACCAAAACGGGTGTCAAATGCAAGCGGACCTGGGCGGACGAGCCCTTCAGGGGTGCGCTGGCCCTCCTTCGAGGGCGCCAGGACCTCGGAAACCGGAGGTGGCGCGCCGAATGGGTCGTACGGGGCTGGCGGCGGGGCTGCGGGCGGGCGGGAATTGGGTTCGTGTTGCGCCGGGTGCGGCGGAGCGGCGGCGCGGGGTGGTTCGAGAGGCTCGTTGTGCAACTCGGGGGGTTCGGGGCGCCCGGCTTCGCAGGGCGAGATGGGTTCGCGTCGCGCATTTGGTTTTGCGGGCGGGGAGGGGGGCGTGCGGCGGAGCTGGAGTTCGAGGAGCAGCTTGAGCGAACGGAAGTAAGTGCGCTGGATGGAGGCACCGTAGCGAGCCAAACGGCTGAAGGCGTCGCCCCCGGCATTCTTCTGGAAGATCCGGCCGAGGATGCGGGTGTGCGCATCGAAGCGCTCGCGCGGGGGCAGAGAGGCGGGGTCGGCGTAGCGTTCCACGCGGTCGGCAAGTCTGGCTTCGCGGCGGTCCCACTTGGTGATATGGGCCGACTGGGTGTCGAGGAAGCCGGTCTCGATGCGGAGGAGGCGCGCCATGCGGAACTGGGCGCAGGCAATCTGCTCGACCAGGTAGGTTTCTTCGGGGCCGACGGGCTGGTGCTCGGCTTCGAGGCCGGCGAGGAGAGCGAGGAACGGTTTGCGGTCCTCTTCGGGGAGGACGCAGGAGCGGGCCAGGAGGCCGTGGCGGACGGAGTTGAGCGCGGCGCGGGCCTTGCCTTCGGGGGTGCGCGGGCCGGTGGAATGGGTGGCGTTCAGGCGATTGGCCTGGAGTTGTTTGTCAGACGGCATAAAAACACCTCTCAACTCCAGAAGAGCAGGCGCGGATTGGGTTGAGGCTCTTGGAAATTGGTATGTTATTGCGGGGAGGGGAGATAGATTGTGGGATGGGCCGTCATTGCGAAATGTATTCACGCGGGAAGTTGGGGCGGGGGGATTTGGGGGGCGGAGGGGGAGCGGGAAGGCGGGAGGGGACGCGGCCGGCTCAAGGGACGAAGACTTCAAA
>PMEV01000163.1:0-812 GCA_003154855.1 Bryobacterales bacterium
CCTGGTTGGACTTGGCGCTCCACGGGCAGGAGAAGGACGTCGCTACCACCGTGCTCGCCAGAACTGTATGCGCCCGCTCGATCGCCGGAGTCCTTGCGGTTATTGGCTTCGATAATCGGATCCGAAGCCGGGTCGTCCGGATTCCTCCTCAGCCTTCTCCGCACAGCCCGCCAGAAAGGTCTCGTACAGCCCAGCGGCGCGGGCCGCATCGGTTTTCAGGACCGCGTCGATTCCGGCGGTGCTGGCATTCTCAATGGCAGCAAGCCCGCCCTGAATCGCTTCGGCCGGCAGCGCGAAACCCCAGGTTCAGTACCCCTGCGGCGGCAAGGAGTTCGTCTGCCAGTTGATCACGGTGCCGGTCAGGCCGCAATGCCAGTCGCCGAAGGTGTCCTNNTCGCTCACCCAGCAGTTGTGCGTGCGGGCAAAATCGTTCTGCGCGACCAAGGAAGCCAGTGCGTAGCACCGGTAGATCGTGAAACTTCCGCGAATGTCCCAAATTGGCTCACGCGGATCCATTGTCGCCGCGCCGATTTCCTTGACGAGCTGGTTTGCCGGATGAGAGACCGCGGCCACCTGCACCTGGAGGTTGGTAACCAGGGAAAGAGGCCGGCTCCCGTCGCCCTGCTCCAACTCGCAGATGACGTACTGCCTGGCCTGCTCGGCCGAGGGTGCGCCGTGGGCAGGAGCCGTTCGGTCGCCGCACGTTCTTGGGTCCCGTGTGCCGTACTTCGCTCCCACGGTTGTCCCCTTAGGCTGACGCGCCAAGGCGGCTGCCGTTTCGGCTGCTACGCTCCGGTCTTCCGCAGTGGCCG
>PMEV01000163.1:845-4305 GCA_003154855.1 Bryobacterales bacterium
TTCGAAGAGGTAGGCCTCGACCAGGTCGCCGGCCTTAAATGTCTGGGCCCCGACAGACTGCACAGCCCCCGTCAACCACACGATCGTCAAGAAAGCCAGGCTTTTAGTCATCAGAACTTCCTTTCGTATTCAGAGATGTTTTTCTCACGGAGCAATTAGGCGCCCAGTTGCACCGAGCGGTCCGCCGCAGGCTTGTTCGGCAGTCCTGAGAGGTCGGCGCCGTCGCGGAGAAGCGGGCATTCGCTTTGGATCCTCGATCCCCCGGAGGCGGGATTTGCATCAAGGTGCAGTTCTTACANNTCAGATCCTGCTATGCTGGAGTAACATTTGATGTTCCGCTAATCGTCCTGGGTCCACCTCCTCCGATTCGCCGCTCATCAAATCCAAACGCGATGCCGACCAACTCAAGAAAGGCATTGCTGCCTCTGAAAGGACTCTACATGAATGGAAAAGTAGCTTTACTGGCAATCGTGCTTGTGACCGGGGCCGTGCACTCGCTCGACGCCCAAACATTTAAAGCCGGCGACTATGTCGACGCCCGCCTTTTCGACCANNCGGGTTGCGGGGCTATACAGTCACGTGCACCGTCAACAAAACAAGTGGCCCGCAGGAGTCCTCGGTGGGTCTGGCCGACGTTCGGGCCCGAGCGGCCACCGCGGAAGACAAAAGACTGGAAGCCGAGACGGCCGCCGCCTTGGCCCGTCAACCTCGGGGCGACAGCGTGGGAGCGAAGTACGGCACGCGGGAGCCCAGAGCTTGCGGCGACCGAACCGCTCCAGCCCACGGCGCGCCCTCGGCGGAACAGGCCAAGCACTATGTCATTTGCGAGCTGGAACAAGGGGATGGGCAACGCCCCCTCCTGCTGGTTACCAACGTGAGGGTGCAGGTCGCTCCCGTATCTCACCCGCCAAACGAACTCATCAAGGAAATTACCGCGGCGAGAATCGACCCCCGCGAGCCAGTTTGGGACATTCGCGGCAGTTTCACGAGCTACAAATGCGACGCATTGAGTTCCTTGACTGCGCAGAACGATTTTGCCCATACGCACAACTGCTGGGTGAGCGAGCAGCCCAACGCCACGGGCTACTGCTACAAGGACACCTTCGGCGACTGGCACTGCGGCATGTTGGGTGGTGCGGCGAACAACTGGCGGACGAACGTGTTGCCACCGGAAGGGTACTGAGCTGAGGTGGCCCGGCCTCGGCGACTGGCGCTTCGGCATCTCGGGCGTGGCCGCCAACCCGCGGCCTGACGTGCTGCCGCCGGTGCAACATCCCGGGCGCCCGAGATCCACGCGTTCGTCCGATCTGTATGGAGCTCGATAACAACCGACCATGATCAAAACACTAGCTGGCATGTTTGGTCTGGGCATTGCGGCGGCGGCCGGAATTCTCGGGCAGGTGTCTGCTCCGCCGGCGCTGCTCGACGACGGGCGCCACTTCGTGGCCCAGCTCAGGCTCGAGCCAAACGCCGATGACGTTCTCTTTCAGGCCACCGGCCTGGACCGCTCCAACCAATTGATGGAGACCGTAGTCCATGCCGGACTGGACGGCGATGCTACGCTCGACGACTGGGCTAACCTGCATCGGGCATTGGCTGGCCAGGCCGAACTCGCCACCGAGCGCGGCAACTTCGGTGGAGCGATCGTCTATCTCACCATGCAGGAAGCCTATTACAACGCACTAGAGAGCGCCTCCGATGCGGCCCTGAAAACGGCCATGCTGCTGCTCGACATGGAGAAGCGGCACCAACCCGAGGCACTCTCCACGGGATACGGCGCCATGGGAGACGACCTGCGAAAGCTCGGCCGGGGCGACGAGGCGCTCGAAGCGTATCGGGAGGCCCAGCGCCTTGGGGCCGCATTCGCGGAACCTACGGCGAATGCCCAGAGCCAGGGATGGTTCGCAACGCTCTGGTTGAAAATCGTGGAAACGCAAATCCAATTCGAAAACCTGGACGCCGCTCGCAAAGAGACCGACCGGTTTCTGGCGGCGGCCGGAACCGGCGCGAACGGCCTTCGCCTGAGAGCGCTGATCGCATCGGCCGACGTTTTGGTTGCCGAAGGCCATTACTCCGCGGCGATCGATGCCGTCAAACAGGCGCACGCGCTGGTAAACGACCGGGACCCGATGTCGAGTCTCAATCTTGAAGTGTCGAATGTAGCGGGCGCGATTGTCTCCGCTACGCTGGGGCCGCTCGACTATGAACAGGCCATGGCCACAGCGAAGCGCATGCAGGCCGAGTTGGGCGACGTGTTTCTGGTGGAGCCTCTGGCGCAGGCGAGCCTCCTGGTGCGCCGCCGCCTGGCCGGGGACCTGGACGGCGTCCTTCGCCAGCTTACGGGCGATCTGGAACAGTCCCGCGCGGCCGGGGACAAGTTCGGGCAGATACAGGCGTGGGAGGGGCTGGCGGCCACCTATTCGGGATTCAACAGCCGGGACAATCAGATTGCAGCGCTCCAACAGGCGCTCGATCTTACCCGCTCCGTGCTTCCGCCGGGCGGCCTCCCCGGGGGCGCCGCCATGGCAGGGTTGTACTTCGGCGTTCTGANNCGGCCAGTTCGGCAAAGCCACCGTCATGTTCCAGGAAATGGAGCAGAAACTGGCCCTGCTGACCAAGGCAAGAGTCCGGCTGTATGCCATGCGGCATTTCGGAGCGGAGATATGGATCGGCAAGGCGCGCCTGCTGGAACTCCAGTCCAAGCGAGGCGAGGCGAAAGATCTCCTGCAAGACCTGCTGGCAGGCAAGGCAGGCGACACGAAGTTCAACCGCGGGTCTGTGCTCGAACAACTGGCCCGCCTGGAACGGGGCCAGGGAAACGTCTCCGCCTCCGCCGGTTATTATGAGCGGGCCGTCGCGGCATTTTCCGAGCAGCGCGAGCCGAACCGCGAGATCCTGGAGCATCTGGAATACGCTCGCTACCTCCTCACGGCGGCCAAGAGCCTCCCCGATGCCCTCGCCAATGCCAAGACCCATCTGGACTCTGCCGCGCTCCAAGCCGCATCGGCCAACGAGTTCCAGGCGCGTTGGCGAATTGAGTATGAGTTTGGATTGCTTGCGGAAGGCGCCGGCGATCGCGCTGGCGCCATCGGCCGGTACCGGGCGGCCGTGGAACGGTTGGAAGCGGTCCGCGCCGGACTCAGCCAACGGCAAGCGCGGCAATCTCTGCTCGACGACGATGTCGTGCAGGATCTATATGCCGGTCTGGCCGGCCTGCTGACCGCCAGCGGCAACTCTTCGGAAGCCTGGCAATCCATCGAACGGGCCAAGGCTCGATCGTTTCTCGAACAGATGGGCGGAAGACACACCGCTTCCGGAGAGGCGCCTCCCGAATTGAAGGAGATCGCCGATCTGGGGCGGCGGGTCCTCAATGTCAAAGTGCAAATGGAGTCGGCAGATGGGCCGGCCCGCACGGGCTCGGGACGCGATTCGAACGGATTGCGCACAGAGCTCGACCGCC
>PMEV01000172.1:0-40272 GCA_003154855.1 Bryobacterales bacterium
TCGGCCACCTGGGAGGGCGCAACGCCCATCTTCTCCTGGACCCTGGCGGGGTCGTACCAGAGGTCGTCCTGGGTGGGGTTGAGCATGGAGACGTGGTCGTCGACGAGCTGGAGCATGTCCTTGTCGCTGGAGACGATGGCCACGTCCAGGCCAGAGGCTTCCGCGCGGCGGGCCAGGGCGCCGATGACGTCGTCGGCCTCGAAGCCGGGGTATTCGAGAACGGGAATGCGCAGGGCCTCGAGGAGGCGGCGGATGGGGGCGATCTGCTGGATCAGCTCGGGCGGGGTCTCGGTGCGGTTGGCTTTGTAGTCGGCGAACTCGCGCTCGCGGAAGGTCGGGGCTTCGCTTTCGAAAACCGCCGCGATGTGCTCGGGCTGGTGAGTGGCGGTGAGCTTTCGAAGCATGGCGGCGAAGATGTAGACGGCCTCGGTGGGCTGGCCGGCGGAGGTACGCATGGCCGGGGCGGCGGAGCGGGCGCGGGCGTGATAGGCGCGGAAGATGAACCCGAAGGTATCGATGAGGAACATTCGGGGGTGGGGCATGACACACATTGTACGCCTGTCGCCCACGTGGCTGAGGCGGGGGCTAAGGGCATTCGGGCCACACCCGGCCCTACAAAGTGTGGCGTTTTAGCCACACCGCAAGAATGACCTTATAGTAGATTCAATAACATACAGATGGGGTAGGGAATTGCTAGAATAAGGTACTTGGCTGTCCCACCATGACGGATCTACAGGCCAGCAGTCCCTTGCGTTTCGAAACTACGTTGCGGCGACCGGTGGAAGCGGCCGGGATTGGGTTGCACAGCGGCGTGCCGGTGAAGATACGGATACTGCCGGCGCCTCCCTCGACGGGGATCGTGTTCGTGCGCACGGATCTGGAGGGGTTCCAGGTGCCGGCGAGCTGGCGGCACGTGGCGCGCGTGAGCTATGCGACCAGCTTGATGCGGCAAGGCGTCCTGATCTCGACGACCGAGCACTTGCTCAGCGTGTTCTACAGCATGGGCGTGGACAACGCGTATGTGGAGATCGACAACCTGGAGGTGCCGATCCTGGACGGCAGCGGCCTGCCTTTTGCGCGGCTGCTCGAAGGCGTGGGCCTGAAAACCTACCGGCGGTTGCGGCGGTATCTGCGAATCCGGCGACCGGTGAGCGTGGAGGATCGCGGGAAGCGGATATCGATCCTGCCGGCGGAGGACTTCCGGCTCAGTTGCGAGGTTTTCTTCAACCATCCACTGGTGGGACACCAGATGCTGGAGATGGAGGTCACGCCCAGCCGGTACGCGAGCGACATTGCTCCGGCGCGGACCTTCGGATTCGAGAATGAACTGGATCAGATGCGCGACATGGGGCTGATTCGGGGCGCGTCGCTGGAGAACGCGGTGTGCTTCGACGGCACGGGCGTTTTGAATCCGGAAGGGCTGCGATTCAGCGACGAATGCTGCCGGCATAAGGCTCTGGACCTGATCGGGGACCTGGCGCTGATCGGGCGGCCGCTGCTGGGACACGTGGTGGCGGAGCGGGCCGGGCACGCCATGCATACAGCGCTGGTCAGTCGGATCATGAGCGACCCGTCGCTGTACGAAATCCTCAGTTTCGACCAGCTTGCCAGCCGGGTGACGCAGGCCCTGGTATCCTGATCCGAAGTGGGCTGGCTGAACCTACCGAACCTGCTGTCGCTGGCGCGCCTGGCGCTGGCGCCCTTCGTGTTTGCCGCGGTGCTGGCGGGGCGGAACTGGACCGCGCTCGCGATTCTGGCGGTGGCCGCGGCGACGGATGTGCTGGACGGACCGATCGCGCGGCGGATGCACTGTGTGACGCGATGGGGGGCCTACGCTGACCCGATCGCCGACAAGGTGCTGCTGAGCTCGAGCTATGTGGCGCTGGGGATAGCGGGACTGGTTCCGTGGTGGCTGGTGGGGCTTATTTTCGGGCGCGACCTGCTGATTCTGGCGCTGGCCGGCGGAGCGCTGCTGTTCACAGGACGCCGCGACTTTCCGCCCAGCGTGTGGGGCAAACTGAGCACCCTGGTGCAGGGGCTGGTGGCGGTGCTGGTGCTGGCGGGGGCGCGGCAGGAAGCGCTGCTGTGGGCGGCGGCCGCGGTGACGGTTTGGAGCGGGGTGCACTATTTGTGGCGGGCGTGCAACGCGCCGCCGGCTGGCGCGCGGTGAAAGGTCAACTGGCTTTGCGCGCGCGCTGTGCCAGGTGATGCTGGTCGAGCGCCTGACGGACGAATACCTTGATCACAGCCTGGCGGCTCACGTTGAGCTCCGCCGCGGCCTGGTCGAGTTCCTGGAGCACGGAGGCGGTGAAATCCACGTTCACCCGCTGAATGGGCTGCATCATTTTGCCGCGGTTCGTAAAGAAGCGCGACACGTCTTGGCCGCGGTCGGCCATCTTGGCGATGGAGTCGGCCGAAGGGGCCTTCCTGCTTCTAAGAGTTGGCTTCATAAAGCTTCCGCTCCTCCCGCGTTGAGCGCCATAGCGTCACCAGTCGCCAGAATTCGCCCATGCGGTCTTCCCTGATCTCGAAAATCACCGTGAACAGGCGGCCGCCGACCCACCCGATGGCGCGGAATTGTTCCGGCGAGTCCGAGCGCTGGTCCAGGTAATACGGCCGGGTGAAGACCTCCTGCGCCTCCTCGAAGCCGATGGCTCGGTTCGGGTTGCGCCTCAACGCCTCGCTCTTGGTCTTGCCGAACTGGAACCGCATGGCAGAGTGGTATAACACTTATACCATATCAAGGTTGTTTCAAGGGAGGAGGAGGGGATCGTCAAACCCGCTTGACGGCGGCGGTTTGCTCTCCGCGTGGCGCGGATGTGACACAATTGGGAACCGGAAAGGAGCAACCGTGCGCTGGTATCACTATGTCGCGTATTTCTTCGGGGGCGCATTCCTGGCGAACATGCTGCCCCATTTCATCAATGGGATCTCGGGGCAGGCGTTCCAGAGCCCTTTCGCATCACCACCTGGAGTAGGCTTGTCGTCCTCGACGGTGAATGTCCTGTGGGGCTTCTTTAACCTGGCCGTAGGATACCTGCTGGTGTGCCGCGTCGGGAGCTTCAATCTGCGCAGGACCGGACATGTGCTGGCGCTGGGCGCGGGCATCCTGGCCATGTCGCTGATGCTGGCCCACGTGTTCGGAGCGCTGCACGGGGGCTATTCGTAGCGCAGGGCGGTGACCGGGTCGATGCGGGTGGCGCGCCGGGCGGGGATGTAGGCGGAGAGCGCGGCGATGGCGGCGATGCCCAGGGTGGCGAGAACCACGGTGGTGGGGTCGCTGGGCGCGACATCGTAGAGTTGGCTCGAGAGCAGGCGGGCCAGGGCCAGGGCGGCGGGGATTCCGATGGCGACTCCGATGCCGACCAGCAGCAGGACTTCGCGCACCACCAGCCCGACCACGTTGCCGGTGACCGCGCCCAGGGCCATGCGGATGCCGATTTCGCGGGTGCGGCGGGCGACCAGGAAAGCCATCACGCCATAGAGGCCGACGGCGGCCAGAACCGTCGCGAGCAGGCCGAATGCGGCGGCGAGCGTGGCGGCCAGCCGCTCGACGGAAACGGAGTCGTCGCGCTGGCGCTCGCCGGTCTTCATCAGGAAGACGGGCAGGGTTGGGCCCAGCTTGCCCACCGTGGCCCGCAGCACGGGAAACATCTGGGAGGAGTCGATATCGGTGCGAACGAAGGCCGTCATCTGATCGGCCCAGTTGTTCTGGAGATAGGGGAAGAAGACCTGGCGGGGGATGGGCGCGCGCATGGTCTGGTACTTGGTATCGCCCACCACGGCGACGATTTCGATATCGGTCTTGGCGCCCGGGTCGCCGCCCATGCCGATGTGACGGCCGACGGCATCCCGGTCTCCGAAGTAGTGGCGGGCGAACTTCTGGTTCACGATGGCGACCTTGGGGGAAGCGGCGGCGTCCTGTTCGGTGAAGTCGCGGCCGGCGTAGAGCGGGATCTTGAGAGTGGCGAAGAAGCCGGGTGAAACGTAGTTCACCCAGGGACTCATGTCCTCGCCCGGCTTGGCAAGGTAGCCTTCCACGGCGACGGAGGTATCCCATTCATCGAAGCTGAGCGGCGCAACCAGGCACAGGGCCGCGCTTTGGATGCCGGGAAGGGCGGCCAGGTCGCGGTTCAACTGACTGTAGAAGATCTTGGCGCGTTCCGTGTTGTAGCCATTGAGCGTGGGGTCGACGGAGAAAGAGAGCAGATGATGGACGTCAAATCCGGGATTGACATCCCTCAGGTTGGAGAGGCTGCGCACGAACAACCCGGCGCTGATGAGAAGCAGGAGCGAGAGACCGACCTGAGCGGTGACCAACATCTTGCGCCAGCCGGCCTGGCCGCCTCCGGCCACGGCGCCGGCCTGGTCCTTGAGAGTGGAGGAAAGATCCGGACGAATCGCGCGCAAGGCCGGAGCGAGACCGAACAGGAGGGTGGCGAGGGCACACACGGCCAAGGTGAAACACAGGACCCGCAGGTTGGGGGCGGTGACGAAGTGGATCGGAGGTTCCATGCGCGGCATGATGTCGGAGAGGAGCCGCATGGTCCAGGGGGCGATGAGGAATCCCAGCGCACCCCCCACCAGGGATAGCAGCGCGCTCTCGGTGAGAAGCTGGCGAATGATGCGGCCGCGGCCGGCCCCCAAGGCCAGGCGGACGGCCATCTCCTTCTGGCGCGCGGTGGAGCGGGCGATCAACAGGTTGGCCACGTTGGCGCAGGCGATGAGCAGGACCAGGCCAACCAGGCCCATCACGGCCCACAGCGGGGCGGCTAGAAACCGCTCGGCGACGTTCTGCCCCTTGCCGCCCGGTACGACGTCCAGGGTCATCTTCAGAAACTGCTCCCGGGAGTAGGCGGAGGCGCGGGAAAACTCCTTTTGCAACACCTCCCAGGCGAGAATGCTGTGGAAGATGGGTTGGAGCGAAGCGCGGGCTTGTTCGAGGGAGACGCCCGGGCGCCTGCGCGCGAAGACCTGGACCCAGCGGTTGCGGCGATCGTCCAGGCGTTTGCCCTCAATCTCCTTGGCCATCATGATGGGGATGTAGATCTGGGTGGGGAAGAGCCGCTCGGTGCCCTGGAAGCCGGGTTGGGCGACGCCGACAATGGTCAGCTTATGGTCGTTGACCAGGATCTCGCGTCCGATGATGGAGGGGTCGCCGGCGAAGCGCGTCTTCCAGTGATCGTAGCCCAGCACGGCCAGGGGCGCGCCGCTGCGGGAGCGGTCTTCCTGGGAAGTGAACAGGCGTCCCAGAGCGGGGCGAAGGCCGAGGACGGGAAAGTAGGATCCGGAGACCAGCTCGGCCGTGGCCCGCTCGTTGCGGCCGGCCTGACTGACGCTGACTGTGATCTGGCGGCGGCAGAACATGCCGCTGAAGACCTGGTTCCGATCGCGGAAGTCCTCATAGATCGGATAGGAAAGCGAGTTCATTCCGGTGTTCGAGCCGTAATTCGCGCCCAGCTCTTTGAGTTGCACCAGTTCGCCGGGATCCTGGACGGGAAGCTGGCGCAGGAGGGCGTGATCGAGGAGGGTGAAGACGGCGGTGTTGGCGCCGATGCCGAGAGCCAGAGAGAGGACGGCAACGGAGGCGAAAACGGGCGAATTGGTCAGGGAACGGACGGCGTGACGCAGTTCGGCGGCTATGGGCATAGGGACTCCCCAAGGATTCCGTAAAAGGATATACGCGGAAGAAGGCGTTTCGTTCCGAGGGATTGCGGCGAGTCGGCCGAGTCCACCCTCATGGCGC
The DNA here is from genome assembly GCA_003154855.1 of Bryobacterales bacterium. Taxonomy (GTDB): domain Bacteria; phylum Acidobacteriota; class Terriglobia; order Bryobacterales; family Bryobacteraceae; genus Fen-330. The sequence continues at coordinate 5,747 of PMEV01000172.1, forward strand.
GGCAGCCGCCCGCATCGCACGCATTGACGCAGGCCCGGCCGAAGCGTAGGCTTAGATTGAGGGGAGGCCGCACGGTGACTCGCTACTTACCTTCTCGGCAGTATCTGTATGCAGGCCTGGCGGCGCTGGCATTCGGGGCGTTCGCAGCCTGGTACGGCTTCACCTCGTGGAGGCCGGCTTACGGTGTGGCCGGGTTATTCGTGGCCAGCGCGGGCGCGTTGCTGGCTCTGGCATTTCACCCGGCCATCGAGATTCACGAAAAGTGCCTGGCGATCGGCCGGCGGCGCATTCCGTGGGTGGATATACTGCGGTTGGACGGGACGGCCTGGATGTCGCCACTGATCGTGCAGCTCACGCTTACCGGGAACCGGCGCGTGCTGCTGGTCTACCCGGGAGACCTGGATTCGGCGAACAGCTTGCTGCGCCACCTGCGGCGATCGGCTCGCGAGGCGCTGATCGATGGGATACCGTATCGCCAGTTTCACGGTGAGCCGGCCCGCAAGGCCGCCGAGGTCAGGACGCTGGCCTCACCCCAGTACCGGCTGCTGCGGCCGGAGGACGAGGCGGAGGTGGAACTGCTCTACCAGCGGTTGAAGAGCGTCCGCCATCTGGATCCCGACAGCTCGACGGACGAAACGTAGTCCGTGGCGCCCGCTTTCCGATCCCGAAAGGTTCTGTTCCTGGCCGGAGCTGTGCTTCTGGCCGTGCTGCTGGCCGCTACGCGCACGCTATGGCTGGGGGAGATGGGCCGGTTTCTGGTGGAAAGCGAGGCTCCGATGCCCGCCGAGATGGTGGTGGTGCTGGCGGGCGATGAGCACGGAAACCGCATCCTGAAAGGAGCGGAGCTGGTGATGCGAGGCTACGCTCCCAAGGTGCTGGTGAGCGGTCCGCCGTGCTGCTACGGGACGTACGAATCCGAGCGGGCCATCGATTTCGCGGTGCGGCACGGCTACCCGCGGGACTGGTTCATTGCNNTGGCGAGGCGCGGCGTTCGACGGTTCCTGGTGGTTACCAGCGACTATCACTCGGGGCGCGCGGCACGGGTGTATCGCCGCCTCGCGCCGCCGGAGAGTTTCCACGTGGTCACGGCCGCCGATCCCGATTTCAACGGCGGCGCCTGGTGGCATAGCCGGGAGGGAAAGAAGCAGGTCTTTGTGGAGTGGATCAAGACAGTGGCCGACTGGCTGGGCATCTAGTGGGACGCACGATATGCCCGCCTCGTGTCCACGGGCATCTCCTGCGTCGGAAGACACCGGCGGCCAGACCGCCGGCGCTACTTGGCGCGACCGCCGGCGTTACTAAGCCTGAGAAGCGCGCAAGGCCTGATCCAGGTCGGCCTTGATGTCTTCGATATCCTCGATGCCGACCGAGACGCGGATGTACTCCGGCGTCACGCCGGTCGAGAGTTGGTCTGCGTCCGTGAGCTGCGAGTGCGTGGTGGAGGCGGGATGGATGACCAGCGTCTTGGCGTCGCCGACGTTGGCGAGGTGGCTCGCCAGCTTCACGTTGTCGATGAACTTCACGCCGGCGTCCTTGCCGCCGCGCACCCCGAAGCCCAGGATGGCCCCGGCGCCCTTGGGCAGATACTTCTTTGCCAGCTCGTAGTGAGGATGGCCGGGCAATCCGGGGTAGTTCACCCATTGTACGGCCGGATGCTTCTGGAGCCACTCAGCCAGCGCCTGGGCGTTCTGCACGTGGCGCTCCAGGCGGACGTGCAGGGTTTCGATACCCAGTAGGAAGAGGAACGCGGCNNGCGAGGTTGCCGAGCGGCTTAAGGGCTTCGGTGAAAACAACGCCGTGGTAGGAATCGCTGGGGGCGTTGAACTCGGGCCACTTCTCCCTGTCGTCGGCCCAGGGAAACAAGCCGCTATCCACGATGGCGCCGCCGATGTGCACTCCGTGGCCGCCCAGGAACTTCGTCGTCGAGTAGATGGCGATGTCGATGCCGTGTTCGAAGGGGCGAAGGAGCGCCGGCGTGGTGACGGTGTTGTCGATGAGAACCGGCAGCCCGTGCTTGTGGGCGATGTCCGCCAGCTTGCGGAAGTCCGGGACGTCGTTCTTGGGGTTGCCCACGGACTCCAGGTAGACCAGCCGCGTGTTGGCGTCTACGAGCTTATCGATCTCTTCCGGGTGGTCGGGGTCGAAGAAGCGGACTTCGATTCCGAGCTTCTTGAGGGTCTGGGTGAAGAGAGTCCAGGTGCCACCGTAGAGGCTGGTGGAGGAAATGAAGTTCTGACCGGCGTGCGTGATGGTCAGAATCGCCGCCGTGATGGCGGCCTGGCCGGAGGCGAAGGCCAGTGCTCCAATGCCGCCGTCGAGCGCGGCCAGCCGCTTCTCGAGGACGTCGTTGGTGGGGTTCATCAGGCGCGAGTAGATGTTGCCAAACTCCCGCAAGCCGAAGAGGGCGGCGGCATGGTCGGTGCTCTTGAAAACGTAACTCGAGGTGGCGTAGATGGGGACGGCGCGTGCCGTCGTCGCCGAGTCCGGTTCCTGTCCTGCGTGAAGGGCCAGTGTCCCTAGCCCGGGTTTTCGTTCTGTAATTGGCATGATGTTGTTTTCCTTTCCTCACAATCCGTAAGAGACTCCGAGCGCGAACTGGTGGCGGACGTGGAGGTCCACGCCGGGCATAATCTTGCCCGCCGCTTGGGCCACGCCGAAATCGATGTTGAACTTGGTCTTGGGCCGCGGAACGATGCGGGCCGCGTAGGTGATGGTGGTGGGCACGTCGGCGCCCGGAAGATTCAGGACTTGGCGCGGCTGCTGGGCGAACTCGGAGCCAAGAACGATCTGGCTCTTGGCCGGGCCCTTCAGCACGAAGGCCGCGGCGCCGAACGCCCGGCCCTGGTAAGCGGGAGCGTTGCCCGCGAGGCCGAAGACGGATGCGTTGGTGGCCTTGTAGCCCAGGTTGAAGACCAGCGGCAAGCCTTTCACCTGCGTAACCGTCTTGGTGGCCACCAGGTAATAGTCGGCGTTGTGGTAGGTCTTGCCGGCCAGGACGCCGCTGACGTTGTTTACCTGGGTGCGCTCGACCAAACCGGCCGAGACCGCCGGCAGCCATTTCTGTTTGGCGGCATTCTCCGGCACCACGTTCACCTTGGCGTGCACGATGTTGAAGCCGCCCTTCCACAACGGGCTCAGGCCCGGCGTGTCGCCGTCCTGGTGGAACGCGCGGGTATAGCCAACCTCGACCCGCGACAGCAGGCCGACCGTGACCGAAGCGGTGTGGAACCCGCCGAGCACGTCGCCCGCGTCGAGGTAATGGTAGGCCACGATGGGCTTCCCGATGCTGTCCTTGGGAGACGCCGCGGTGTAAGCCAACGGCGTGACGAAGACGCCGGTTTGCCCTTCCCAGTTGAGGCTTTGAGCCGAGGCTGGAACGCCACCGGGGACGAGCAAGAGAACGAGGGCAAGGAGGGCTTGCCGGTCCGTCTTATGGATGCGAGTGCGAAACATATTGAGATCTCCTTTTCCTGAATATGAACAGCCGATCTTGTTGGGGGAGTTGACCGCGCCTAGGAACACGAGCAGGGCAGCGGCGGGGTCGAAGGACAACTACACATGAGTAGAACCCGCCGCGGCGTCAGTCGAGCTGCCATGAGAGCCGGCATACTGTACATTCTCGATATAGTTTACTGTGATTGTTGTCTGACTGCAAGTCTATGGAGCAGAATGCTTGGTCAGTTGTGTCTAAGATACTGATTATAATAAGAATATAATCTACTTTATTCCTATAGACAAGCAGCCAGTATGGGCCTTTGCGGGTGCAGTGGGGGCGGGGAAGGTGCGGCGGTCGGCGGTCCCGAGAGACACCGGCGGCATGACCGCCGGCGCTACTTGGCAGGACTGCAGGCGCTACCGCTCGAAAACCATGTCCGTGAGGGCGGAGGCGTTCTTCTGGCGGTACTGGGCGTAGAGGCCAGCGTAGCTGGCGGTGACGTAGTCCGCCGGGCGGAAGCCGAGCGCCGCCGCGGTCTGGTCGATCCACTGGGGCGGCCCTTCAAGTTCCAGGAAGTCGCCGATGGGGGTTTGGTCGAGCGTCGCCAAGCCGCCGCTTTGGGGGTGGGTATACTCGGTGCGGAACTTCTGGTATCGGAAGGTAGGCTGGAAGCCGAGCTGCGCCAGAATTTGGGCGAAGGTGGCCGCCTCGGAGATCTCAAGTTCGAGTTCCTGGCGCGACTTGTGCCGGCCCACTAGCGCCGGCCCTTTGAAGGTCAGCAGGACTCGCCGCCCGCAGCCCCGCAGCCGCAACAGCAAGCCAGAGGAGCGCAGTGTGCTGCCGGCGGTGTCGAAAATCGTGTTGTCCTCGAATACTTTGCGCCGGATCACCCGGAACCCGGCCTGCCGAAGGAGGCGCCGCCCCTGGGCCACCCCGGTCAGCGGCAGTTTGATTTCCGTTTCCCGTTTGGAATGGCCGGAGGGCATGGGCACCTACAATCCTACGTCATCGCGGGTCGAAGAAACGGCACCGCCCCGGCCGGGATGGTGCAATCTGGTGCACCGTTTGCTCCTACCCCCCAAGGGGCGGCCACGGCGATTCAAGGAGTTACCCCTGGGGAATCGTTTGGCAATCGGCGTGCGTCGAAGAAGTAACGAAACTGGAGAAAAAGAGATGGTCGAGTCATTCGCCGTCGAGCTTTACCGCCGCTTCCTGAATGGCGAGACGGTACGGCAGCTAGCCGTCAGCCTGGACGTCCCCGCCGACCGGGTGGCCACGCGGATCCACGCCGCAGCCCGGTACGTCGAGAGCGTGCGCAAGCGAGCAGCCTGACCCGCCTGGGAGGGGCAGCGCAGCCCGCCTCCGCCACCCTTGTATAATGGTAACCGCGCGCGCCCGTAGCTCAGGTGGATAGAGCGACTGGCTTCGAACCAGTAGGCCGGGGGTTCGAGTCCCTCCGGGCGCGCCAGAAAACAAAGGGCTTACGAGGGCTTGACTCCCGCGTGCGATCTCTCGGGAGCCAAGTTGGGAGCCACGGGGCTGAAAACGGCGTCCATCCGGGCCGCGGCTTCTTGTTTCATGGCGGGCAGCACGTGCGAGTAGACGTTCGCTGTGGTGCTGAAACTCGAATGCCCCAGAATCTCCTGCACCGTCTTCATCGGCACGCCTTGGACGAGCAATAGGGTAGCGGCGCTGTGCCGCAGATCGTGAAACCGGAGCCGCGGCAGGAGCCTCCGCTTCTTCTTCGCGTCCGGCTCGGGGTCTCTGAGGTCCGGGGTGTCCAGGAGGCGGTAGAACTCGCGCAGCATGTCCCGCTGGTCCAACATGGTGCCGATCCGCGTCGTGAAGACCATGCCAGTCTCCACCCAGCGGGAGCCGGCAAGTTGGCGCTCGGTATCCTGTCTGATCTTGTGCGCGGCCAGAGCCGAGAGGGTGACGTTGGGCATGTAAATCGTCCGACGGCTCTTCTCCGTCTTGGGTTCCGTGAGCCTCAGCTTGCTGTCTACCCGTTGAAGCTGGTACCGCACCGTGAGCGCGGCTCTCTCCAAATCGATATCAGCCCAGCGAAGCCCCAATGCTTCGGCTTCTCGCAGACCCAGGCAGATGGCGACTGTGAAGAGAGCCTCCAGCCGCTTGCCGCGGGCGAGGTCCAGGAAAAGGCGGGCCTGGTCTGGCGTGAAGACCAGCATCTCACGGGGAGCCGGGCGAGGGGGCTTCACCAGAGCCGCGGAGTTGCGGACGATAAGGCCGTCCCGCACCGCGACGTTGAGCGCGCAGCGTAGAGTGTCCCGCAGGTGCTTCACCGTCTTGGCGGACAGGTCCGCTTCCGTCATGGCCTGCATGAACGCGCGCACGTCGCTCGGCGTGAGCTTCGAGAGCACCTTATCGCCCAGGGCCGGTTTTAGGCGATACCGAACCATGTACTCGTAGGCGTCATAGGTTTTCGGCCGAGTGTTGGGCTTGGCGACATGTTCGAGCCACATTTCAAGATACTGCCCGACAGTCTGGCGTTCCGAGGCGACCGGAAGACCGAGTTGGTGATCTCTCAGTGCAGTAGCCAGTTTGCCGGCCACCTCGGCGCGGGTCCGACCTGAGAGCTTCTTTCGCAGGCGCCTCCCGTTTCGATATCCGAGATTCACAGCGGCGCGCCACCGGCCGTCCGAATCCCTGTAGATCGAACCTTCCGCATTACCGCGCTTCCTTGTCATACTCACCTCAGTTTCAACGCCTTCCTTCGACTGGCTGAGATCCGCTGCGAGATTCTGTGCGCGGAGCCGTTCTTGCGGCAGTCCTCACAGAATCGTATGTTTCCCCTGCGCGCCCTGGCCGCTGGCGTGAAGGACCGCTGGCAGGACCCGCAAATCGCGAGTCCGTCCACCTTGGTGATTGCGAGCATCAGACGAAACATCAACGCCCCGAACAGTCCGCCGGTATCAAGGAACCCGAAAACGATTCCTGGTTCGGTGGCTCTGTCACCCGACCACCTCAGGGCTGGGCGCAGATTCGAATGCAGAACAGATTCCCAGATGAACAGCTCCACGTAATGCTTCTGTCTGTTCACACTCCGCACACCCGGCAGCCCGTCGGGGGGCATAAGAACCTTCCACTCCTCCGGGTCGCCAGACTCACCCTGATGTAGTTTGGCGCCGATAGCCAGTAGCGCGGCGAACTGGCGGGAGTAGCTGCGCCATCTCGCAAGAGGCTCGCAGCCGGTCGCCGGGAATTCCCCCTTTCCAACCAGGGCATCTCTCGTCTTACGATCCTCGGCGGGGTAGAAGGCATTCGCTTCATCGAGTTCGAGCACACCGTAACGGGACGCGAAGCGAAGGATTTCCCCATCGTTCTGCTTCCACAGAGCGGTGAACGACTCAAGGAGGCTGGCGTTACGAACCTCTTTCCGTTCGCACTCCGCCGGATCAAAGAGGAGACTCCCATTGGAGATCTCCATCTGATGTGGCACGAGCACAGTCACCCTGGTGAGATCTGAAGCGGACATCGAAGTGGACATGCCCGCGAGTTCTAGCTGCCGCCCAAAAGCCAAATCCATGATCTATACTGATTTCTACATCTTTACGCAGTGTCTGTCAAGGTTTAAAATGGCCTCCTATGACTACTCAGACCGAGCGGGACACCACGGCCACTATGGAGCATCGACTTCTCAAGGCCGAAGAGGTGGCGAGGAGACTCGCTATTGGAAAGGCGACCGCCTACATGCTGATGGCGTCTGGCGAGTTGCCGACAGTGAGGCTCGGGAAATCAGTGCGGGTTTCCGAGCGCGCGCTGAATACTTGGATCGAGAAGCGGATGGGGTCAGCAGCCTAACGTCAGCGGGCGGCGCTGGATGCGAGGGGCAAGGAGGGCCGAAGAGCAGGTCGCGAACTATGACCGAGAAAGCGAAACCCGCCGGGGCTAGCGGCGGGCATCAGGTCCTAGCAACGAACAACGGAGGGCGTCTGGCTGGTGCCAGGGGCCGGCTTGGAAACCGGCGAGTCCCGCGAGGACCGTGGTTCGATTCCACCGCCCTCCGTCCACCAGTCTATCCGCTCCACAGATCGGTTTCAAGTGCAGCGCTTTGTCAGCGCTTTGTCAGCGCCGCTGCCGCTACTCCGTGGGAAGGAACCTGTGGGCCCGTCGATGACCCAATCTCCGCCTGTTAACATTGGTTCGTTCGAGGGTCCCGCTGGCACCGTAGCACGCTACTACCCGGAACTCCTCCAGGGAGCAAACGCGTGCTTGGCCGTCTTTGGCGCGATGGCACTTTCCGGCCGAACGAAGCCCCTTTCGCTCATCTTCGAGGCGGCCTCGGGGTTTGGAAAGACGGCCATCGTGCAGATGGCTTTTCCGCTCGCAGGTTCCGCTCTCGACCAGTACGCCTATCGCAGCGACAAGTTCACGCCGAAGGCGTTCGTCACCCATGCGGCGAACATCAAGAAGGACGAACTGGCGCAGATCGATCTTCTTCCGAAGCTCAACGGCAAGGTTCTCTTGACGAAGGAGCTTGCCCCGTTGTTTCGCGGTCGTGAAGAGGATCTCAAGGATAACTTTTCCATTCTGATCTCGGTTCTCGACGGCAAAGGCTTCACCTCCGACAGCGGAACGCACGGCCGGCGCGGATACTCGGAGCCGGTCTTGTTCAACTGGATCGGTGCGACAACGCCTCTGCCCCCAAGCACTCACCGTCTCATGTCGCAGCTTGGCACCCGGCTTTTGTTTTACGAGCTTCCCGCGATTGCTCCCACTGAAGAACAGCTTCTCGCCTACGCCAAGCGCGATGAGGCAGACGCCGCCGAGAACGAGTGCCAGCGCGCGACGAACGAGTTCCTTGTGGAGTTTTTCTCGACTCTCAATGTCGGTTCGATCCCACCGGAAACAATCACGTTTTCTGAACAACAGTCGCTGGAACTCGCCCGTTGGGCGAGGCTCCTAGTCGCCGGGCGCGCCGAGGTTCACTTTGAAAAGACTGGCACCAACTGGGAGCCTGTCGCGGCAATGCCCGCCGAAGGTCCGTGGAAGGTCGTCCAGTATTTCAAGGATCTCGCTCGCGGCCATGCGGTCGTGCGTTACCGGGCCGACATCGACGACTCCGATCTGGCATTGGTGGCCGAGGTTGCCCTCTCCTCAATTCCGGGCAACATCCGTCCCATCGTGCGAAAGCTGCGGGCGACAGGCACGCTGGACACGCCCATGGTGGAGAAGCTATGCCGGGTCACCTCTCCCACCGCTCGAAACTACATCAGGCAGCTTGGGCTGCTCGGGATCGCCGATCTCCGCAAGGGCAAGCCCGACGCCGCGATGCTTGCGCCCAAGTACCAATGGCTGAATCAAGCCAACTCAAAGAGCATTCACCGGATCATTTGAAATCCAAGTGTAGGGTGTGGGTTGAAAGGGGAAAAGTAGAAGGCGGCCAGGACCAATGGAAGCCGCCTCACACAGGGTACACTTGGATTTCAGACGACTCCCTGTGTAGTGGCGAGCCGCCAACGGGCAGGGTCCCCGCTTCTCGCCTGGCCGGGCTAGGCGGCCAAAATCAGGATATCAGAAGTTCGGTGTGCCCTACTTTTGGTTCGTTGTCGCACCTGAGATCTGCTGCTCAATATCCACGCGGTCAGGCTCACCCTGCCGCCTCTTTACTCTGATCCTGAAGTCCTGCCCGCCCACCGTGAAAAACACTGTCAGTTCCTCAACTTCGTCGAACCGCTCGTTATGCAATTCGACGGGCAGAGTGGCGTATCGCACATTGACGAGCTTCTGAAGTTTGGTTGGCGACGTGGGGGGATCAGCCCTGTCGTAGAGCAGCCGAAACAGGCGCTCGGCAAAGCGGGGGGCTTCGCCAGTCATCGAGGGATACAGGTCGATGGTGACGTACCTTACTTTCCCCTCCCAGAATGAAATCGTCCCGGATTCCAGTTTCGTCAATCTCTTGGGATCATACTTCGGGTACAACCCCCAGTAGCCGGCTCCCTCAGTCTGGTAGGCGGGGTCAGCGTCAATCCTGCTCCACTCATATAGCTCGCTCAGGCCGGAAAGGACATGATCGCGAGACATGCCGGGCTGAACGTCTCTGATGGTTCTGACGGCCTTCTCTGGCGGGTTCTGAGCAGGTGCGTCCTGACCAAATGCCCATCCTGCCATCAGCGCGAAACAAAGCATCACGGTGCGCATGTTGTTCTCCGCCTTTCCCTTCTGGTCTATTCTAGAGCTTTCGCCGCCTCACCGCTTCCTGTCCGGGTTCCATGCAGAGACACTGCCGCAAACGTCCTCTGTCTCGGAGCCCTGCGGCGACGCTGCAACAGGAATCGTCAAGGGTAGCGTGCATACGTGTGAGGGCTCTAAGGTATGTGCATGCAGCTTGCGCGCCGGGGCCAAACGCCGCAAATCGCGTCTGTCCAGATCAGGGCCAATGTGCCCCACTGCGCTTTGACGCGCGTGCCCTACCCGGTTCGATCAGTGCAGCCGGGCGTGACCTCTGACCGATTGTATCGCGCGCGTGACGCCAATCCCGAGGCGCGCTCGGGCGGCTCACGGCAATTCAGAACCGGGCCGGCTCACAATCCTTGTAGAGCCTACAAATTTCGGGCTAGAGCCCAAGGGCGATCCCCCGCGAAGCGTTCCCGCGCCGCGCCGCATCAGCGCCCAAACAAATCACGCCGCATTTCCTTGACGATCCGTTCTGCCACCTTGCGCTGCCCCCCGCGCCGAAAGCCGCCAAACAATACGGATCGGTCCCCCGCCTCGCCCGCCCACACCAAAGACCTATACTGAACTGAAATCAGCCTCACGTTCGCCTCAAATTTGTCCTTGCCCCAGAGCGGCCCTGCGGCAATCACATCGTACCAGCGCGAACCAGCGTCCCCGGAAATTCCTGTCAGAATGTATTCTGCGTCCTTCTCGTCGAGCACGACGGTTATCGGGACGCTCTGCTTTCTGATCTCCGGCGGAATGAAACCATCGAGGCCACCTTCCATCGGAGCGATGAAGAGCTTCGCCCAGGGACGTACTGTTTTCGGTGAACCGGAATCGACCACACCGGCGCTCCCGGATGGCATCACAGATTCCGTCGAAGCCACACCGCCCGAGAGTACCGCTTTCAGGATCTCGTCGTTCGCGCCGGCCGCTTTGAGAGCGCCCAGCGCGTTCACGGACGTATCGAATGAACAGTGCGACAGTTTCATCTTCAGCAGCACCACATCCGGCCCCACGCCCTGCTTGAGCATGGCCAGCAGATCGGCGTTCGTGAATTGCGCCGCTCCGCTGTTGGGCGCTTCAATCACTACCTCATGCGCCAGATTCGGCAGATGCTGCCTGGCTGTAAAATCCCAGTGCCGTTGAACGCCAGGCTCCCACTCCGTCGTATTCCACAATGTGAACAGGCATCCACCGGTTGCGACCTTCACGCACAATCCGACGGAGGGGGGGATTGCCGAGCCCGAATCATTCGTCGCCGTCGCGATAAGGCGCTCTCCAACGCCTTTGTAGGATAAGGCCGTGTGGACCCGGATCGGGCCGATGCCGTCACGCGTGAGGCTGAAATCCTCTGCCGCAAGAAGCACCGTCAGGAGCGGAACTGTTCCTAGAAGTCGGAGCACACGCATGCGCTTGCTCTCTTTCTTGTGGACACTCATTGTACACCCTGGCCACCACGAGAATGAGCGCCCGGCCCTGCGCCCCGACAGAGAGCCCAGCGCCAAGCCGCACGTGAGGTCCGAACGGAAGCAAAAAACTTTGGAAAAAGTCTGAGCCAAAAAACTCGCGCCAAAAAATTCTGGACTCTGTATGCCCCGAGTCAAGCCCACAAAAGGAACGCAAAGCCCCGGACAAAGAAGCCGCGGCGCCGGTCATTTCGCCTTGCCGCGCTCCGGCGTCCGCCTGCGCGCGCGCTCCCTCTGCGACCCTGCCTTAGGCCCGAGCGCGAAGGCCGCCGCTACCCCCCCGTCACGCGCCGTGCAAGTCGCTCGGATTCGCTCCTGCGCACGTCGCGCGCCGGGTCAGCGGCTTTTCGGCGCTCACGGGAAAAGCGTGCCTGCGGCAGCATGGAGCCTGCGCGGACGAAGGCGCACCCGGCTCTGACATAAGCGCGCGTTGCGCCGAAGCCGGCCGGTCGTCGCTGGGGCTCCTCCCTCACCCCACCGGCTTCCGCGAACGCGGTCTTATGTCATCGCCCGGAAAGCCGATGTCCCGCGCGCAGGGTTCTTCCACCCGGACCCCGCCAGTGCCCCGTGCGCTCGCGATAGGCGCGCCGCCTCGCTTGACCGCACCCGCGCTCGCTCGCGCCCCCTTTCCCTGGTCCGCCACTGTCTCACAGCGGTCCTCGCCGTCAAGGGGCAAGCCCTTGACCGCTCCGGGCCGCTGTGAAAACGCAATCTACTGGGAAGAGGGAAAGGGGGCGCTGCGAAGGCGGGCACCAGCTTTCGCACATGCGCCTCGAAAGTATCGTCGGCAGCTACGGATTCCGGGGCAAGCAACGCGCCGGGAGAGGGCCATCCCAAGCGAATGTCAGCCGACCGGCGAGATCCGCGCCTCTTGGGAGCCATCCTGGGAGCCAACAGGGTGGAGACGGGCGCTCCGGGCAGCACGCCATGGAAACCAATCGCCCCTAAGTTACACATAGCACAACACTGTACTACCGTATAGAAAGCGGCCCTTGGAACTTCGAACCAGTAGGCCGGGGGTTCGAGTCCCTCCGGGCGCGCCAGACAATATCTTCCGTTTCAATCCTTTGCAGCTCTTTTCGCCGGCTCGCGTGCGACTTCCATGGGGTCTCGGGTGGCCGGTTGGAAGCCGCGGCCCAGGGGATTCCCGCCGCACAAGGCTCGGGAAGTGAAACCTCCGCGATGGGCCGGGCGTCGAAACGATAGGAAGGCGCGCACGGATTCAAGTGGTGTGCGCCGCCACTCAAGAGAGGAGAACCCGATTGAAAACCTTTCGGCGCTACATTGCACCTTTTTCCCTGCTGATTCTGTGCGCAGCGTTGGCCAGTGCGCAGAGCTCAGTGGACATCAACCTCGGTTTCGGAACGGCCCATGATAGTGCGAATTCGGGCGGCATAGACAACGCCTCGTCCGCGGCGAACGCCTTCGGTTCCTGCACACCCGGCACGGGCGACAGTTACTGCCAGTCGCTGCCTACAATGAGCGGGTTCTTCCTGGGCTTCGGCGGAGACATCATGCTGAATAAGCATTATGGCTTCGGAGCGGAGGCCACTCTGCAACCCAACAGGCCCGACTACGGACCGCTGCAGTACCGTCAGGCGTTCTACGACTTCGACGGCGTCTACGCGCCGGTAAGCGAGAAGCGCTTCGCCCTCAGAATACTGGGCGGAGTCGGCGCGGCCCGGACGAGCTTCGCCTACACGGCTACGGGTTGCGTCGGCACGGCGGTCTGCACTACCCAGACAGAGCCGGTTGGGAATACGAACCACTTCCAGGTCCACGTGGGCGCGGGTGTGCAGATCTACCTGTCGGAGCACATTTTCATCCGCCCGCAGTTCGATTTTCACTATGTGCCCAGTCTGAACCAGCAGTTTGGGAGCAATCTAGTTCCGCAGGGGATGATCTGGATAGGGTACACAGCGGGCGAGCGGAAGTAGCTCGGCGAGCCCTTCCGGCAGCGCGGCGAGACCGCCCGGGAAGGCCGGGCCACCCGCTATTAGGATATTCAGGTCTGCATGAGAGGAATTGCTTCAGGCGTTCTGGCACTGGCCGCGCTGCTGGCGGTGCCGCTTCCCGCTTCCTCGCAAATCGCGGTTCGAGAGCGAGTCACGGTTCGACAGCTTGAGGAGATGCTGACCGCCGCGCACACGTCGCGGCTCTGGGACCAGGATGTTGCCGAGGAAATCGGCGGCGTTGAGCCGGCCGAGCGGATCACCGAAGCTACGCTCTCCAGACTTTCGCGCGACCACGGGGAGGGCGCGAAGCTCGCGCTGCGGATCTTGGCCGACGAAAGCGCGTTCCTGGATCCGCCGGCCGCGGAACTGCCCGCGGAAGGTCCGCCTGCGTTAGAGGAGCAGAAGGCCATCGTCGAAAGAGCCTTCGACTACGCGCGCGGCTACATAGGCAACCTGCCGAACTTCAGATGCACGCAGAGGGTCCGCCGTTTCGAAGGCGATCCTTCCCGGGTCCACCTAAGAGAGACTGTCAACCTGGGGCACTTACATCTTCGCGACTCCATGGTGAGCGATCTGGCTTTTGAAAACGGGAAGGAGTCCCAGCAGGCGCGCATCGTGAATGGAGTCGCCTGGAAGAGAAAGACGCCCTTGGGAGGGCTGATTACGTACGGTGAGTTTGGAGCCATCCTGGCAGCGCCGTTTGGGCCCGGGAAGGCGAGATGGAGCCACTGGGAAACCATGGATGGGAAACGCATGGCCGTATTCACCTACTCCATCGACCGCGCCCATTCGAACTACTCTCTCACCTGGTGCTGCACCGCGTGGTTGAAGCGCGATCGGCGGGAGACGGTGGCCACCCAGGGGGCGCTGTTCATCGAACCCGCCACCGGCGCCATTGTCCGCGTCACGCGGCGGGCGGTTGGTATATCGGATGGATTCCCGATGCGCAGGAGCGACACGGCTGTCGAGTATCGGAGGGTAGACATCGGCGGGGAATCGTGGATGTGCCCGATCCGGAGCATCACCATCTCGGATAATCTGAAGCCCGACCAACCGACCAACGTCGGCGCTTACGACGGTCCTGCCGACACCAGTTTTCACACCTACGAATTGAACGAAGTGGCGTATACGGACTACCACAAGTTCGAGGCGGACTCCAGGCTGCTGGCAGATGACGTTCCACAGGAAGAGAACAAGCCTGGCGCAGAGCCCGCCGAAGTGCAACCGGCGGCCACTGCGCCCGCGGCCGCACCTCCGCCGCAGTCCCAGGCACAGGATGATCGGCCAGCGACCTTCCAGTCGAAGGTGAATCTGGTGCTGGTACCGGTGGTGGTGCGCGATTTGGACGGGCACGCGGTATCCGACTTGCGGAAAGAGGCCTTCACGCTCTTCGACGACGGCCAGCGCAGGGAAATAGAGAGCTTCGCGGTGGAGAGGGCGGGCCAACTCGTGGCCGCGGAGAGACCGGCTCCGGGTGCGAATGGCCCGAGCGAGGCCAGCCACGAGGAGAAGGCCGCCAGCGCGCCGATGGCCGTCCCCGACCACTTTGTCGCGTATCTTTTCGACGACATGGCCTTCACTCGGTTCGAAGATCTGGTCCGGATGCGCTATGGCGCGATGAAGCACATCGATGAGCTGCTCGCCGGCGAGCGTGCCGCCGTCTTCACGACGTCCTGCCGGACCACGCTCGACTTTACGGACGACCGCGAGAAGCTGCGGCAGGCCGTGTCGAAGGTTCAGTTCAAACCGCTCGCTTCCCTTTGTAGCGTGCCATTGGATGGGGCTGGTGGAGGCAACGGCCCAACCCTCCGGGAGGGGGTACAGTTTGTGAAGGTGAACGGTATCCGGGGAGTGGTGCAGCGGATGAGCAATCTGCCCGGACAACGGAGCATCATCTTCATTTCGTACGGGCTCGTGGAGCGGCCCGGGATCCTCGAAGAACTGACCGACTATGCCCAACGGAACCGAGTGGTCATCCACACGCTTAACGCCCAGGGCGTTCACCCGATCGCGCCCGGCGCCGACGCCGCCGCCGATCACCATCTGGCGGAGTTCAACGAGAATGAGGTCTGGTACCGGCATATGTCAACGCAGGGAATGCTGGAACTGGCGCGTGCCACCGGAGGCACCTACGTGGCCGCCCAGGATGCCAAGGCGGCGTTCCGGAAGCTGGCCACGCCGGAGTGGGTCTATATGCTGGGCATCACTCCCGGGGAGGCGGTTATGGACAAAAAGACCCATTTGCCGAAGGCCCACGATCTGAAGGTAAAGTTGGCGGACCCGCGCAAGCTCAGCCTGCAGGCTCGCGACAGCTACTACCCTCCGGCGCCCGCCCGACTGCAGGAGACGCCGGCGGGGGTGTCGGACCGGCCGTAGCCGTACCCGCAGGGCTATCCGGCGCGTCCAAACCGGCGACAACTTTGGAAGACGAGTGCCGGTGAGGCAGCGATGAACTCTCGTGGAGGGATATCTTGGGGCGCTAAGACGAAGGCGGGCCGCCGCTTCGTCTGGCTCAAGTCGGAAAACGGGAAGTTGAGGACTACGACATCGCCTCTTACAGATTGGCCCACGCCGCATCCTCCTCCGGCGCGAGCCAGTCTTTGGCCAGCGCGGCTTCGGCGGCTAGCAGCGGCATGGCGGCATCAGTGTGCGCTTCCTTGAGCGACCCCACGAAAGCAAGCAGCTTGTCGAGGTCCTGCTCCGGCAGGCGGTCCAACTCACGAGCGATCAGTTCGCGTTTGCTCATGCTACCTCACTCCTCATCGTAAGACATTCCGGCCGGGCTGGGAGTACGGCCAGAATGGGCTGGCGCGACTGGCGACCGTCTTCAGGCCCTGGTCGGCGGGAGGGCTGGATGGGGGCCGACCGGATTCCCTCAAGGCTTGATTTTGCGCCCGCGCCGGTCCACTTCACAGCCGCACTTGGCGCAAGTGCTGCCGCCCCAGAGCGCCTGACTGCGGTTGGCCGGTTTGCGGAAGCGAGGGAACAGCTCACCGCAGTTCGGGCATTTGCGGCGGGGCATGAGCAGCGCAATGATGGGAACCCCCAACCCGCCGATGAGGGCACAGAAGATACCGAAAACAAACCGAGAATCCATCACGCACCTCCTGGCTGATAAAGCTACCACACGAGAGGACGCGCGCGCCTCTCGAATGACGACCGAAGCGAGGGCCCGGAGCTTCGCCCGGCCGCCTGCTACTTGGCGCTGGCGGTGGGGCGCGCCTGGCGGGCTGGGCGCATCAGGAGCACCAGCGGCACGATGGCGAGGAAAAGATAACCCATGATGCGGAAGGCTTCGACGAAACTGAGCATGGCCGCCTGTTGCTGGACCATTCCGTAGAGCATCGCCAGGCTGCGATGGCTGGCCGTGGTGGGGTCGTAACCGGCGCGGAGAGACGCCTGGCCGGCTGCGGCTAGAAACTGCCGGGTGGGCTGGCTATATGGCGTGATGTGCCCGGCCAGGACCGATTGGTGAAACTGGCTCCGGCGCGCCACGAAGGTGGTGACGAAGGAAATACCCAGACTGGAGCCGATGTTGCGCATCACGCTGTAGAGGCTGGTGGCGAATCCGGTCTCGGACTTGGGGATGGGGTGCATGGTCAGCACGGTCAGCGGAATGAAGATGAAAGACATCCCCAAGCCCTGGTTGACCTGGTGCCAAAGAAGATCCCAGGTCCCGGATTGCAGATTCATGTGGGAGTAGCCGAAGAAGGCCAGGCTGGCGACGACGAACCCGAAAACCAGCATCCTCCGCGCGTCCCAGCCCTTGCCCAGAAGGTAGCCGACCAGAGGCATACAAAGCGCGGTGCCGATGCCCCGCGGGCTGGTCCAGATGCCGGCAGTAACGGCCGTCCAACCCAGCAGGGTTTGCATGAACAGGGGTAAGAGCACCAAGCTGCCGTAAAGGACGAATCCCAGCATGGTCACGAGGCCAATGCCGGAGGCGAAGTTGCGGTACTTGAAGAGCCGGAAGCGGACAATGGGTTGCTCGACGCGGAGTTCGCGGATCACGAAGGCGGGCAGCAGAATCCCGGCAATCAGAGCCAGCGTGACGATGAAATGGGAGCCGAACCAATCCTCTTCCTGGCCTTTGTCCAGCATGATCTGGAGCGCCGCCATGCCGACTGCCAGCATGCCCAAGCCCCAGAAATCCACGCGCAGGGCGCCGCGGCGGATGTAGGGCGGATCGTGGAGGAACAGGGAAATCATGATCAGGCTGGCGATCCCGATGGGCAGGTTGATGTAAAAGACCCAGCGCCAGGAATAGGAGTCCGTAAGCCAGCCGCCCAGGGTCGGTCCCAGAATGGGCGCGGCGACGATGCCCAGTCCCCAGAAGGCCATGGCCTTGCCACGTTCCTGGCCGGGGAACTCTTCGAGCAATACCGCCTGAGAGAGCGGCTGCAATCCGCCGCCCGTGGCGCCTTGCATGACACGAAAGAAGATCAGCGCGGGGAGGCTGGGCGCAAAGCCGCAACACACGCTCGACAAGGTGAATCCGGTGACCACGGTCAGGAGCAGGCGCTTGCGGCCAATGAGATTGGCGAGCCAGCCGGTGATCGGGAGAACGACGGCGTTGGCGACCAGGTAGGAGGTCAAGACCCAGGTGGCTTCCTCGACGGTGGCGGAAAGGCTGCCGGCTATGTGCGGCAGGCTGACATTGACCACCGAAGTGTCCAGCACCTCCATAACGGCGCTGGACATCACGGCGATGGCGATCAACCAGCGGCTGGCCTGCGGAGGGACGGGCCCGGCAGTCGTCATCTGCATGGAGACCTTGGATATTCTACACCACTGGCAGGCGACCGGCCCGTGGGCGCGGCCGGATCGGCTACTGGATGGCGATGGTCAGGGCAGAGGTCGGAGCGCCCCCGATGAAGGCCTGGGCCGCGACGCCGTTGATGGAGAGGGCCAGCGGCACGTTGGGACCGGTGGGGGCGTTGGGCGGCACTTGCAGGTTGATCTGCATCAGCCCCGCGAAGCCGGGCGTCATGCCGGCGAAGCTCACGACCGCGCTATGGCCTCCGATCTGGGCCTGGGGATTGCCGGCCCAGCTCAGCGGCGATACGGGAGCGGGCTTGCCCGTGGGTACGGGAGGATTCACCACGCCCGGCCCCGTGCCGAAGAGGATGACCGATTGGCCCCGGCTGGCGGGATGGGCGGCATCGACCACGGCACCGCTCAAAGTCAGAATCAGAGCCTGGCCGTTGTAGCCAAAGATGCCGGGCCGCGCGGCGAGGACAGTAACGCTCACCGGAGCGCTGGCCGTGCCATTGTAGGTAACCACGATGCTGGTTCCCACCTTGCCCGCGAGTTCATAAGGGGCCTGCACGTTGACCTGATCGCCGCTCACGTAGAACAAGGGAGCGGCCTGGCCGTCGAAGGTGACGCCGACCCCGCCGAGCGAAGTGGGCAAAGCTCCGGTGGAGGGGTCGAATCCGGCGTTGGGAACACCGGTGGCAGGGCCGAGATCGCTGCCGTAGAGGGCAATAATCTCGCCCGGAGAGACGCTGCCGGGCGCGCCACTGGCCGAGCTCTCCACGCCGCTGGGGGAGAGGGTGGGCTCGAGGGTCAGCTTGGTCACGAAGGCATCCTGGCCCGCACTCAAGCCCGCCTGATACGCGTTGACAATGGGGAAGTCCGTGGAGTCGGTCGAGCCCACCACGCAGGCGGCTCCGGTGGAGTCGACGGCGATGGCGAAAGCCTCGTCGGCGCCGTGGCCGCCGAGGTAGGTGGAGTAGGCCAGCGTGAGGGGGCCGGCGCCGCCATAGGGATTCAGCTTGGTGACGAAGGCATCCTCGCTCCCATTCAAGGCCGCCTGGTAGGGGTTGCCCGTGGGGAAGTTGGGGGACAGAGTCCAACCCGCCACGTAGGCCGCGCCGGCTGCGTTCACGGCGATGGCCAAGGCACTGTCGCCCTGGCTGCCGCCGAGGAAGGTGGAGTAGGCCAGGGTAACCGGGCCACTGCCCGAATAAGCGTTCAGCTTGGCGACGAAGGCATCCTGGCCCCCACTCAAGCTCGCCTGGTAGGGGTGGAGAGTGGGGAAGTCGGTGGAACCGGTTTCGCCGGCCACGTAGGCCGCGCCGGCCGGGTCCACCGCGATGGCGAAGGCCTCGTCGTCGCCGCTGCCGCCGAGGTAGGTCGAGTAAGCCAGCGTGACGGCGCCGCCGCCATTGGCGTTCAGCTTGGCTACGAAGGCATCCTCGTTTCCAAGCAATTTAGCCTGGTAGGGGTTGGCGGTGGGGAAGTTGGCGGATAGAGTCCAGCCGGTCACGTAGGCCGCGCCGGCGGAGTCCACGGCGATGGCGGTGGCGTAGTCGTCGCCGCTGCCGCCGAGGTAGGTCGAGTAAGCCAGCCCGACCGTGCCGGTGCCGCTAAAGGAGTTCAGCTTGGCCACCCAGGCATCCAAGCCTCCACCTGCTTTCGTCTGGTAGGCGTTGAGGGTGGGGAGGGTCAGGGAACCGGTAACGCCTGCCACGTAGGCTTCCCCGGTCGCTTCCACCGCTATGGCCAAGGCCTCGACGTCGCCACTGGCGCCGCCCAGGTAAGTCGAGTAGGCCAGGGTGACAGCGCCGGTGCCGCTATAGGCGCCCAGTTTGGCTGCGAAGGCACCCTCGCCCCCGGTCAGGCTGGTCTGGTAGGCATTCGCTGTGGGGAAGTCCGTGGACAAAGTCCAGCCTGCCACGTAGGCCGCGCCGGCGGAGTCTACCGCGATACCGAGGGCCTCGTCGTCGTTGCCGCCGCCGAGGTAGGTCGAGTAGGCCAGGGTGACGGCGCCGTTGCCGGAATAGGGGTTCAGCTTGGTTACGAAGACATCCTCGCCTGTACCCTTGATCGTCTGGTAGCCATTCACGATGGGGAAATAGGCGGAGTCGGTGTAGCCCGCCACATAGGCCGCGCCGGAGGAGTCCACGGCCACGCCGTGAGCCCAGTCGAGCGCGCCCAGGTAGGTCGAGTAGCTCAGCACCGGGTCGATGACCAGCGGCCGCCGGCGGTCGTAGGAGGCCACCTCGACTCCCACGCTGCGACCCACCAGGCGGTAACTGGCCGCCACCTCGACGCGCTGGGATCCGAGTTGCTGCCAGACGCGCGGCTTGAGCTGCTTCAGTTCGCCCAGGGGCGTCGCCAGCACCAGGTCGCCAGACGCGTCCACGCGCAACGCCGCCCCCTGGTAGGCCAGTTGGATGCGCCCGGGATCCGCTCCCGGCGCCACCACGAAGTCGTATTCCACCTGCCGGTGGTCGCCGTAGTAGACCAGGTCCACGCCAGGATAGACACTCTTATACTCGACCCGCGCGTAGTGCGGTACCTCGGGACGCCACTGGGCCGGATCGTTGCCGAGGAAGTAAGCGCCGATACCCGGCTGCCGCTCCAGGCCGGCCACCGGCGCGGTCGCGGCGGCGCCCTCGAGCTTCATGCGCACAACCGCCCGTTCCGAGTTCTGCGGCGGCTGGTGGCGGTGCAGCGGCTGCTGGCCGTGGCTCTGGCCGCGGCTCAGCACCATCACCGCTTCCCCGGGGGTCAGGAACAGCGTGTAGCCGCCGGTGCGAGCCAGAAACTGCACCGGCGCGGCGGTCTGGCCCAGGTTGGGCTCGAAGTACAACGGAAGCTGGGCGTATTGCTCGAGCACCCGCCGATGCTGCGCGGCCGCCGGGGGACGGGCATCCTTCAGCGCGAGGGGAAGGGAATGGTTCTGGGCGCTGGGGACCGACACGGAGCCCGCAACGAGTACGACCGGCAGCGCGCACGCCAGCACCGCGCGATGCGATAGAAACGCTCTCACAAATGACCTCCGGTATTCAGAGCCGCCGAGAAGCCGCGGATTCCCAGACCTAAGACATCAGATCACGGACTTCCATTGTAGCTTCCCGGCTGCCCTCCGTACACCTGAGCGCCGGTTTGAGAGCTTTGGGTCCTTTGGAGATGCCGGGGGCGGCGCCTTTAGACCAGGCTGGTTTCGCCCGGCGAGAAGGTGGGGTTGTCTTCGCTGCGGGAAAGGAAATAGCGGCGAATGTCGTCGCGCAGTTTGGGCTTGTTTCCGGTCAACTGCCAGACTCCCTGCCAGTCGCGGTAGATGTCGGTGTAGGGATCGAATTGGTTATCGCGCAGGATCTGCCAGCGGGTTCCGTAGGCCCGGTGGTTCTTCGATCCATGCCAGTGATGGACGGCGTGGTTATCGATGTAACCGATGTTGCCTTTGAGCGCCTGAAACGCGCGTTCCTGCCAGCGGCGGACGGAGGTTTCGTAGGGCGCTCCGCAGCCAGTGGCTTCGGGGTGGCCGTCGGTGGTCCTCCCGATGAAGCCGAAGGCCATGTACCAGTCGGCGGCGCCGAGGATGCAGGTATCGAGCAAAGACCCAACGCTATCCAGGGCGTCGCGCCGGAACGCCCAGGCGCCTCCGGTGGCGCCGGGGGTCGTATTGCGCGATCGGGAAGGCCGCGGTGCTTCGCTCGGGTCGTAGCCCGTCAAACTCGTAAGGGGAACGCCATCCTTTCCATAGTTGATCTGGGCGTACGCGAAAGAAGGCTGAATCCGGAAAGGGCGGTGATCGGCGGTAAGATCCGCGTAGCTGGAGAAGAGCTGGACAAAACCGTGATGCTGGAGCTGGTGGATGGCCTCGAGCGCCCAATCCTGCCGGGTCATGGCGAAATCGGCGTCCACATAGGCTCCGTACTTCCAGCCGGGAGGGAACCGGGAGATGACGGTGTTGAGGATGTTCTCCTTGTGCCACAATTCGTGTCCGGTGCGGAGCTGAACATCCAGCCCATCGCTTCCGGTCACTTCAAAGGGACGGTCGCCGTAAGCCAGTTCTCCGGTGTGCAGGAGAACGTTGGGGCAGGCGTTCATGTGGCCCCGGAAATCATTCATGAGATGGCGGCGGGTGCGCCACCGGAAGGGATTGCTATAGGCGCAGGCCACATGCAGCTTCTCGGATTCGGACCACGCGGACCACGGCGGATGCACGTTGGGGTGCGCCTGGGGGGCCGGCAATGGAGTTCCTGGAGTTGTGTCCATGGTTCTCTCCTCAGCTCCAGGGTCCATGACAGGCCGGGAAGATTCGGGCGTCAACTTCCGGAAGGCCTTGATTACGCGAAGGAAACTATTTTGTAGCCATTGCGACTGAAAAAGGTCGCATCGGCGCGGGCGGCCGAGCGCGCAGGGACCGGGGACCAGCGGAGGGACCGGCGGCGGATGCAACCGGGCATCGGCTCAGGAGGCGTGGCGCCCTCAGCGGGTGTCTTCGACGGGCTGGGCTTCGGGGTTGGAGTGGAGAGCCGAGCCAAGGTCTCCGACTTCCACGGGGGGATTGAAGTACATGATGCGGCCGCAACTCTCGCAGAACAGCACATGCTCGCTGATGCGGAGCTCCTGGAAGAACTGCAGGCGGAGCGCCATATGGCAGGCGGAACAGCCGCCATCGACGGCCTCGGCTACGGCGACGCCTTTGCGGGCGCGACGAATCCGCTCGTAGGCCGAAAGGATCTGCGCGCTCATGCCCGCGGCCACCTTCTCGCGTTCGGCCCGGAGCAACTGCATCCGCTGCTGGTCTTCGGCGGTGCGCTGGCGGGCGGCGCGCTGCTCGGATTCCACCTGCTGCTTCTCCTGGCCTAGCGCGGCCTCGGCGGCCTTAACGTTCTGCTCGAGGGTCTCGGACTCGGCCATGCGGTCCAGAATGCGGTCTTCGGCCTTGCGGATATCCTTCTCGCAGAATTCGATCTCGTGGGCGAAGGCGGCGTACTGCTCGTTGGTCTTGGCCTGAAGCATCTGGTCGCGGAGCTTGGAGATGCGCTGCTGGCTGGTCTGAATGTCGCCTTCCAGGCTGCGGCGCTCGCGCAGATTGGCGGCCAGNNGCGATGTGCTTGGGAAGCGAGGCGATCTCGCGCTGCAATTGAGTGATGTGCCTATCCAGATCTTGCAGTTGGATAGCCAATCTCAGATCTGGCACCATTGATTGTCAATTTTAGCACGGCGGAGAGGGTGCGCGTTCCGGCGGAGGGGTGCACGGAAAAGCGGCTTGCCACGAACGCCGGGGCGAAGGCCCGACCCCACGCTGCTGCGCGAAGCGGAGGGAGGTGGGGTGTATGATGTGTAATCGGTTTATGCACGAGGCGAGCGCGGGCCAGGAAACCCGACCAGTGATTCTGATTCCGGCGTACCGGCCGGGAGAGCGCTTGCAGGAGCTGGTGGAGGAGCTGGCAGGGAGCGCGGAGATCGGCGCGGTCATCGTGGTGGACGACGGGAGCCAGGCCGAGTACCGGGAAATGTTCCGCCGCCTAGCCACGCTGGAGCGGACCTCGGTGCTTCGCCATGTCGTAAACCTGGGCAAAGGAGCGGCGCTGAAGACGGGCCTGAACCATGCGGCCTGCCTGTATCCGGAGAGCGTGGGTGTGGTCACGGCGGATGCGGATGGCCAGCACTCGGCGGCGGACATCCTGCGGGTCGCCGCGGAACTGACGGCCAACCCGCGCGACCTGGTGCTGGGGGTCCGGACGTTCGGCCGGAGCGTGCCACTGCGCAGCCGGCTGGGCAACGCGCTGACTCGCGCCATCATGCGGGCGATCACCGGGCAGAAGCTCTCGGACACGCAAACCGGCTTGCGCGGCATTCCGATGGAGTGGATCCCGGAGCTTCTGAAACTGCAGGCCACGGGCTACGATTTCGAGCTGGACATGCTGGTGAGCTGCCGGGAGACGGCCCGGCCGGTGCGGGAAGTGGGCATCTCGACGATCTACATCGATAACAACCGGAGCTCGCATTTCAATCCGCTTCGCGACTCGATGCGGATCTACTTCGTCTTTGTCCGATTCCTGGCGGCGTCGCTCACGGCGGCGGGAATCGACAATCTGGTGTTCATCCTGGCGCTGCACTGGTGGCGGGAGGCACTGTTCTGCCAGTTAGCGGGGCGCCTCGTGTCGGGCACGTTCCAGTTCACGGCCGGCAAGTACGGCGTGTTTCACTCGAAGGCTCACACCAGCGTGGCGCTGCCCAAATACTGCCTGTCGGTGGCGGGGTTCGGAGCCTTGAGCTACGTGCTGATTCAGAGCATCGTGGCGCTCACGGACCTGGGCATCGTGCCAGCCAAGTTGTGCGCCGAGACGGCCCTGTTCTTCCTGAGCTTCGTCGTTCAGCGGGACTTTGTGTTCGGACAAAAACGCGACAGCGAAGCGTGACCGCTATTTGGGAGCGGCTGGGGGGCGGTTCTTCTGGGAGAGGGCAAACTCGAGGTTCCTCCGGGCGAACTGGAAATCGGGCTGGATGCGGAGCGCCTCGCGGGCGGCCAGAATCGCCTGGTCCCACTGGCCCAGGGAGGCGTAGGCGGCAGCCATATTGTTGTAGGCCGGGGCGAAATTGGGGCGGAGACGAACGGCCTGCTGGGCCGCCAGGATGCAGTCCTCGAAACGTCCCGTCTTGTGGTATGCGGTGGACAACTGGAGGTAGTTCTCGGGCGTGGGCTGGCTGTGCGCCAGAGCCTCGGCGGCTCCCACCTGTCTGAACACCTGCTGCTCCAAGCGGAGGCAACTCTCGATGGTAGGGTCGCGGGGAGCGATCTTCAGGCCGTCCTGGGCGCTGGACTCGAGCAGGCTCCAGAGGCCGTGCTCCAGGTAGACTTGCAGGAGCGAGTAACGGCTGGGCATGAAGGCTGGGTTCAGGGAGAGCGAGAGGTTGAGGGCCGCCACCGCTTCCCCGGTGCGGGCCCTGGAACTCAGCCAGCGGGCGTAGAAGTAATATAGCTCGGCTTGCTTGGGATCGAGCTGGAGGGCGCGCAGGAAATGTGGTTCCGCCTCCGCGTCACGGTTCAAAGCGCCGAGGACGGTGCCGAGATTGATCTCGACCCTGGCCTGGGCCGGCAGGAGGGAGAGGGCGCGTTCGAAATAAGGAAGAGCGGCCGCGAAATCTCCGTGGTCCATCAGGACGCCGCCATAAAGCATGCAGGCGGTCCCGCTGGCGGGGCTCTTGAGGATGGCGTCGCGCCATAGGCTCCCTTCGGTGCGCCAGACCTCGTTGCGCGCGCGATTGCCCAGCGCACACAGGAGCAGGAGACCCGCCAGAGCGGCGACGGCGGCCCAGCGCAGAGGCCCACCGAGCGGGCGCCGCAGCGGGAGCAGACTGCCCGCCCAGACGACCGCGAGCACCAGACCCACAAAGGGGAAGAACATGCGGTGATCGTTTTCCAGTTCACTCAAGGGATAGAGCGAGGTGGGCGCCAGGGCCAGCACGAACCAGCTCAGGCCAAACGAGATGGGGCGGGCGACGGGCCGCCGGGCCGTCCAGTAAATCGCGAAGAGCAAGAGCGCGAGGAAGAGGAATCCAACCAGGACTTCCGGATCCGCGACCGAAGAGGAGACGTGCAGATCCGAAGACACGGTCAGGTGCGTGGGCAGGAAGAACGACCGGAAGTAGCGCAACGCCACGTAGGGCTGCATGAGGAGATAGCTGCCGGCAGGCCCACGATTGGGCACGTAACTCTGGGCCGTCATGACGCTGGAGAGTTTGGCCAGGACCAGCGCAACGATGGTGGCCGGAACCGATTTCCGCAGCGCCGCCCGGAATCCGCGCATCGAGAAGCTCTCCTCGAACAGGAGCAGGTAGGCCAACAGAATGAGCGGGAAGACCAGGGCGGGAGGCTTGGCCAACACTCCCAGAGCGAAGGGGATGAGGTAGAGACCATGTTTCCTGCGCCCAGGAAAGCGGACGTAAATGAACAAGGCGGCTACCACGCCTAAGGTCGACAGCAGATCGCCGCGCTGGATGACGTAATTGACGGTCTCGGCGATAGCCGGGTGCAGGCCGTACCAGGCCACCGCGAACCAGGCAATCCAGAAGTTGTGCGGCTGGGGCCGGATGCGCTCCAGCAGCACCCGGTACAACCCGTACATCAGGAGCAGTTGCACCAGGAACCAGAGGAACGTGGAGAGGTGAAAGTAGAAGGTGGATTCGAGGCCCCCGCCCAGCCAGTAGTCGATGGCGAGGGAGGTGGTCACCAGCGGGCGCCAGGTGCGGTTCGCGGCGTATACGGAAAAAGTTGTCGAGTCGGTGAAGAAGCTGGGGATGTTGTCGAGGTAGCGGATGTAGACGTTATCGCGGATGGTGTGGAAGTCGTCGAAGTGCAACGCGTTCCGGAAGTGATTGGAATAGGCGATGGTGACGGCGGCGAGCACCGCAAGGGCTACGAGCACAGTGTTTCTGCGAGGCACCAGGGAATCCTAAGGTCGCATTGTACCAAGCGGGGACTATTTGGAGGCGCCAGCCTGCCTCTTCTGCGATAGTGCGAACTCGAGGTTGTTCCGGGCGAACTGGAAGTCGGGCTGGATGCGGAGCGCCTCGCGGGCGGCCTGGATGGCTTGGTCCCATTGGCCCAGGGAGGCGTAGGCGGCAGCCATGTTGTTATAGGCCTGGGCGAAATCCGGGCGGATGCGGAGGGCCTGCCGGGCGGCGGCGATACAGTCCTGGAAGCGGCCCGTCTTATGGTAAGCGGTGGACAACTGGAGGTAGTTCTCGGGCGTGGGCTGGCTGCGCGCCTGGGCCTCGGCGGCGGCGACTTGCGCGAAGACCTGCTGTTCCATGCGCAGGTAGGACAGGACGCCGGGATCGTCCGGCGCCAGTTTCAGGCATTCCTCGGCGAACGACTTCAGCGGGCCCCACAGTCCATGCTCGGCGTACACACGCAGCAGCAGGTAGCGGGCGCCCATGGCGGACGGGTTGAGGGACAACGCGATGTTCAGGGCTGCCACCGCCTCGCCGGCGCGGGCCCTGGAATCGAGCCAGCGCGCGTATCCAAAATAGGGGTCGGAATCTTTGGGATTCAGTTGGATGGCGCGGCGGAAATGCCGCTCCGCTTCGGCGTCGCGCCTTAACTCGCCATTGGCGACGCCTAGGTTGAGCTGAACCCTGGGATCGACGGGCTGGAGGGCTTCCGCGCGCTCGAGATAGGGAAGGGCGGCGGCGGAGTCGCCCCGATCCATCAGGATGCCTCCGTAACCCATGAGAGCGCGTCCATTGCGGGGGCTCTTGGCGGTCACGTCGCGCCACAGGCTCTCCTCGGTGCGCCAAACCTCGTCGCGCGAGCGAGTCCCCAGCGCGCAAAGCAGCAGCAGGCAGGCGAGGGCGGCTGCGGTCCAGCCAGGGTGAGTTCGAAAAGGGCGGCGCTCGAGGAGCAGGCTGCCCGCCCAGGTCGCGGCCAGCACCAGGCCGACGAAGGGAAAGAACATGCGGTGATCGTTCTCGACATCCGCGAGGGGATAGAGCGATGTGGGCGCCAGGGCCAAAAGAAACCAGAGAAGGCCAAACGAGATGGGACGGGTATGCGGGCGCCGGGCGGTTGCGTAGACGGCCCACAGCAGCGCGGCCAGGAACAGGAATCCGGCCAGGACCTCGGGGCGCAGGAGAGAGGGGAAGGCGGTCAGGTCCGAATCGGCGCTCAGGCGAGTGGGCAGGAAGAACGACCCGAAATAACGCAATGCCACGTAGGGTTGCGTGAGGAGATAGGAATAAGCGTATTGGCGGGTCTGGACAAAACTCGCGGAGGTCATGGCGCTGGAGAGTTTGGCCAGGGCCGCAGCCAGGACGGTGGCCGGAACCGACTTCCAGAGCGCCGCCCCGATTCCGCGCAACGAGAAGCTCTCCTCGAACAGGAGTAGGTAAGCCGCAAGAATGAGCGGGAAGATCAAGGCGGGGGGCTTGGCCAGCACTCCCAGAACGAAGGGCATCAGGTACAGGCCGTATTTCCTGCGGGCGGGAAAGCGGGCGTAAATGAACAAGGCGGCTACCACGCCCAGGGTCGAGAGCAGATCGCCGCGCTGGATGATGTAATTGACGGTCTCAGCGATGGCCGGATGCAGGCCGTACCAGGCCACCGCGAACCAGGCAATCCACACGTTCTGCGATTGGGGCCGTGTGCGCTCGATCAGAACCCGGTACAACCCGTACATCAGGAGCAGTTGGAGCAGGAACCACAGGAACGTAGAGAGGTGGAAGTAAAAGGTGGATTCAAAGCCCCCGCCCAGCCAGTAGTCGATGGCGAGGGAAGTGGTCACCAGCGGGCGCCAACTGCGGTTCTCCGGAGCAACGGAGAAGGTTGTCGAGTCGGTGAAGAACCTGGGGATGTTGCCGAGATAGCGGATGTAGACGTTGTCGCGGATGGTGTGGAAATCGTCGAGGAAGAAGGAATTCTGGAAATGGTTGGAATAGGTGAGAGCGACGGCGGCGAGCACCGCGGCGGCGACCAGAGCAAAGGAGCGACGACGAGAAGGTTGGCTCAAAGATGGCATTGTAGCAGTCCGCGGGATCATGGCCGGGCGGCGCGCCAGCGGGCCAGCGGCTCGACGAGGGCACGGCCGGCGGTCTCGAGCTCGGCCACGCGCAGGGCGCGGCAGACGGCTCCGAACACGGCGACGCCGAGCGGGATCGCGACCCCCAGTTCGACCAGGCGCGCCAGGCGGGAGACTCCCAGCCAGCCCTGAATTCCGGAGCTGGCCAGGGCGATGGCCGCCCCCATCACCGCGGAGGCCAGGGCGATCTTCCAGGTGCTGCGCAGCAGAGCGCGGCCGTGAATGCCGGCGATTCGCTCCCTGAGAATCCAGAACAGAGCCACCGAGGCGAACAGCGAAACGCCCGAGGTCGCGAGCGCGAGTCCCGCGTGCCCCAGCCGCGTGTAATGGGTCAGCGACCAGGCTGCCAGGAAGTTGATGGCGATGGAGGCGATACTCACCAGCATGGGCGCCCGCGCGCTGCCCAGCGCATAGAAGGCCGGCGCCAGCACCTTCACCGCGGCGTATCCCGCCAGGCCGATGGCGTAGCAGGAGAGCGCCAGTGCGGTCTGGTGCGCGGAGTACGCGTCGAACTTTCCGCCCTGGTAAATCAGGCCGATCATGGCGCGGCCCAGAATCATCAGGCCGACCGAGGAGGGCACCGTCAGCAGGAGAACCATGCCCACCGAACGCGAGACGGTCTTACGAAACTCCTCGAGGTTGCCCGAGGCGGCGCTGCGGGAGATGGAAGGCAGCATGGCGGAAGCGATGGCCACGCCGAACAGGCCCAGGGGCAGTTGCATGAAACGGAATGCGAACTGTAACCAGCTTACGGGGCCGTCCACGCCGGTGCGCGGATCGACGATCGAGGAGGCGAAGTTGGTGTTGACGACGACGTTCACCTGCACGGCGGCGGAGCCGATGATGGCCGGACCCATCAGAGAGATGATGTGGCGCAGGCCGGAATGGGACCAGTCGAAGCGGGGGCGGAATCCAAAACCGAGCCGGCGCAGGCTGGGGAGCTGCCAAAAGAGCTGTAGCGCGCCGCCCAGCACCACTCCCCAAGCCATGCCGGTGATGGGAGCAATGCCCAGGCGCGGGCCCATCCAGAAGCCGAGCGTCACGCCGAAAACCACCGAGCCGAGGTTGAAGAAGGTGGAGGCCAGGGTGGGGACGGCGAAGCGGCCGCAGGCGTTGAGAATGCCCATGGCCTGGGCCGCCAGGGCCACCAGCAGCAGGAACGGGAACATGATGCGGGTGAGGCGGATGGCGAGCTGGAACTTGGCGGGGTCGGCGGTGGCCCATCCCGGCGCCAACAGGCCTACCAGGGCGGGACTGAAAACCGTTCCCAGCACGCACAACGCGCCCACCAGGAGAATCACCGCCGTTCCGACCAGGTTGGAGAGCTCGGCCGCTTCGCGCCTGCTCTTGGTGGCCAGGTACTCGGTGAAGGTGGGCACGAAAGCTGAGGAGAGAGCGCCTTCGGCGAAAAGATCGCGCGTCAGGTTGGGGATGCGAAAACCGAGCGAAAAGGCGTCGTAAACCTTGCCCGCGCCGAAGAGGTGGGCCATGATGGTCTCGCGCAGCAGGCCGCTGACGCGGCTGAGGAGCACGGCGGCCGATACCACGCCCGCCGCCCGGACAATCTCCTCCTGTCGCTGGGCGTCCTCGGAACTGCGCGCTGGGTCCATCGGCGGGAATCAGGCGGACTGGCCGTAACGCTCGAGAAAGCGCGCGACGGTGGCAATGCCGAGGTAGTAATTCTCGAGGCGGAACTTCTCGTTGGGCGAATGCAGGCCGTCGTCAGGCAATCCGAATCCCATCATCACGCTTGGAATTCCGAGGTGGGCCGCGAAATCCCCGACGATGGGCACCGAAGCGCCGTCGCGTATGAACACCGTGGGGCGGCCGAAGACTTCGGCGAAGGCGCTGGCGGCGAGGCGGATGGAGGGGTGATCGGTATCCACCAACACGGCGGGAGAGCCGCTCAGCTCGCGCACGTGCATTTGGATGCCGTCGGGCGTGTGGTCGGCGACGAACTGGCGGAAGCTGGCAACGACCTTGGCGGGGTCCTGTTTGGGAACCAGGCGGAAACTGACCTTGGCGGTGGCAACGGCCGGGATCACGGTCTTGGCTCCCGCGCCGGTGAAGCCGCCCGCGATGCCGTGTACTTCGAAGGCCGGGCGCGCCCAAATGCGCTCGAGCACGGAGTAGCCCGGCTCGCCAGTCAGCTTCAGCGACCCGACCTCGGCGCGCAGAAACTCGGCTTCGTCGAATGGCAGGGCCTCCCAACTCGCCTTCTCGGCGGGGGCCGGGGCCTCGACGTCGTCGTAGATGCCGGGCAGGCGGATCACGCCCTGAGCATCCTTCACCTTGGAGAGCAGCTCGATGAGGCCGAAAACGGGATTGGGAGCCGCGCCGCCATACAGGCCCGAGTGCAGATCGCGGGCCGGGCCGGTGGCTTCGACTTCCAGGTAGATCAGGCCGCGCAAGCCGACACACAGGGTCGGCATGCCGTCGGCATAGAGCGCGGTATCGGAGACCAGCGCGGCGTCGGCGCGGAGTCTGTCCGGATTGGCGGCCACATAGCGCGTGATGGAGGCGCCACCGATCTCCTCTTCGCCTTCCACCAGGAACTTGAGGTTGAGGGGAAGCGTTCCGTGGACGGCGCGCAGGGCTTCGACCGCCTTGATGTGCATGTACATCTGCCCTTTGTCGTCGGCCGCGCCGCGGGCGTACAGGTTGCCGTCGCGCACGACAGGCTCGAAGGGAGGGCTGAGCCAGGCTTCGAGAGGATCGGGCGGCTGCACATCGTAGTGGCCGTAGCAAAGCAGGGTGGGTTTGCCGGGCGCATGCAGCCAATCGGCGTAGACCAGCGGGTGCTTATCGGTGGCGATGACCTCGGCGTGCTCGAGACCGGCATCGCGCAGGCTGGAGGCCACGAATTGGGCCGCTCGCTCGATGTCGGGGCGGCGTTCCGGGTCCGTGCTGATACTCGGAATGCGCAGAAAGGTCTCGAGTTCCTCGAGGAAGCGGCCTCGGTTGGTGGCTAGGAAAGTGGCGAGAGCGTCGGGCATGGAGCCTCCTGGGTCGGTAGAACCATTATAGAAGCGAGGGAGGTGCGTGTTAGCAGCGCCGCAGAATGTCCCAGTAGGCGCCGCGGTGGCCCTGCGCGATGGCGTCGATGAGACGCTGGTTGGCGTTGTAGTTGTAGTTGCGGTCGGGGTGGGAGGGGTCGAAGAAGAGGAAGCGGCGGTCGCCGCCGATGAGGGAATCGAGCAGCGGAAAAACGAAAGGCGCGACGGCGGGCTCGATGAAGAAGTCCGGCTGCGAAGGAAGGCGCGCGGAGAGTTCGGTGCCTGGATAGAGGCGGACACCGACGGAGACGCCCACGCGGTCGGCGTCGGCCTGCTTCATCAGATCCACGGTGCGCACCAGGCTTTCGCGGGTCTCCCCGGGCGAAGCGAGCAGCAGGTCGAGCATGACGGCCATGCCCGCCTCCTTCGACCAACGGACGGCGTTCAGGATGTCGGCGGGGGCGAAGTCGCGCTGCAAGCGCATCAGCATTTCCGGGTCGCCACTGTCCACGCCGAAGTTGATGCCCATGCAACCGGCCTGGCGCATGGCCCGGGCCAGGTCCCGAGTGAAAGGAGCGGGCGAGCAATAGGCGTACCAGCGCATTCGATCGGCCCAGCCACGGCGAATTATCTCGCGGCAGACCTCGTCAGCGTGCCAGGGCGGCAGATTGAATTCGCCATCGCAGGTGTGCAGGCGATCGATGCCCTGCTGGAGGAGCCGCTCGAGTTCGTCGGCCACGGCGGCGGGAGGCCGGAGCCGGGTTTGTCTGCCCTTGGCGAGCGGGTCGGCGCAGTAGACGCAGCGGCCGGGACAGCCGCGCTTGGTTTCGAAACCGGCTTGCCCTCCTTCGCGGAAATAGCGCCGGTTGTCCACCCAGCTACGGCTCATGGCGGGGAGATCGGCTAGGGGCCACGCGGCCGGCGGATTGCGCTGGTACTCGGCGCCGCGCCGCCAGACCAAGTTGGGCAGGTCGCGCCAATCTTCGTTCTTCTCGATTCTGGCGGCCAGCTCGGGGAGCGCGAACTCGCCATCTCCCCACACGCCGAGGTCCAAGTTGGCGAGGGCCAGCACCGCCTCGGGCATCACGGAGAATCCAACGCCACCCGCCACGATGGGGGCTCCGGTGTGGGCGCGAATGGCGTCGGCGATGGCGGCGAATTCGGCCAGGAAGGACTGGCGGCAGGTGGAGGCGCAGTCGTCGGTATTGCGCAGCGTGAGGCCGATGAGGCCGAACTCCGGCCGGGCCAGGAATCGGGCGATGGCCGCGGGTGCATCCGGCTCCCAGCACAAATCCAGCAGTTCCACGGCATTCCCGGCGGCATGGAGCGCCTCCGCGACGTAGTCCAACCCTATGGGGGCGATGGGAGGCCGCATCCGGTTCGTGTTGACCAGGGCAACGCGCATGACGATCCTTCTTTATACACCGGCGGGACAAGGAGTCCAAATTCCGTGCCGATGCCCGATGGCGGGCTCGCCGGGACGAACTGCCGGGAAATCGCATGGGAGCCCCATCTCGGGCTTGCAGCGAGGCGCTTCCAGGCGCATTGATCCACTGGCTGCGGACGGATCGTGGAAATCGACAGGCCAACCACGGCGACGCCGCTTAAAGATAGTTCCGTGCGACGCACTAATCCCAACTAACTAACACTTTGTCCGTATTGATTTAGGACTTTCAGAGTGATATTACATAATACAGCCCGCCAGACGTTCGACAAGGCTGTCTCGCAAAAAGCGGAACGCACTGTTATGCGGCTTCGGCCCGGATAGTGTAAGTGTGTCCAAGCGCCGGGGCGACGCGGCGTCGATCGCCACGAATGCGGGAGAAGTGTGTGGACAGGAACAATAACGTGGAAATGGAACACAAGCAGACTGACCGGCGCACCCTGTTGAAGGCGGCCGGGCTTATTGCCGCGGGCGGCGTGCCGGCGGCGGTTTCGGCGCCGGAAAGACGCGCCGGCGGCAACGCGCGGAAGCGCGCCTGGTGGGTGAAGGCCGTGGACCGGCCGACCCTCGGCGAGAAGGCCCCCGGTTTCAAACGCTTCTCGGGCGACAACATCTTCGAGATCTACCAACAGTTGAAAACCCAGCGCGAGGGAGCGGGCTCGTTCGAAGCCGAGCAGGCCGCCAAATCCAAGCGCCTGGCCGGGTGGATGCGCAAGAGCAAGCCCGGCTACCGTCTGCCCGACCACCAGTTAAGCGAAGGCGCCTGGACCTTGATGAAGGCCGCCAAGCCCGGCGAGGGGCTGCTGTCGTGGACGCGGATCTTTGTGCGCACGCCGGCTGAATTGGGCGTCGGGCCTCACGTGGCTCCGCCCGAAGAGATGGCGAGAACGGTGAAGGCCGCCGCGCGACTCTATGGCGCCGGCCTGGTCGGGATCGCGCCGATGAACGAGACTTACGTCAACCTCAGGCAAGAGAAGAAAGACATCGTCTTCGAAGACGTTGACGTCCCCGCGGTAACCGGCACGAAGTTCGCGATTCCCCGGAAGATGAAATGGGTCGTGGCTATCGCAATCCCGATGGACCTGGACCTCCTCTCGCGCGCCCCGACCTCGTTGGGAGATGCCGCTACGGGACTTGGCTACAGCCACTCCGCATTCGCGGTGGCATCGCTGGCCGAGTTTATCCGCGGTCTCGGCTATCAGGCCATTCCCAGCGTGAACGATACGGCGTTGAGCGTGCCGTTCGCGGTGGAGGCGGGCATCGGGGAACTGAGCCGCCTGAACAAGCTGGTCACGCCCGAATTCGGCCCCGCGGTTCGCCTGTGCAAGGTCTTCACCGATCTGCCGATGGCTTACGACAAGCCCGTCGATTTCGGGCTGGTCGAGTTCTGTAGAAAGTGTAAGAAGTGCGCCGAGTCGTGCCCATCGGGCGCACTGTCATTCGACGACGAGCCGAGTTTCAAAACCAGAGGCCCGTGGAATAATCCCGGACACAAGGCATGGTTCGAAGATTCGTACCTCTGTTTCCAGCACTGGCAGCAAGTCGACAACGGGTGCGGCATTTGCCTGGCGAGTTGCCCTTACACCAAAGCCGCCCAGGCCTGGATTCACGATGTAGTGAAAGCTACGGCTTCGGTCGCGCCGGCCGCGGACGGACTGTTCCGCATCATGGACAACGCCCTTGGCTATGGAAGGCAGCACGATCCCGAACAATGGTGGAC
>PMEV01000172.1:40324-40488 GCA_003154855.1 Bryobacterales bacterium
CCAATTCTGAGGACTATTGTGAGTGTCGTTCCCAGTATGGAGATTTTGACGATGAGACGACTTAGTATTCTCGCTTTGCTATTTGTTTGTCTTTGCGCTGTTGTTTGCGCACAGGCCCCTATCGGAACTCTGGAGGGGCAAGTTACCGATCCAGCCTCGGCGCT
>PMEV01000321.1 GCA_003154855.1 Bryobacterales bacterium
TGCTTCGCCAACGCCAATGCCGCCGGCTACCTGTACGAACCCACCCTCGAACAGGTCCGCCGCATGCTTTCGGCGCTGCGCAACGAGAAGCCGGTGGCCAATCGCATCGTGCAGTTCTCCGGGGGGGAGCCCACCATTTACCCGCATTTCATGGAAGCCCTGCGCATGGNNCTCCAGTTCGACGGCGTGTGCGAGGACGTCTACATGCGCACCCGCGGCGAATCCCTGCTGGCCCAGAAACTGACCTGCATCCAGAACGCCCGCCAGGCCGGCATGAAGATCTGCTTCGTGCCCACCATCGTCAAGGGGCTCAACGACCATCAGATCGGCGACATCATCCGTTTGGCCCTGGACAACATCGACGTGGTGAGCGCCATCAGTTTCCAACCCGTCGCTTTCACCGGCCGCATCACGCGCAAGGAACTCGAGGCCAAGCGCATCACCATGTCCGACGTGGCCCACGCGATCCACGAACAGACCGGCATTTGCGACGAGGTCGACGACTGGATGCCGCTGTCTTGCGTGGCGCCCTTCTCGAAGTTCCTGGGCGCGTTGCGCGGCGAGCTCATCCCCACACTCAGCTCCCATCCGCACTGCGCCATGGGGACTTACATGTTCGTCGACCAGCACAAGAAGGCGACCCCGATCACGCAGTTCGTCGACATCGGCGCGTTCCTGCAGGACCTGGACAGCATGTCCCGCAACCTGGGCAAGCAGCGCATCAAGTTCTTCTCGAAGATGAAGACCTGGAACTCCCTGCGCAAGCACTACCGCGAGGACCGCGCTCCCGAGGGACTCACCTTCAACAAGTTCCTGGAGACCTTGCAGGGCCTCATGGACAAGGATTACGGCCGCGGCAAGATGGAGAAGGAAGGGTATACCTATAAGACCCTGATGGTCGCCGGTATGCACTTCATGGATTCCTACAACTACGACATCGAACGGGTGAAGCGCTGCGTGATCCACTACGCCGCCCCGAACGGCCTGATCTATCCGTTCTGCGCCTACAATTCCGGTCCCACCTACCGCGAGAAGATCGAGCGCAAGTACTCCATGCCCTTCGACCAGCAACTGGAGACGCTGGGCCTGGATGGCGCGGCGCCCAAGCCCGAACTGGTGACCTTGGGGTAGAACTGCCAGGTTTTCCGATAACTGGTAGATTATAGAGATGCCACCGAGCGATGTGGCCGGGCGCGAGACCCCTCTGTGCAAACAAGACCGTACGTTGAGGATCGTCTCGCTTGCCCTGGTCTGCCTGCCTGTCCTCTTTAACCTGTTCTGTTTGTATCCCGAGATCTCGATCTCGCACTGGTCGCTCAACGACGACGTGCTGCACTTCGCAGCCTCGCATCGCATGTCGCAAGCTCTCACCTCGGGCGAGAACCCCGTGGACTCCTGGCTGGGCGCGTGCTGCATGGGGTATCCGTTCTGGAGGTACTACCAGCCCGTCCCGCATCTCGTGACTGCCGTCGCTTTCCGGGTAACGGGACCCTGGCTGGAGCCGCGCTCCGTCTTCCTGCTCATCAACTACCTCCTGCTGAGTTTCTTCCCACTTTCCCTGTATGCTCTGGCGCGAAGTCTGGGGCTGGGGCGCCTGGCGTCGGGAGCCGCGGCTGCGCTGAGCGTTCTTCCGTCCGGCGCGGAGGAATTCGGGAGGTTTGGGATCAGCTACGGCTCCTATGTCTGGCGAGGCTCGGGGCTTACCACTCAACTTTGGGGACTGGCCGCGGGGTTGCCCGCGCTGGCGTATTTCTTGCGGGCCATTCGCAGGGGACNNGGGGACGCGGGTTGGTGCTGGCGGGAGCCTTAATGGCGCTCGCGGTTCTGTGCCATATCGCGGTAGGCTACATCGTAATCGTTTCCGCGATTTTGCTGGTGCTCATCGGATACGGCAACGACCTGCCTGGCCTTCGCCAGCGCCTCTTCCGCGGCGCGGTCATCGGAGCAGTTACGTGTACACTGCTGGCTTGGTTCGTCATCCCGATGGCGATTGACCGCCTCTATATTCATTCCAGCCATTGGTGGGCGGCGGAGACTTGGCGGGTGCAGTCGTTCGGGGCTGGCAAGATTCTGGGAAGTCTCTGCAACGGGACCTTCCTCGACGACCAGAGGCTGCCGATCCTGACGGTTCTGTTCGGCGCGGGCCTCGTTCTGGCATTTAAGAGGCGGCGGCAGGACCGGCTTTCTCTGGCGCTCCTGGCACTGGCTCTGTTCTGGCTAGCCGCGTTCTTCGGTCCCGCGACCTGGGGCAGGTTGCTCGACTTCATCATGCCGGGCGAGATGCAGGTGACGCGATTCCAGCTTGGGTTCGAGGTCTTCGCGGTACTGCTGGCGGCCTTGGCCCTGGAGAGGCTGGTTCTGGCCCTGGGCCCGGCGGCGACCAAGTGGCGTCTGGCTGCGGCTACGCTTTGCCTGCTGGCCGCGCTTGCCCCGATGTACGCGGAACGCAAAGGGTATCTCCGGACCAACGCCACCTGGGGCGAATCCAACCGGGCGGCGTTCCATCAAGAGAGCCGCGATCTCGAAGCCTTGCTGCAGCGCCTGAAAAACCTCACCGAAACCATCCCAGGCCGCGTTCATGCCGGCCGCGCCGGGGACTGGGGCGGGCAGTTCAAGATCGGCTCGGTGCCCCTGTTCAGCGTTTTTCCGCAGCGCGACATTCCGGCGACTGGCTACCTCTGGTACACCAATTCGCTGGCGATGGATACGATGCCCCTCCTGCAGGAATGGCGCCCCGGTGACTTGCAACTGTTCGGCGTGCGCTACATGGTGGTTCCGACGGGCTTGGCTGTGACATCCCTGGTGATTCCGCGGGAGACCTTTGGAAGGTTCGCGCTGTACGAGGTCCCCAACTCGGGTTTCTTCGACATTGTCTCCGTGCCCTACGCCATCGAGGAGGATCTGAAGACCACCTTCGCCTCCAGTGAGGCGTGGATGGCACATCCGCTGCGGCAGTCCCGGCAGTACCTGGCGCTTTACCCGGCTGGTGAGGCTCCCGCCCGGGCTTACAAACGGATTCTGCATCCTGGCGACCCGTTTCCGATGCCATCCCCTGCCGACAACCCTCCTGCCGGCGCTGTCTTGAGTGAGTCCCGAGCCGGGGAGGTCTACCATGCCCGAGTACGTGCAGGCGGCTCTTGCTACGTGCTCTTCCGCAGCAGCTTCCACCCCGGGCTCAAGGCGGAAGTGGATGGCGCGCGAGTCGAGCCGGTGATGGTTACGCCCGGCTTGATGGCCATACCGGTCACGGCCGGGTCGCATGGGGTGGCGGTCTTCTATGAAGCCGGGATGCTCAAGCCCCTGCTGGCCATCCTAGGTCTGCTCATCGCGGGTCTGGCTGGCTTCGCCTCGCGCAGGAGCCTCTTCCAGAGACTGGAGACGGCTCTCGCGACGCTCGGAAAGTAGCTGGATCTGGTCCCTTCTGACGGCAGTTTTGCTCCTCGGCCGGGCCTTTTCGGTCCGTACTATACGGAAGTCCCCTAGTTCGTGGGGGGCCTGATCTATGGTACTGTATAGTACTTCTTTTCCAGTGATTTTAATGACATAGGCCAAGCCGTCTGATAACATGTCACTTTGGCTCGATTCCGCAAAGGGGGGCACTCTGTGAGTGCGTCCCCACGGGAGTCAAGGAGGAAGCGATGAGGTTTCGTTGCGGGTTCTGCCCGGCCGCCGTGCTAACGATCCTGGTGCTGCTATGCGCTGGGCCAGGAAAGGCCGACCCGCTGCCGTTTTCGTTTTCCGGGACGTTCACTGACGACACGGATGTTCAGTTCTTCTTCTTCTACCTTTCTACTACCCGGACGATCACGGCTCAAACCTGGTCGTTCGGTGGAGGCACCGACGCAGCCGACCAGACGGTCCCGGCCGGCGGGTTCTTCCCCTACCTGTCGATCTTCGATAGCGAGGGAAATCTGACCCCATATGAATCGGGGAACGTTGACTGCCAGGAGTTCGGCTGCAACGCCGATCCCGTCACAGGCTACTATTACGACGCCTACATCCAGACCAACCCGCTGCCCGCGGGATTCTATATCCTGTCTCTTACCGAGTACGATAATGTTCCGCTCGGACCGACGCTGAGCGACGGTTTCTCCCAGACCGATCCCTATTTCACCGAGGCGTTTCAGAACTACATCAACAGTTGCGATCCCCCTTACTCCGGTGGTTGCACGGACCCGCAGAACGCCCCCTTCCTGTTGTACGAGAGTGGCGAGAAGCGCAACGGGAATTGGGAAGTGGATATCGACGGCCCGGATAAAGGATCGGAACTTCCGGAACCGGCCTCAGTGACGTTGGCTGTGGCTGGACTGGCTTTGTTTTTGTTGCCGCGTGCGTTCGGCGTGCGGCGCATCCGTTAGGTTTTGAGGAGCGCACATGAGAAGTTTGCCGAGATGGATTTGCCTTTTCGCGCTGTTGCTGCTGGCGGCGCCGGCCTGGTGCGTGGACCTGCCCCCGCAGGCAGACGCGTATATCCTGAGCACTAACCCCACCCTCAACCAGGGCTCCCAGCCCACGTTGTTCGTCAGCAGTAATACGACGGCCATGATTCAGTTTGACGTGGTCGACGGTCTGCCGGCGGGCACCACGGCCAGTGCAGTATCCAAGGCCACGCTATACCTTTTTGTGAACACTCTCACGACGGCTGGAGAGGTTGACGTTCGCGCGGCCACTTGTGCCTGGACTGAGACCGGAGTGACCTACAACACCTTCTTTCCCTCTTGCAACGGTAGCGTGGAAGCGAGCATTACGA
Organism: Bryobacterales bacterium; assembly: GCA_003154855.1. GTDB lineage: Bacteria > Acidobacteriota > Terriglobia > Bryobacterales > Bryobacteraceae > Fen-330. Next base: position 4,751 of record PMEV01000321.1, read on the forward strand.
TTCCCGCGGCCGGGAGGTATATGTGGGTCTCGGCGGATCTCACGCCCCTGGTGCAGAGCTGGATTACAAACCCCGCTCAAAACTACGGAATTGTCCTGACGCCGGCAACCTCATACCCAAGCACCTCCGTGTACTTCGACACCAAGGAAAGCACTACCACCAGCCATCCCGCCATCCTTGAGATCAGCTTGGTCGGGCCGGCCGGACCTCCCGGTGCCCAAGGCCCTACGGGCCCCAGCGGACCCTCTGGAGTGACTGGGGCGTCCGGGCCTTCCGGGCCCAGCGGCCCGTCGGGAGCGACGGGCGCAACG
>PMEV01000394.1 GCA_003154855.1 Bryobacterales bacterium
CCACGCTTGGCCCGCGTCGCGAGAGCGTGCGCTTCGATGCCAACCTCGAGCCGCACCACCACTACATCTGCGTGCGCTGCGGGCTGGCGAAGGACTTTGAGAGCGGCGAACTCAACGCGCTCCGCATCCCCGTGGCCGTGAAGGGATTCGGCAACGTCGCCGCCGCACACGTCGAATTCAGAGGCCTCTGTAAAAGCTGTACCGGGGAACAAGCCAGGGAATCGGTTACCAAGAAACCCAAGCGGTCACAAGGCAAGGGAAGGAGAGGGAAATGACAGAGAAGAAGCTGACCACCAANNCAGACCGCAGGACCTGACGGCCCGGTGCTGTTGCAGGACCAGCACCTCCTCGAGAAACTTGCCCGGTTCAACCGGGAGCGGATCCCGGAGCGCGTCGTTCACGCCAAGGGCTCGGGCGCGTACGGCGCCTTCACTGTAACTCACGACATCACCCGTTTTACCAAGGCCAAGATCTTCTCCGAGGTCGGCAAAAAGACCGAGATGTTCGCTCGCTTCTCGACGGTGGCCGGCGAGCGCGGGGCGGCCGACGCCGAGCGCGATATCCGCGGCTTCGCGATGAAGTTCTACACCGAGGAGGGGAACTGGGACCTGGTCGGCAATAATACACCGGTCTTCTTCTTTCGAGATCCGCTCAAGTTCCCGGACCTCAATCACGCCATCAAGCGCGACCCCCGCACCAACCTGCGCAGCGCTCGCAACAACTGGGACTTCTGGAGCTCGCTGCCCGAAGCGCTGCACCAGGTCACCATCACCATGAGCGACCGGGGTATTCCTTATTCGTATCGCCATATGCACGGCTTCGGCAGCCACACCTTCAGCCTGATCAACGCCGCCAACGAGCGCTTCTGGGTGAAGTTCCACCTGGTCTGCCAGCAGGGCATCAAGACCCTCACCGACGCCCAGGCCGAGGCCATCGTCGCCAAAGATCGAGAGAGCAACCAGCGCGATCTATACAACAGCATCGAGAACGGCGACTTCCCGCGCTGGAAGATGTGCATCCAGGCGATACCCGAGAAGGACGCGGCCAAGTTCCCCTTCAACCCGTTCGACCTGACCAAGGTGTGGTCCCACAAGGACTACCCTCTCGTCGAAGTGGGCATGATGGAGCTGAACCGCAACCCGGAAAACTACTTCGCGGAGGTCGAACAGGCGGCTTTCAACCCGGCCAACATCGTGCCCGGCATCGGTTTCTCGCCGGACAAGATGCTGCAGGGACGTCTGTTTTCCTACGGCGATGCGCAGCGCTATCGGCTGGGCGTTAACCACCAGCACATCCCGGTCAACGCGGCTCGCTGCCCGGTCCACAGCTATCACCGCGACGGCCAGATGCGGGTCGACGGCAACCACGGCAGCACGCTCGGCTACGAACCCAACAGCTACGGCGAGTGGCAGCAGCAACCTGACTTCGCCGAACCGCCGCTCAGCCTCGAGGGAGCGGCCGACCACTGGAACTATCGCCAGGACGACGACGACTACTACTCGCAGCCCAGGCTTCTCTTCCGCCTGATGACGGCCGAAAAGCAGCAGGTGCTCTTCGAGAACACCGCCCGCGCCATGGGCGATGCCCCGACCCAGGTCAAGCTTCGCCACATCGGCAACTGCATGAAGGCCGATCCCGCCTACGGCGAAGGCGTGGCCAAGGCGCTCGGCATCCCGGCCGGCGAGCTTGCGGTGAAGACCTAGCTTCAGGACCCCTGCACGCGATCCGAGTGGAACCTTGGACGCGGGTCCGCTAGAGTGGACGTAGTGGAGACAACGGCTGACGGCGCGAAGCAGGTGGGCAGCGGTTTCGCGCGCTTCGCGTGGGCCCTTTTGGCCTACAACCTGGTGGTGGTGTTGTGGGGGGCCGTGGTCCGCGCGACAGGCTCGGGCGCGGGCTGCGGTGGGCATTGGCCGTTGTGCAACGGCCAGTTGGCGCCCAGCGCGCCGTCCGTCAAGACGCTGATCGAGTATACGCACCGCGTCATGAGCGGGCTCTCGCTGGTNNCGCGGCGCTCGCGGCGGCGTTCCTGTGCGTCGAAGCTCTGCTGGGTGCGGGGCTGGTGCTGTTCGACTACGTGGCGGGGAACGTCTCCCTGGGCCGCGCCTTCTACCTCGCGCTCCATATGGCCAATACGCTGGTGCTGCTCGGCATGCTCGCGGTTACGGCGTGGCTGGCGTCGCACGGCGAACCGGCCATCCGATGGCGGCGTGCGCCTGGCGCCTTGCTGGCGGCGCTTCCAGTGGTGGTGCTGCTGGGAATGACCGGCGCAATCGCCGCGCTGGGCGACACGCTGTTTCCCGCCTCGTCCCTCCGCGCGGGATTCAGCCAGGATTTCTCCGCGGCGGCGAACTTTCTGGTGCGCCTGCGAGGGCTGCATCCGGCCCTTGCGGTGGCCACCGCGGCGTTCGTCATCTATGCGGCGTCGGCAGGGATGAAGACGGGGCGGGAGACCAGGAATGCCGCGCTCACGCTCTGGCTGCTGGTGCTACTGCAGATGGTGGCGGGCGCGGTGAACATCGCCCTCCTGGCCCCCATCTGGATGCAGATCGTCCACCTGCTCGTCGCCGACCTGCTGTGGATCGCGCTGGTCCTCACCACGCTTCGCGCCGCGGTCGCCCGGTAGCGTTTTCTACAACTGCCCGGATACCGGCAGCCAGCCGCGGGTCAGCACGTCGCTCAGTGTCAGCGCGATCAGGATCGCCAGCCACACCAAGCCCGCCACCGCCATGATCTTGGTGCGATGGCTGGTATAGATCAGGTGCATGAAGAACAGCCCCACCAGTGCCGCTTTGGCGGCGGCGATCGCCAACGCGAAGACCACGTTGAGCCGTCCCAGATCGAAGCTCGCAATCGCCACCGTGGCGACGGTCAGCGCGATGAGCGCCGCGTAGACCCCGAAGTATTTCTTCAGCGAGAGAATGTGTGGCGTCATTTGTGAAGATCCACCAGATAGAGCAGCGGGAACAGAAAGATCCAGACCAGATCCACGAAATGCCAGTACAGGCCGGCCACTTCCAGCGGAGAGTAGTGGGCCGGCGAGAAGCGCCCGCGCGCGGCCAGCACCGCCATCACCGCCAGCAGCCCGATCCCGATCACCATGTGCAGCGCATGCAGGCCGGTCATCGCAAAGTAGAAGCAGACGAAGAGCTGAACCTGCTGGGCATACGGTCCCGCGTAGGCGAAGCCGCTGCCCGGGATCAGGTGCTCCGCGTACTTGTGGCCATACTCGACGAACTTGATCCCCAGAAACGCCGTACCGAGCAGCATGGTCGCGAACAGCAAAACAACGACTGTCCGCCGGCGTCCCACCTGTGCGGCCCGCACGGCCAGCGCCATGGTCAGGCTGCTCGAGATCAGCACCGCCGTGTTGATGGCCCCCAGCGCGATCTCGCACAGGCGGCTGCCGGCCGCGAAGGCCTGCGGGTAAATCGAACGATACACCGCGTAGCCGGCGAACAGGCCGCCGAAGAACATGATCTCGGTGACCAGGAAGATCCACATGCCCAACGTAGCGGCGTCGTGCTGTTGCTCCAAGTCGTCGAATTGCGTGGCCAGCGCGCGGGCCGCCTCAGACATGCTGTTCCGCCTCTTCGCCCGAGTAAGCGTAGGCCTCCTCGGTGACCACCGGCGTGTGCTCGAAATTCTCCGTGGGCGGCGGCGACGGCGTCCGCCATTCCAACCCCGTCGCGCCCCAGGGATTCGAGCCCGCGAGCGGACCGTACTTCAGCGACCAGATCAGATACACCAGCGGCATCACGTAGCCCACGGCCAAGATGCTCGCTCCCGCCGTGGACATTACGTTAAGCACCTGGAACTCCGCCGGATAGGCGTGATAGCGGCGCGGCATGCCCGCATAGCCCAGCAGGAATTGCGGGAAGAACGTCAGGTTGAATCCCAGGAAAATGATCACCGCCGACAAGCGCGCCCAGGCTTCCGGGTACAGCCGCCCGCTGATCTTCGGCCACCAGTAATGGATTCCGCCCAGGTAGCCCATCACCGCGCCACCCACCATGATGTAGTGGAAGTGCGCCACCACGAAGTAAGTGTCGTGCACGTGAACGTCCACCGCCAGCGACGCCACGAACAGGCCGGTCAGCCCGCCGATGGTGAACAGGCCGATGAACCCGAATGCGTACAGCATCGGCGTGTGGAATGTGATGGAGCCCTTGTAGAGTGTCGCCGTCCAGTTGAAGACCTTGATCGCCGAGGGAATCGCCACCAGGAAACTCAGGAACGAGAACACCATGCCCGCGTAGATGGACTGGCCGCTCACAAACAGGTGGTGGCCCCACACCAGGAAGCCGAGCACCGCGATCGCCACGCTCGAGAAGGCCACGAACGAGTAACCGAAAATCCGCTTCCGCGCGAAGCAGGGAATGATCTCACTGACTACTCCCATGGCCGGCAGGATCATGACGTAGACTGCCGGATGCGAGTAGAACCAGAACAGGTGCTGGAACAGAACCGGATCGCCTCCCAGGCCGGGATTGAAGATGCCTACTCCGACGATGCGCTCCAGGCCCACCAGCAGAAGCGTGATCGCAATCACCGGCGTGCCCAAAATGAAAATGATGCTGGTTGCGTAAGTCGACCACAGGAACAGCGGCAGCCGGAACCAGGTAAGCCCCGGCGCTCGCATGGTGTGTATGGTGACGATGAAATTCAGGCCGGTCAGGATTGACGAGAAGCCGGTGATGAAGATGCCGGCCGCCATGGGCAGTACGTGGCTATTCGAGTAAGTGGTGCTGTAAGGCGTGTAAAACGTCCAGCCCGTATCGACCCCGCCCGTCACCGCCGAAACGATCGCCAGCAGGCTCCCGCCGATAAACAGATACCAGCTCAGCAGGTTGAGCCGCGGAAAGGCCAGGTCGCGCGCCCCTATCATCATCGGAACCAGGAAGTTCCCCAGCACGGCCGGAATCGACGGGATCAGGAAAAAGAAAATCATGATCAGGCCGTGCATGGTAAACAGCCGGTTGTAAGCTTCCGCCCCCACCAGCAGTCCTTGCGGCGTCAGAAGGTTAATGCGCATCAGACTCGCCAGCGCGCCGCCAATGAAGAACAGCAGCGTGATCGAGATCAGGTACAGCAGCGCGATCCGCTTGTGGTCCGTAGTGAGCAGCCACGATTTCAGCCCGTAGCCCGCGTTGAGATAGTTCTCCCTGGGTTCGCTCATTGTCCCGTCCCGCTCTTTCCGCCGCGCCCCAGCGACTTGATGTAGGCGATGATCTGCAACAGCCCTTCCTCGCCGATCTGGCCTTGGAAAGTGGGCATGATCGGCTGGTACCCGGCCACCACCTTGGCCGCCGGGTTGAGAATCGACTCCCGGATGTAAGCCTCGTCGGCGATCACCGGCGGCGCTCCCGCCAGCAGCACTTTCTTGCCGAACAGGCCCACCTGCGAGGGGCCCCGGCCGCTTCCATCCGGGTGATGGCAATTCGCGCAGCCCAGATTCTCGAAGAGCTTCTCTCCCGCCATGGCCATCGTTTCGCTTCCCGTGCCGCCGCTCAGCCAGCGCTCGTACTCCACCGGCTCCATGACGTACACCCAGCCCGCCATCAGCGCGTGATTGGTGCCGCAGTATTGCGCGCAGAACAGGTGGTATTTGCCGGGCTTGTTCGCCTCGAACCACAAGCTGGTGTAGCGGCCGGGAACCGCGTCCTGCTTGAGGCGGAAGGCCGGCACGTAGAAGCTGTGGATCACGTCCTCCGAGGCCAGGATCAGCTTGAACGGCCGGCCCGCCGGCACGTGCAGCTCGTTGATCTCGCGGCGCCCCTCGGGATGCTGCAGTTTCCACATCCACTGCTTGCCGACCACGTAGATCTCCTCGGCGCCCCGCGGCGCCCGCGCGTGCTCGAAATACAGGCCGGCGCCCCAGAAGAACATGACCATCGAGAGAGCCAGCGGAATCCCGGTCCACAGCAATTCCAGGGGCAACGACCCGTGAATCGGCTGCGCCTTGTTCCACCCTGGGCGCCTGCGGTATTTGATGGCGAAGACGAAGATCAGCGTGAAGATGAGCGTCGCGAAGAACCCGGCAACGGCCAGCAGGAAGAAATACAAGTGATCCACGCCGGCCCCGATGGTGGAGGCCCGCTCCGGAAACAGGGGTAGATTCGGCAGCATCATCTCAGGCGTCCGCTCTCCGGCTGCGGCGGGACATGCCCCACACCAGCATGGCCAACCCGAATACGGTCGCCAGACTGGCGGCCCGCAATGCGTTCATGATGGCCAGGCCGTACTTGCCGGTGGTCGGGTCGTAATGGAAACAGAACAGCAGCACCTGATCGGCCGGGGTCCCGATGCGGTTCGCCGAAGCCTCCACGAGCGACAGCCGGAGGTCGCGCGGCGAGTACTCCACTCCGTAGAAGTAACGGGCCAGCCGACCCTGCGGCGTCAGCACCATGATGGCGCTGGCGTGGGCGAACTGGCCGGTCTGCGGGTCGAACGCGTAGCGGAATCCCACCGCTTTGGTCAGCGCCTCAATCGACGGCTGGTCGCCGGTGAGGAAGTGCCATCCGCCAGCCGCGCCGGCGCGCCGGTAGCGCCCGATGTAGGATTGCTTCTTGGCCGCCGCCAGCGCGGGCTTCTCGCGCGGGTCGAAGCTCACCGTGAGCACGTCGAAGTCTTCGCCCACGTTCAGCGTGATCTCCTTCAGATTCCGCAGCAGATCGTTCAGCACCAGCGTGCACAGCATCGGGCACTGGTAGTACACCAGCGTCAAGATGACCGGCTTCTTGCCGAAGTACTCGCGCAGTGGGACGCTCCGGCCGCTTTCGTCCCGGAACGCGAGATCCAGCGGAATCTGCTGATTCAACCGTTGATCGATGCCTACGTTGCGCAGCGCTGGCGGCAGCCCGGGCTGCGCCTGCGCCGGGCCCATCGCCATCAGGAATCCAAGCATCAGTAGCAGGATCATTTCGCTCCCCGTGGCGCCTCTGGCTTGGCCTGCGCCCGCTCGGCCACTAGTTCCATGGCCCGTTCGATCGGAATTCGCACCACGCCCGCTTTGCGGTCCACCCATCCGTAGCTCGTCAGGATCGCGTCCTCCGCCTGCCGCTTCCGCTCCAGGTCCAGGTGCTCGTGCAGTTGAAGACGCGGCTGAGGCAGCACCTGCGGCTCCATTTCGAGCGCCGTGGGAGGCGCGCCGGAGGGCGGTTGCGACGAGTAGTAGCCGAATAGCAGTCCCATGCTTAGCAGGCCGCCGATCGTGAGGCCGCACAGCGCGCCTCCCAGCAGCAGCAGATTGCGCACGTTCACATCTTTCAGTTCGTGGTTCAATGGGATGCTCCTCCCGCGCTTTGGAACAGCTCGCGCAGATTCGGGTCATGCAGCGGCAGCAGCGGCCTGCGTTTCAGTTGCCAGGCAAACGCCGCTACCCAGATGCCCCCGATTCCTATGGGCGCCACCCAATCCAGCCAGTGGAAACGCGGCGCAGCCTCGCCGAACGCCGGCGCGACCATCCAGAAGCCACATACCAGCCGGGCCACCAGCAGCGCCGCCGCCAGCCCGGCCAGCACCCTCACCCTGTGCTTCACCTCACGCGATAGCAGCAGCAAGAACGGGAGTGCGAAGTGAAACACAATCACCAACCCGGCTATCCATTCCCAGCCGCCCTTTATCCGGCGGATGTACCAGGGGATCTCTTCGCTCAGGTTGCCGGCCCAGATGATCNNTCGGGCAGGTTGCCGGCCCAGATGATCAGGAATTGCGAAAACGCCATGTAGGCCCACAGAATGACGAAGGTCAGCAGGAGGTTTCCCAGATCCCGAAGGTAGCGCGCGGAGAGCACTTCGCCCAGCGCGCTCCGGCTGGCCAGCAGGCCCAGCAGCGCCAGCACGAATGCCAGCGCCGAGAGCACCTGCCCAACCATGAACAGCGCGCTGTAAATCGTCGAGTACCAATCCGGCTCCAGCGACATCACCCAATCCAGGCTGGCAAAAGTCACCGTGACCACGAACAGCACCAGGCCTGGGCCGCTCAGGTTGCGCAGCCGGCGCTCGAGGAGCGGCGACCCGCCGCGATCCTGCTCGCTCGACCAACGGTTCAGGAAGAAAGCCAGCCCCGCCCAGACCGCGAAATACACCACCGTCCGGATCAGAAAAAAGGGCACGTTCAGATAGGCGCTCTTGTGCCTCAAGTGATCGTCCAGCGCAACCACCTCCGGGTGCGCCCAGGAATACAGATGCGGAATGCCTGCCAGCACCGGCACGATCAACAGCGCCACCAGCGGTAGAGTGCGCGTGCCCGCCTCCAGCATCCGCCGGATCAGCACTCCCCATCCTCCGCCCACCAGGTGGTACAGCATCAGCACCGCCAGGCACCCCAGCGCGACTCCGCTCCAGAAGATGTAGGCCAGCAGGTAGGACCGCAGGAACTGCTGCACGTTTGAGTACGCCCCCCACGCACACAGGGCCAGCGCCGCCGCGCCCATCGCGAGCGACCACCGCTGCATTCGCTCCAGAACCGACTCGGTGGAACTCATGGTTTGGCCTCCAGCAGTTTGGGGCGCTCCGCCGCCGGCACGTCCGCGGGCGTGGCCTGCTGGCTGAGTTGCAGCGCGCGAATGTAGGCGATGATGGCCCAGCGGTCCCGGACCGGAACCCTCGAAGCGTAACTCGCCATGGCCCCGAAGCCATTAGTCATGACGTCGAAGTAGTGCCCCACCGGCGCCGTCCGCAGGCGATCGATGTGGTACGACGGCGGAACGCGGAATCCTCTTTGCACCACGATCCCGTCCCCGCTGCCTAGCGCGCCGTGGCAAGGCGTGCAGAAGATGTTGAAGCGTTCGCGCCCGCGTTCGAGCAACTCGCGCGTGACGGCCAGTGGGAACTCCGCCACCGGCTGCGTGCCGCTTTTACCCGCGTAATAGCGCTCGTCCAGGCGCAGGCCGCCCCGCGCCACCGTGCCCTCCACCAGCGGCCGCGCCGACATGCCATCGGCGAAGAAATCGCTGGCCGCGAGCGGCGTGTACTTCGGCTGCTCGCTCATCTCCTGCCGGCAGCCCGCCGTGAACAACGCGCAGGCAGCCAGGCAGCCCGCCCATGCCCAGCGTCGCCTCACGGTTCCACCTCCGACACCTCGTGCGCATGCAGGCTCTCGAGAAACTGCCGGGTCGCCGCCGCGTCGAACTTCGCGTCCGCCGACTCGATGCACAGGAAGAACCGGTCGCGGCTGGCGAGTGCGAACCGCGGCACGTTGAACACCGGGTGGTAGGGCATCGGAAGGCCGTTCAGCGCCAGCATTCCGACCACCGCCGCGGTCGCCGCGAACAGCACCGTCAGCTCGAAGGTCACCGGAATAAACGAGGGCCAACTGTTGTACGGCCGGCCGCCCACATTCAGCGGATAATCGATCACCGAGATCCAGTACTGGAGGCCGAACCCGGTCACGCACCCCAGAATGCCGCCGATCAGAACGATCAGCGAAACGCGTGTGCGCCGCACGCCGATCGCCTCCGCCAATCCCTCCAGCGGGAATGGCGAGTAGGCATCCAGCTTTCGGTATCCCTCCTGGTAGGCCCGTCCCGCGGCCTCCAGAAGCGCTTCCGGTTCCTCGAATTCGGCGAGCAGTCCGTACATCCGTCAACCCCTCTCCGAAACCGGCCGGTGCACCATCTCCCGCAGTTCGAAAATCGAGATGGCCGGCAAGACCCGCACGAACAGAAACAGCAGCGCGAGGAACAACCCGATGGAGCCGAACAGCAGGGCCCAATCCCATATCGTGGGGGAATACATGCGCCACGCGGAGGGCATGAAATCGCGGCTCAGGCCGCCCACGATGATCATGAAGCGCTCCAGCCACATGCCCAGGTTGACGATCAGGGACAGCACAAACAGCACTGGAACATTGGCGCGCACCCGCGTGAACCAAAGGGCTTGCGGCGCCGCCACGTTGCACGCCACCACGCCCCAGAACACCCAGGCATAAGGGCCGAACATGCGGTTCATTTGCGTGAACCACTCGATCTGGTTCCCGCTGTACCAGGCCATCAGCAACTCCATCATGTAGCCGTAAGCCACGATGAGCCCGGTGGCCAGCATCACCTGCGCCATGAGGTCCAGATGCCGCGCTGTGATGAAATCCTCCATGTGGTAAACGGCGCGCAACGGAATCACCAGAGTCAGCACCATCGCGAAGCCCGAGAAGATCGCGCCCGCCACGAAGTAGGGTGGAAAGATGGTGCTGTGCCAGCCGGGAACGATCGCCACCGTGAAATCGAAGCTCACCACGCTGTGCACCGAGACCACCAGCGGCGTCGCCAAGCCCGCCAGTAGCAGGTAGGCGTCCTTGTAACGCCGCCAATGCATGGCCGAGCCGCGCCAGCCCAGCGCCAGCACTCCGTACACCTTGCGCGCCAGAGGGTGCCCGCCGCGGTCGCGCAGCGTCGCCAGGTCTGGAATCAGTCCCACATACCAGAACAGCAGCGAGACCGTGGCGTAGGTCGAGACCGCGAACACGTCCCACACCAGCGGGCTGCGGAATTGCGGCCACACTCCCATCGTGCTCGGGTAGGGAAACAGCCAGTAGAAGAATCCGGGCCGGCCCAGGTGCAGCAGCGGAAACATCCCCGCGCAGGAGACGGCGAACAGCGTCATCGCCTCGGCGAAGCGGTTGATCGACGTGCGCCACTGCTGATGCACCAGTAGCAGAATGGCCGAGATCAGCGTCCCTGCGTGCCCGATCCCGATCCACCATACGAAGTTCACGATGGCGAAGCCCCAGCCCACCGGAATCTTGATTCCCCAGATGCCGACGCCTTTGATCAGCACCCAGGCGATGGCGTAGAACAGGATCATCACCAGCAGAAACGCCACTCCGAAGCCCACCAGCCAGGCCCTCGGCGGCTTGGCGCTCAGCACGATCGACGAGACCTTGTCCGTCACCGACCCGTACGTGTGGCCGGGGCCGATTAGCGGCGCCAACTCGGGCTCTTTCACCACGCGTTCGTCAGGAGGCACTTTCCAGCTCCGGGTTGGGATTCCGCAGGCGCGCCAAATAACTCGTGCGCGGCCGCGTATTCAGGTCCTCCAACAGCCCATAGTTCCGGGGCTCGGCCTTCGCTTGCGCCACCCGGCTCTTCGGATCGTTGATGTTCCCGAAAATGATCGCCTGCGCCGGGCACACTGCCTGGCAGGCGGTTACGATTTCGCCGTCGCGCACTACGCGGTTCTCTTTCTCCGCCTGAATCTTGGCCGTGTTGATGCGCTGCACGCAGTAAGTGCATTTCTCCATCACGCCCCGGCTGCGCACCGTCACGTCCGGGTTATGCAGCAGCTTCAGGCTGGGCGTTTCGTAATCGGCGAACTGGTAGAAATTGAAGCGCCGCACTTTGTACGGGCAGTTATTCGAGCNNGGTGGCGCCCACCGGGCAGACCAGCTCGCAGGGCGCGTTTTCGCACTGCATGCACGGCACCGGCTGGTGGTGTATCGCCGGGTCGCCGGGTTCTCCTTCGAAATAGCGGTCCACCCGAATCCAGTGCATGCTCCGTCCGCGGCCCACTTCCTTTTTCCCCACCACCGGGATGTTGTTCTCCGCCTGGCAGGCGATCATGCAGGCGCTGCAACCGATGCACGCATTCAGGTCGATGGTCATTCCCCAGGCGTTGTTGTTGTATTGGTAGCCCGGATACAGCGTTAGGCCCGGCGGCGGCGCCGGCGCCACTTTCTGGGCAAATCTAGGCTCGGCTTGGTACTGCCCGATGGTGCCAATCCGCACCAGGTTTCGGTTCTCCATGCTGAAGTGGTGTTGCGTGGAGGCCAGCTCCGACTTTTCCCCTGTCTTGCGCAGATCCAGCCCCAATCCCATCCAGGGCGCCTCGGAGGTGCGCAGCGCATACGCGTTGAATCCGGCGCCGGAGCCGGTCTTCCCCGCCCGCGTCCGACCGTAACCCAGGTGCACCGTAACTGAATCGTCGGCCTGGCCCGGCACGATCCAAACAGGCGCTCGCAGGGTCGCGCCGCGAAATCGCAGTT
>PMEV01000427.1 GCA_003154855.1 Bryobacterales bacterium
CACCAGGGGCGGTCGGACCGCTTTTGACGCCATGCTGCTCCTGCTCGCACTCCTGTGGATGGCCGCCGACGAACCGGCGCCGCCCGAGCCGGCGCCTCCCGAGCTGCAATCGGAGACCCGGTTTGCGCTATCGCTGATCGAGGAGGGCGAGTGGGCCGCCGGACTGCGCGTACCGGGGCCGGAAGCGGGCAATCTGCTGATCGTCGAGCCGTCGTTTTCCTGGAAGGACGGCCAGCGCTGGAGCTTCACGGCGAGCCTGGCCGGGCTGGCCGAGACGCGCGACGACACCAGCGTCGAGCTGCGCGTGAGGGAGACCTACCTGGGCTTCACCACCCGCGATTTCGATTTCTCGGCGGGTAAACGCATCCTGCGCTGGGGGACGGGCTACGCATTCACGGCCACCGGAGTGCTCGACCCGAGGCGCAATCCGCTCGATCCCACCGACCGGCTGAACCTGAACGAAGGGCGCGAGATGGCGACGGCGGAGTGGGTCCAGGGCCGGAGTGCGTTCACGGCCGTTTGGGCGTCCGCGGGGCTCTTCGGGACGCGCCAGGCCGGCATGCAGGACACGCTGGCGTTCCGCTACAACACGCTGCTGGATGGGTTCGATACGTCCTTGATCGTAGCCAAGTTCGGCGGGGGCGCCACGTTCCTGGGCGCCAATTTCACGCGCGTGTTCGGCGAGGCGGTCGAAATCCACGGCGAATTCGCCCACGGCGACACCTCCGCCGTGCTGCTGGGCGGCAAGTACACCCTGCGCTCGGGATTCGGAACCATCTTCGAGTTCTACTCCCCGGGGACGGGCAGCCGTTACGCCTACCTGCGCGCCGCAAAATCGCGGTTGCGCGAGTTGCCGGGCTGGAAGGAATGGGACCTCGCCGCGTCGCTCGTCGCTAATCTCGGCGATCGCAGCCGTGTCCTGGTGCTGGACGCCACGCGCCGCTTGGGCAGGCACTTCTCGCTGTATGGAGAAGTGCTGGCGCCGAGCGGCAAAGAGTGGCGTTCCCAGTATGGTATGATCCCCTACGCCGCGCTGCTCTCAGCCGGCATCCGGGTGCAATTGTGAACTCCAGCCCGTCGCAGCTTGGCAGGAAACGCCGGTGGGGCCGGCGCTATGCGCTGCGCGTGGTCTGGATCAACTTGGCCGCTGCGGTCACCGCCGCCCTGCTCTTTATATGGTTCCATAACGAGGCCACTCTGGGCGCCTGGGCCCACGTTTTTGCCACGTCGCTCATCTATTCCTTTTGCATCGGCACGCTCGCTTCGGCGACGCTACCCCGGCTAGGCGAATGGAGCTACTCGCGGCGCTTCCCAGTGAAGCTGGCGACCTACGTGGCCGCGCTCCTGGCGCTGACCGCCGTGGGCTGCCTGCTCGGCGGCGGTCTGGTTGTCGCCCTCGGCCTGAGTTCCGGCGCGGTTTTCTGGAGGGACTTCCACTTCATCCTGCGCTTCAGCTCGCTGATCGCCCTGACCTTCGGCCTGGGCGCCATTTTCTACGAGACCATGCGCGTGCGGCTGGAGGAAACCACGCTCGAGCTGCGCACCCGCCAACTGGAGGAGGAACGCGCGCGGAAGCTGGCTGCCGAGGCGCGGCTCTCCGCCCTGGAATCCCGCATTCACCCCCACTTCCTGTTCAATACGCTGAACTCCATCGCCTCGCTCATCCCCGAGGACCCGCGCCGCGCCGAGGATATGATCGCCAAGCTCGCCACCTTGCTGCGCTTTTCCCTCGACGCCGGCCAGCGCAGCCTGGCGCCGTTGGCCCAAGAACTGCGCGTGGTGGCCGACTATCTGGCCATCGAACAGGCTCGCTTCGGCGACCGCCTGCGTTATTCGATCGACGTTCCGCCGGAGCTGGAGTCCCTCGAGGTGCCGCCGCTTTCGCTCCAGTCGCTGGTTGAGAACAGCGTCAAGCATGCCATCGCCCCGCGGCGCGAGGGAGGCGAGATCCGCGTTACGGCCCGCGCGGCGGAAGATCGCATCGAGCTGGAAGTCGCCGATACAGGCCCCGGTTTCCGTCTCGAGGACATGCCGCCCGGCCACGGCCTCGATAACCTGCAATCGCGGCTCCACGCTCTGTTCGGGAGTGCGGCCCGTCTGGAGACCGGCCGGCGCGAGCCGTTTTCGACGGTGCGCATCCGGCTGCCGCATCCTGCCCAATCCTCATGAGCGCCCCGGACCCCTTCCGCGCCTATCTGGTCGACGACGAGCCGCTCGCGCTGCGCCGTCTTTCGCGATTGATCGAGGAGACCGGGCGATGCCGAATTCTGGGCACCTCCCGCGATCCCGAGGCCGCGCTCGAATTCCTCTCGCGTGAGACCGTGGACGTGCTGTTCCTGGATATCCAGATGCCGGGGTTGAACGGATTCGAGCTGCTGGCCCGCCTGCCCGCGCAGCCGCTAGTCATTTTCACGACCGCCTTCGATCAGTACGCGCTCCAGGCCTTCGAGGTGAACTCCATCGACTACCTGCTCAAGCCGGTGGACCGGCGGCAACTCGAGCGCGCGCTCGCGAAACTCGATCGGCTGCGCGGAGCGCCGGCGAGCCCGCCGGATCTTCGCGAGGTGATGAAACAATTGGCCGAGTCGCTGCGCTCGGGGGAGCCCCGCTATCCGGATCGCATCGCCTCGCGCACCGGCGAGCGGGTGCAATTGCTCGACCTGGCCCGCGTCACCCATTTTTTCGCCCGCGACAAGCTCACCTTCGCGGCCTCCGGCGGGCGGGCCTGGGCGGTGGATTACAGCATCTCCGAACTCGAGCAGAAACTCGACCCGCATAAGTTCCTGCGCATACACCGCGCCATCCTCTTGAACCTGGATTGGGTGCAGGAGGTGGATTCCTGGTTCGCCGGACGGGTTCTGGTGCGTCTGAAGGACGAAAAGCGCACGGAGTTGACCGTGGCCCGCGACCGCGTCCGCACCCTCAAGGAAAGACTGGGGGTCTAGCGTCTCGAGTCGCGCCGGCGCTACCCGCGCCAACGAGAATATCCCCACCCCCCACCGCCGAGCACGAACAACACCAGCAGAACAATCAAAAGCGTCATCATTTCACACCTCTTCTCCACCCAATGCAGTGCAGGTCGGGGGCCATAGCGGAATGTAGGCGGACATAAGGTAGAAACCCTAGCTCCCGCAACTCGTCATGTGCAAGTCCTGCCATTCACCAGGCAAGAAGTGCTGCAGGTCAGCCGAAATTCCCTTCACAACGCTTAGGCCGGCTGCGGCCTGCGGCACGGTGTCAGTCCTGCGCGTAGGAAATATCGGCGACCTGGCGTATCCACAGCGGCGCGATGGAATGCCGGCTCCGCGAGGCCGAGCCCGCCAGGGCTTTGCCGACCAGACACTCCAGCTCGGAGCCCGTGTAAGACCTGCGGATTGAGATCCGGCCGTCGATGGCGACGATGGGAGACGCGAGCGGCGCGACGAACAGGCGGAATAGCGCCAAAGGCAATCTATGGCGCACCAGATCCAGCAGAATGAAGCGGCGGCACGATCGGCCTACGTTGCGGATCAGGGCCACCAGGCCGTCGTCGGAAAGGTGATGGCCGAGATACATCGAGAACGCTACATCCGCCATCGGCAGCGGGTCCCGAGTGGCATCCGCCTGGATGATTGGAATCGACCCATGGCGGACCCCCGGCGATTTGACGTCCACGCCCACCACTTCGACGCCGAGCTGTTTTCGCACGTCGGCCAGCACGCCTCCGTGGCCGCACCCCACATCCAACACACGCCGCACCGGCAGTGGATCGCGCCGTAGCGCCCCAACGATGAGGCGGGTGTCCCCCAGATATCGATGGATGCGAGTCAGGTCCTGGTACGCGCGTGCGGCCTGAGCATCCGGAACTCCGTCGCGATCCAGCAGCTCGGACTCTTGACAGCGGTTCATCGCTTCCCTGACCGAATTATAGTCTAAGCTTCCGCGACTCGGCGCCAATGGACCTCGCGTTCGGTCAAAATGGATAAGGGGCGGCTGCATGCGCCTCCAGGTGATTCGCGTGGCTGCGATTCGGATTCTCGGAGCTGGGCCGGCCGGGTCGGCGGCGGCGATTGCCGCCCTCTCCGAGTCGGCCGCGGTACGGCTGTTCGAAAAGTCGACGTTCCCGCGCCACAAGGTTTGCGGGGAGTTCCTTTCCCCCGGCGTCGCCCGAATCCTGGAAGCCTTGGGCGTGTGGCAGGATTTCCTGGGACTTCGGCCGGCGCGCATCCGCAGATGTGTTCTCCACCTCGGCCCGCGTGCCAAGCAATGGACGCTGGCCGAGTGCGCCTACGGACTGAGCCGCTATCAGCTCGACCGGCTGCTGTTTGACCGGGCCGTGCTTCTCGGTGCGGAGGTCGATCGCGATCCGGGCGCGGGCCAACGTCTGGCTCGCGAACCTGTAAGAGACGGCGAGGCGCCCATAGTGATCGCCACCGGCCGGAGGGCGGTGGCCAGCCGGGGGAACCGGCTGTTTGGCTTTAAGGCTCATTTCGAAGGCCCCGTGAACGACGCCGTCGAACTCTTCTTCTTTGAAGACTGCTACGTAGGTGTGAGCGCGGTCGAGGACGGAATTACAAACGTGTGCGGAATCGCGCCGGAGAGTACGCTTCGCCGGTTCAGTTTCCAGCCGGATGAACTGCTCGCCCGCTGGCAGCCGCTGGGCGAGCGGCTTGCGCCTCTCACGCGGAACATGCGCTGGCTCACGACCGGCCCCTTGCTCTTCTCCAGAAGTGGGTATGACCAGCCTCAGCCCGGCATGTACCCGGCGGGCGACGCGCTCGGGTTTGTCGATCCGTTCACCGGAACGGGCATGCTCAATGCGTTACTCACGGGCCGGATGGCCGGCCTTTGCGCGGCCCGCCAGGTGCCCGGCCGGACCTACGTCCGACAGTGCTCGAGGCTGCTTGAAGCGCCTTTTCGAATGGCGGCTCTGTTTCGCGCGGCGCTCCGCCTGGGCTGGGTGGTTCCGTTGGCTCGCTACCTGCCGGGGAGCTGGCTGTTTCGCATGACCCGTGCCGCCGACACGGACCTGGCTGCCGTTGCATTCCCTACCCGCGACGGGATACAGTAGTTCGGTCGCCGTATGCCATCCAGGATCGTTCTCATAGCCGACCCCGCGCCCGAGGTCAGGTCGTTCGTCAAGAGCGCGCTGCGCAGCCCGGAGTACAGGGTCTTCGAAGCCCGCGGCGGACTCGAGGCGCTGTGCGTGTGTGCCTGCCATCCCGTGGATCTGCTGCTGCTGGCTGTCGATCTGCCCGGCATCGACGGCGTCCGGCTGGCCCAGAAGCTGTCGCATCGGTTTCCCACCCTGCGGGTGCTCTACCTCTCGGACGCGCCCGGCGCCGGAAGCGCCCAGGACACCATCGCCAGGCCGCTGTGCGCGGAGATCCTCCGGGAGCGCATCCGGCAGACGCTCGAACTGGCTACCGTACGGAAGAGTCCGGCCACCGAAGGGACGGCCAATGGGGCTGTCCACCAGAAGAGCGCCTGAAGCGGGGCGCGCTATCGTTGCATGAATCGCAGCATCGCCTGGACGATTGGATCGTCCTCCGCCGCCATGTGAAGGATCTCCGAGATGTGACCCTGGCCGGGGATGAAGAGCAACTCGGCCGGCACGCCGGCGTCTATCAAGGCGCGGTGGAAGCGGCGGGCCTGCGCCGGGAGCGTCGCGAAATCGCGCTCGCAATAGCCGATCAGAAAGGGAGGCGCGCTGGCACTGACGTAGCGCAACGGCGAGGCCTGCTCCAGCGCCCCAGGATCGCTGCCGAACACCGATCGTGGCCCGCGAATCTCATAAACGCCGCTCAGCGCGACGACGCCGCGAATGTTGCGCGAAGAGAGGCCCAGGGCCTGCAAGTAGCGCGGGTCGAGACTGAGCAGCGCCGCCAGATGGCCGCCCGCCGAATGCCCAGCCACGAAGATCCGCCGCGGATCGCCGCCGTACTTCTCGGCATTGCGAACCACCCAGGCGAAGGCCGCGGCCACGTCCTCAATCTGCGCCGGATGCTGGTTCCCGGGGGCCAGCCGGTAGCTGGGCGCCGCAGTGAGGATGCCCTCCTGGGCGAAGCGCTTGCCTAGAGCCGTATACTGGCTTCGGTCTCCCGTGCTCCACGCGCCACCGTGTATGAATAGCAGCACCGTGGCGTTGTGCGCGCTGGCCGGCCGGTAGATATCAAGCTGGTGCCGGGCTGCGTCCTCGGGTTGACCCGCGGTGTAGGAGAGGTCGCGCAACGCCTCGACGCCCGGTTGAGCGGAGCAGCCGAGCCAAAGGGGCAGGGCGGCGGCGAGAAGAAGGCGCTTCAATCCTTCACCGGCGGCATCTGGTAGACGTAAATCGTGTGGAACCGGCCGCTCACTTCGACCCTTGCCACCTGCGCCGGCTTCCAGCCCCGGATACTGAAATCGTGCGACACCACGCGCGCACCCGGCCGCAGGGACTTCTGCAGAATCGGCTTCAGCCGGTCGTTCGACTCGGTGAGCAGGTACAGGGTGACCACGTCGGCGGACCTCAAGTCGGCCGCCAGCAGATCGCCCTGCAGGATGGTGATGCGGTTGGAAAGACCCAGCTTGCTCACCTGCTCGCGGGCCTGCTTCACCAGTTCGCCCGAGAGTTCGACGCCCACTCCCTTGGCTTTGAAATCGCGCGCGGCGGTGATCAGAATGCGGCCGTCCCCGCAGCCCAGGTCGAAGACGGTTTCGCCCGGCTTGACGTCCGCCGCTTCGAGCATCCGCTCGACGACCGGCTGCGGCGAAGGCACAAAGGGCGCCAGCCGCTCCACGCCTGGCTTCTGGGCCAGGCCCGTGCCTGCCATCGCAATCGGCAAAAGGATCGCGAAGGATAATCGACGAATCTTCATATCATTCACTGCCCGGCGCCGCGGCCAGCCTCCGGACGTTCTTGAGCTTGGCCGCTTTCGAGACAATCTCGCCGACCGCGGCCCACAAATCCCGCGGCCGGCTGATGCTGTACTCGTAGCCCTTGAAGAATTTTACCGCACGCCCGATGGCGTCCCTCCAGGGTGTGCTGTCTGGGTGCAGATTGTAATTCATGTAGAAGACCGGGTACTGAACCTCTCCCACTTCCTTCAACGACTCGGTTGAAACGCTTTCGTCGAGCAGTGCTTTCGGGCCGGCGAAGATGAGAGCGTCCGGGTGGTCCGCGCCTCCTATCTCTCTTTGGATGAGATTCGCCAGGAACTCCGTTTCACCATTCTTCTGGCTCAGCCGTCCTAAATCGACGGTACCCAGATTGAGCGAGTGCAGCGCTTCGCCGAGGGCGGGGAAGTCGATCCGCTCGGAGTCTCGCTGGCGGTACAGGATGCGCTGCTCCTCCAGATTGAACGCCACCACGGAGAACCTGCCGATCCGCGGTTCGCGGACGATGGTCCTCAGGATGGAGACGAGCGCGACCGTGTCCAGCGGTTGCAGCGTGGCGCCATGCGCGTGCAGAGGAGCGAAATTCACCAGGACCTTCACGTTCAACGGAGCCTCGCCCCGCGTCCGCTGCACAGGAGGCTCGTCCTTGAAGGCTTCCGCCTCCGCCGCTCGCACGGCGCCCGGCAGGATTGGCAGCGTGAGTTGCTTGTCCTTGGGCGGAAGCGTCGCCTCCGCATCCCAGTAGGAGGAGCACAGGTGTTCGCTTCGGTCGCGCATCAGCCANNCTCGGGCGTGACCCGGAAGATCATGGTCAACTGGTTCTCCAGGCCCGCCAGGTTCTTGAGCGGGATACCGACCTCGTAGCCCGCGTGAAACCGCAAGTCGAAGCCCAGCGCCGGCTTCACCGGGTTCACGGAACAAGGCAGATCCTGGCGCGGGTCCTGGACCTCCAGAATGGCCCGGTCGGAGGGGAACATCCGCAGCGCCCCCGGGGAATCCAAGCCCGCCAGCGGGCTCTGGGCGTTCAGGAGAATGGGCGCGGCCAACGCCGCGAGCAGAAGCCGAGTGCCGAGTTCCGAGCGCATCATCGCCATCATTCCGCTTCTGCGCCTGCCTCGAATCCCTATTGTAGCTCCCGTCTGGCTCGGAACAAGGATTTTCGCAGCCCAGTCACCCTCTCTGCTTCCATAATCGCCGAGCGGAAGGCTGGCGAGTGGGCCGCAGCGCGCCTTCGCGGAGGCAAATCGCTGAATCGACAAGGGAAATCGCGCCCCCCAAAACGCTGTGACCGGAGAGCCGTGGTTGTGGTAAAGTGCTAGGCAATATGGCATCGCGAAGTGTTAACAAAGTCATTCTGATCGGCCACCTGGGCCGGGACGCGGAGACGCGCTTTACCACCGGCGGCGCCGCCAAAACCACNNGGAGAACGTCGGCCCCTACCTGACCAAGGGAACGCAGGTGTACATCGAGGGCCGCCTCCAAACACGGACCTACGACGACAAGGACGGCAAGAAGGTCTACTTCACCGAAGTGATCGGCGATAACGTGATCCTGCTCGGCGGCCGTGGGGCCGAGGTTGCCACCGCCGGTGAGGAGGGCGCGCCCGCGCGGCCGGTTTCCGCGCCGCGAGGCCCGCAGCGGGTTCCCTCCGCCGCCCCCGCCGCTGCTCCGGCTCCAGCGCCCGAAGAAGGCGCCGGCGACATCGTCAGCGACGACGATTTGCCGTTTTGAGCTTGGCGCTTCGGCAGGGTAGCGCCGGCGGTCTGGCCGCCGGTGTATTCCTTTTCACCTTGCGTTGCCGCGCCAGGGCACGCTATCGGCCAGTCTGCGATCGCTGGATTCGATCCTAGCAAGACACCGGCGGCAAGACCGCCGGCGCCACTGGTGAGACCGCGCAGAGAGATGGCAATCGGGCGCAACCGCTCACCCCAGCAGGTCCAGCGCGGCCTGCAGCTCGCTCGCGGCGTGGGCGTCCGCGGCGCGCCCGGCCGCCGCGATCCCGTCCGTGTACATCTGCCGGGCATCGTCGAGGCGCGCCAGCCGTTCCAGCGTCTGCCCGGCGTGAAAGTAGGCGTAGGCGTAGTCGGGGTGGCTGGCCAGCAGAGCGCGGAACTCGGTCACCGCGTCCTCCAGGCACCCCGCCTTTACGTACTCCATGGCCAGCCCGTAGCGCGCCAGGCGATGGTTAGGGTCCTCGGCCAGAATGTTCCGCAGCACTTCAAGACGGTCGCTCATTGGCTTCTATGCTAATATACCTGCGATGGCGTGTCCCTATTTCTATCCGCAGGCGCGATCCGAGAAGAAGGCGAAGCAGCCCCGTTTGCCGCTGGGGGACGCCTACAGCGGGCTGTGCCGCGTGGATCCCATGCGCGACTGGCGCCCCGACGAAGCCCTGCTGCGCGATTGCTGCAACCTCGGCTACGCCCGCGGCAGGTGTCCCCGCTTTCCCGACGAGCCCGGCCCGGATGCGACCCGCTTCAGCGTGACCAGCGATCAGGACGGCGCGCTCAGCGTCTTCTATGTTTCCGAACGGAATCACACGGCGCACGAGCACGGCACGCTGGAATACTCGGTTGACGCGGGCAAGTTCCTCAGCGACTGCCCGAACCAGTTGCTCCACAAACAGGCGCAGGCCTACGTCGAGAGCTATCTGCGGCGCAAGCACCAGCCGGAACACCTGGCCAAGAACCCGCACCGGCGCTGATCGAGACTCCATGCAGCCCGCCTCCCAGCCCGACCCCGCGAGCCAGGCGCCCGGCGGCCCTCCCACG
>PMEV01000401.1 GCA_003154855.1 Bryobacterales bacterium
CCACCCCAGTAAGTCCAGTCCTGAACGATGTTGTCGATCGGAATCCGCCGCTTGCGATACTCCGCGGCGATGCTCAGCAGTTCGTCGCGCGTTGCGTAATGCTCCTTGCTCTGCCAATAGCCGTAAGCCCACTTGCCGTACATCGGAGCCTGTCCCGTGATCTCGCGGTATCCGGCAATCGCCTGATCCATCGTCGGCCCGTACAGAAAGTAGTAATCGATGTTGTCCGCCACCTCCGACCAGAAGGATGCGCCGTCACGCCCGTCGGAGAACACGGTCTTTGAATAGTTGTCCCAGAAGATGGCGTAGCCTGCGGTCGAAATCAGCATCGGCGTGACCGCATCCGTGTTGGATTGCACCAGGTTCACAGTCCGCCCGCGATAGTTCATGTAGCCGGTCTGGTGCTGTCCCAGTCCGTACAACCCTTCCTCCGGGGTCGGTGCGAACTCCTGCCGGACGCCGAACGCGGCCTTTTCTCCCTGGATGGGACACGGCGTGAAGCTGCCCTTCCCCTGCTCCTTCAGAACCGTTCGCCCGTCGCTCCCGAGATACTGAATCGTCCCGTCGCTCTTGTTCAACCGAACTTTGAGCTTGGCCGAACTCAGAGTAACCGCCCCGGCGCTCTCCTCAAAACTCACGCCCAGCTCCGGAACATCCGTCTGAATCACGGAGAGGCTGAGCTTATCGGGCTTACCCGCGGCCGGCCATTTCACCACGCGAACCGTGCTCTCCGAATAGAACTGCACCCGCACGTTCAGATCCCCGGCGTTCAGTTGAACGCCGTTGCGAATGCGCTGGACTCCCGGCGGCGTCTGGCTTCCCGCCGGCAAAACGCACAGGCACACCGTCAAGCACAGTAACGCAAGCGATTTCATCTTCCCTGCTCCTTGTTATTCCAGAAACGGCGAGCAGCACGGTTTTTGCACCGGCTTCGGTTCCATCAGCTCCGCCCGCGTGAAGTTGGGATCGTAGAGGTTGAGCTGCCACTTGCCGTCCCTCCCGATTTTAGGCGGATCCGCGATCTTCATCCCGCGCGCCAGCAGCGTCTTATAGCTGGCATCCACGCTGGGAACGATCAGGCACAAGTGATTCATCACGCCCAGCGTTCGGGGCGACGGGTTGCGCACCTCGAGCATGTACTCCAGATGATCGTGGCCCTCGGGGACGCGCATGGCGACCCAGTTGGGCGGCCCATCGTCCGTGAAGCCGCCGTGCCAAACCTCGCGGAAGCCCAGAATGTCCTTGAACAGGCGGTCGGCCGCGGCCCGGTCCGAGACCGTAAAGCCAACGTGCCCGATGTGCTCGGAAATCCGCGAGGCCGCCAGAAACCTGCCTGCGTTGCGAATCTCGAGCGACTCCGGCATGTACTGGACGAACTCCACCGTGTGGCCATCCGGATCTCGGATAACCACGCTCGCGTTCCCGTCGGGAAGCGTGCGCAGCGTGGCCGGGACGCCGCGGCTCGCCAGGTAGGCGCGCATTTGCTCTGCGTTGGTGGTCTCGAAGGCGATGTGCGAGAGCCGGTCCTCGGTTTCGTCCTTCAGCCCGGGGAGCACCTCGATGTACTGGCGGTCGTTCACCTTGAAGAACGTCATCTCGATCCCGCCGCCGGGCAGCGACAAGCTGAACGCTTCCTCATAGCCCAGGTACTTTCCGTAGAACGCCCGGGCCGCGGCCAGATCGTTGGTCTTGAGCGCGATGTGCGCGACCCCCAGAATGGGCGGCCGCTGCTGTGCGCCCGCGCCGCCGACGATTGTTATCCCGAGGACCAAAGGCATGATCAGATGGCTGCCAGTCATATCAGTGCGCCGCCCGCTCCAGAATCCCGTCGATGCGGCTCAGCTCTTCGCCCGAGAAGTGCAGGTTCCGTAGCGCCGCCACATTCTGCTCGATCTGCTCGACCTTGCTCGCGCCGATCAGCGCGCTGGTCATACGCTCGTCGCGCAGCACCCAGGCCAGCGCCATCTGCGCCAGGCTCTGGCCGCGCTCACGGGCCACCTCGTCCAACGCGCGCACCTGAGTCAGGCGCGCCGCATTCACGTCCTTCTCTTTGAGGAAGCCGTGCGCCTTGGCCGCCCGCGAATCGCTGGGAATGCCTTCCAGGTAGCGGTCCGTCAGCAGCCCTTGCGCCAGCGGAGTGAACGCAATCCCGCCGATCCCCTCCGCCCCCAGCGCTTCGAACAATCCCTCCTCGGGCGTTCGCTCGAACATCGAATACTTCATCTGGTGGATCAGGCAGGGAGTACCCAACTCGCGCAGGATCTTCGCCGCCTGGGCCGTCCGCGCCGGGTTGTAGTTCGAGATGCCCGCATACAGCGCCTTCCCCGCCCTGACCGCCTGGTCCAGCGCCCCCATGGTCTCTTCCAGCGGCGCCTCCGGGTCCGGCCGGTGCGAGTAGAAGATGTCGACGTACTCCAATCCCATGCGCTTCAGGCTTTGATCCAGGCTGGCCAGAAGGTACTTGCGCGACCCCCAGTCGCCATAGGGCCCCGGCCACATCCCGTAGCCGGCTTTCGTCGAGACGATCAGCTCGTCCCGATAGGCCGCCAGATCCAGCTTCAAGGCGCGCCCGAAGGTCTCCTCGGCGGAGCCCGGCGGCGGTCCGTAGTTGTTGGCCAGATCGAAGTGCGTGATGCCCAGGTCGAAGGCCCGCCGCAGCATGACCCGGCCTTCGTCCAGGCTATCCACTCCGCCGAAGTTGTGCCACAGCCCCAGAGAGATCGCGGGCAGGCACAGGCCGCTCCGGCCGCAACGCCGGTAGGACATCGATCCGTAACGCTCTTCGCTGGCCAGGTACATGGCTAACTCAACCTCGCAAGCACCGTGACTTCGCTTCGCCCATCGGCCGGCGGCGGCACGGTGTCGCCCGCAATCGGCGCGCCATCCACGCTGAGCGCCACGTGGTTTCCCGCGCCCACGCGCTCCACCTGGATGTGATACGTGACCCCGCGGAACTTCCGCGTGGCCTTGAATCCCGCCCAGTTCTGCGGGATCACCGGCGCGATCTGCAAGCCTTCATACGCCGGGCGGATGCCCAGAATGAACTGCGTGATGGCGTAGTAGTTCCACGCCGCGGTCCCGGTGAGCCACGAATTCTTGGCTTCGCCGAACGTCGGTGCGTCGCGGCCGGCGATCATCTGCGAGTAAACGTACGGCTCGCAGCGATGCAGATCGCTGATCCCTTCCCGCGCCGACGGATTGATGCGCGTGTAGTAGTCGTGCGCGCGGTCGCCGTTGCCCACCAACGTCTCGGCGATCATCACCCACGGGTTGTTGTGGCAGAAGATGCCGGCGTTCTCCTTGTAGCCCGGCGGATAAGAGGAAATCTCTCCCAGCTCGATGTAGTAGCGCGAGTAAGCCGGCTGCTGCAACACGATCCCGTGCGGCGTGGCCAGATGCTCGCGCACCGCCTCCAGCGCCCGCTTGGCGAGCCCGTCCTCCAGCCCGATGCCCGCCAGCACGCAGAAGCCCTGCGTCTCGATGAAGATCTTCCCTTCCTCGCACTCCGCGGAACCGACCTTGCGCCCGAAGTCGTCGTAAGCGCGCACGAACCACTCGCCGTCCCAGCCGTGCTTGTGGACCACCTGGTCCATCTTGGCCGCTTCTTCGAGATAGGTCGCCGCTTCCGCCTCCAGCCCGCGATGCCGCGCGATAG
The DNA here is from genome assembly GCA_003154855.1 of Bryobacterales bacterium. GTDB lineage: Bacteria > Acidobacteriota > Terriglobia > Bryobacterales > Bryobacteraceae > Fen-330. The sequence continues at coordinate 3,656 of PMEV01000401.1, forward strand.
CCGCCAGTTCCTTGCCCGCCAGCACAAACAGCCCCGCGATGAACACCGACTCCGCCACTTTGCCTTCCTTGTTCGTGGTGGTCTGGAACGACTGGCCCGGCGTGTCCGAGAAGCAGTTCAGGTTCAGGCA